>JABMPE010000725.1 GCA_013203845.1 Rhodopirellula sp. | reverse complement strand
TATCTCGAACATCGTGGATTGCAGGACACATCTAAATCGAACGTCTGGGCTTTTCTGGGCGATGGCGAGATTGACGAACCGGAATCTCTGGGTGCTCTGACACTGGCGTCGCGCGAGAATCTCGACAACTTGACGTTCGTCGTGAACTGTAACCTGCAGCGGTTGGATGGCCCGGTTCGAGGCAATGGCAAGATCATTCAGGAACTCGAAGCGGCGTTCCGAGGCGCTGGCTGGAACGTCATCAAGGTCATCTGGGGTGGACTCTGGGAACAGCTGCTGGCTGCTGATGAGGACGGCATCCTGGTGCGACGCATGGGGGAAGTCGTCGATGGTCAGTACCAGAAGTATTCCGTCGAGTCGGGCTCGTACATCCGCGAGCACTTCTTTAACTCACCCGCTCTGAAGAAGATGGTCGAGCACATGTCCGACGGGCAACTGGAAAGGCTGAACCGTGGCGGGCACGATCCTGACAAAGTCCATGCAGCCTACAAGGCGGCGATGGATCACAAGGGATCTCCGACGGTCATCCTGGCGAAGACGATTAAAGGTTATGGTCTCGGTGAAGCCGGTGAAGGACGCAACGTCGCTCACAACGTTAAGAAGGCGAACGAGCGGGAGTTGATTGAATTCCGTAACCGATTTGGCATCCCGGTCAGTGACGAAGATGTCGAAGACATCGATTTCTATCAGCCACCGCCGGACAGCAACGAAGCAAAGTATCTTCACGAACGCCGCAAATCGCTCGGTGGGTTTCTTCCGGCCCGACGACCGACGGACGAGAAGCTCGCTCTTCCGTCGCTCGAAGCGTGCATGGCGTTTCATGATGAAAACCTGGTCGGCAAGTCCGGCTCGACAACCGGCGCCTTTGGTCGATTCCTCAGTTTTCTGCTGAAAGACAAGGGTATCGGCAAGCGGCTGGTCCCGATCATCCCGGACGAGGCTCGCACCTTCGGGATGGAAGGACTGTTTCGCCAGTGCGGCATTTACTCCAGCAAGGGCCAGCTGTACGAACCGGTGGATCGCTCGCAGGTGATGTATTACCGCGAGGCCAAAGACGGCCAGATTCTCGAAGAAGGTATCAACGAAGCGGGAGCTTTGTCGTCGTTCATTGCGGCTGGCACGGCGTATTCGAATCTCGGCATCAACATGATTCCGATGTACATCTTTTATTCCATGTTCGGATTCCAGCGGGTTGGTGATCTGATCTGGTGTGCTTCCGATTCACGAGCGAAGGGCTTCCTGCTCGGCGGAACGTCCGGTCGAACGACACTCAACGGTGAAGGTCTGCAGCACGAAGACGGACACAGCCATCTGATCGCGACGACCGTTCCAAACTGCGTCGCCTACGACCCGGCTTACGGTTACGAGTTGATTACGATCATGCGCGACGGCATGAAGCGGATGTATCAGGACGATGAATCGCTGATCTATTACCTCAGCGTTTACAACGAGGACTACCAGATGGCTCCCATGCCGAAGGGCAGTCATGATGGCATCCTCAAGGGTCTGTACAAACTGCGGAGCACTGAATCGTCCAATGCAAAGGCGAAGCAGCGACCGCAACTCTTCGGCAGTGGCACAATTCTGAACGAAGTGCTGCGTGCTCAGGACATGCTCGCCTCGCAGTACGGAATCGGTACCGATGTCTGGAGTGTTACCAGCTATTCGGAACTTTGCCGAGAAGCCATGCAGGCTAACCGTTGGAATCGTCTGCATCCGACGGAAGCTCCCAGAACGAGTTACCTGGAAACGACGTTGAAGGGAATCGACGGGCCGTTCATTTCATCGAGCGACAACGTGAGACTGGTCGCCGATAAGATACGCGAATGGGTACCGGGCGACTATCTCATCCTGGGTACCGATGGCTTTGGACGTTCCGACACACGGCCGCAACTTCGTCGTCACTTTGAAATCGACGCCGAATGTGTCACGTACACGACTCTCGCGGCGCTTGCGAAGAACGGCAACTTTGACACGGGGCGGCTTCCGCAAGTACTCGCAGATCTGAAGATCGACCCTGACAAAGTCGATCCGCTGTATGCTTAGGTGCGAATTCTTAAGTTCTGAGGGTTCGCAGCGAGTTTACTGGCGAGTCCTGGCTGATGGGAAATTCTCACTGGCCACTTTGATTCAAGACAAACTGACCACCACCCACGACCAGAAGAGACAACCATGGCCGAGTTCAAGATCCCGAACATCGGGGAAGGCATCTCAGAAGTCGACCTCGCTGCGCTAACCGTTTCCGTGGGAGACGTGATTGAGCCAGGCATGGTCGTCGCCGAAGTTGAAACCGAGAAAGCTGCGGCAGACATTGACTGCCCGATCGGTGGTAAGGTCGTGAAAATTCACGCCAGCCCTGGCGATACGGTTGCAGTCGGGGCGGTGCTGCTGACGATCGAAGCATCGGATACGGCGGGAACCGCTCCCGCCGCAGAAGCACCAGCGGCTCCAGCAGCAGCCGAACCAACTCCTGCCGCTTCGACGCTAAAAACCGCAGCACCTGCTTCCGCACCAGCTGCGGTCGTTGTAACGCCAACATCGGCGACCGCACCGAAAGCTGCACCTGCACCTGCTTCTGCTGCCAGTGATGACCGTGCTCCGGCACCAGCCGGACCAGCAACTCGCCGGCTGGCACGTCAGTTGGGAGTTGATCTTCATGGTGTCAGTGGTTCAGCGGCGGGTGGACGAATTACTCAGGAAGATGTGAAAGCTCACGTCAAGCAGATCATGGAAGGTGGCAGTGCCGTTTCAGGCGGAGGCGGCGGCTATGCACCACCACCACTGCCTGACTTTACGAAGTGGGGGCCGGTCGAACGCGAGCCGATGAACAAGATTTCCCGCTCGGCAGCGGCCAACCTCAGTATGTGCTGGAACGTGATTCCGCACGTGACGCAGCACGACCTGATCGACATCACCGACGTGGAAGCGGCGCGCCGTCGATATGCAGAGATGGCAAAGAAAACCGGCGCTCCGAAAGTCACGATGACCGCCATCGCGATGAAGGCGTCGGTCGTTTGCCTGAAAGAGTTTCCAAAGTTCAATTCGAGCCTCGATCCGCAAACCAACGAACTGGTTTACCGGAAATACTTCCACATCGGATGCGCGGTCGATACGCCAAACGGGCTGCTGGTTCCGGTCATCAAAGACTGCGATCAGAAAAGCGTTGCTGAAATCGGTGCAGAGCTGGCGGACGTCGCCGCTCGCGCCCGTGATCGCAAGGTTTCGCTCGATGAAATGCAGGGAGCCTGTTTCACGATTACGAATCTCGGCGGCATCGGCGGAACGGCTTTCACGCCGATCGTTAATTATCCGGAAGTCGCCATCCTGGGAATGTCTCGCGGTCGCAAGGAACTGCAGATCGTCGACGGCGAAATCGAGGAGAGGTTCATGTTGCCTTTGTCGATGTCGTACGATCATCGAGTAGTCAACGGTGCCGACGCCGCTCGCTTCGTCGTTCGTCTGGGACAGCTGCTCGGCGATGCATTCAATCTTGCAGCGACGATCTGAGTAAAATGGTCGAAGCACGACATTTCCCTCACGTGTTCCTGCCAGGCGATCAAGTCGGAAGTAACCTGCTGCTTGACATATTACGTCGTGATTCTTAAAGACACGTACAGAGCGGTGGCGGGCAGCAACCGACAGGGTGGGCAGAGTTATGTCGAAATCTGATCTGGAAACACTGACGCTGGACGGCGTGACTGTCATTGTTCTGGGTGAGCAGTACGACAACCTCAATGAACCGTCTCTCGAAGCTGCCGCCGCGGAATTACTGGAGATCGCGCAGTCTGCCGATCCGCCGTTGATTGTTGTCGACATGGTTCGGACGAAATTTTTCGGATCGGCCTTTCTGGGGACGTTGTTCCGAGTCTGGCGACGATTGACCGCTCGCAACGGCAAGCTCTGTGTTTGTTCAGCGAAAGGTCCTTGTGCGGACGTGCTGGCAGTCACGCAGGTAGATCGTTTGTGGGATGTGTTTGACACGCGAGAAGAAGCGATCAAGTCGCTGAAACCCTGAGAGTCGACTGCTGATTGAGCACAATCGGACTTTGTGCATCACGAGTTGGCTCATCACCAATCGAGGGAGCGAATTTATGGTGCGAACTCACGTCGTCAAGGTTCTGAAGAATGCCGAGCCGGGCGAAATCGTGAAGGTCGGAGGCTGGGTTCGAACTCGCCGCGACTCGAAACAGAGTTTTTCCTTCATTGAACTGAACGATGGAAGCTGTTTCAGCAGCATTCAGATAGTCGTCGATGCGGACACTCCTGGTTATGACACGATCAAAGATGTCACAACGGGTAGCTGTGTCTCGGTCATCGGTGAAGTCAAAGAATCGCCCGGTAAAGGTCAGCGCGTCGAACTTCATGCTCAGGAACTGATCCTGCACGGAACAGCCGACGGCGACACTTATCCGCTGCAGAAGAAACGGCACAGCTTCGAGTTTCTTCGTGAGATCGCTCATCTTCGTCCAAGAACCAACACGTTCGGCGCAATTACTCGCGTGCGAAATGCAGCCTCAGCGGCGGTTCACGAGTTCTTTCAGGACCGAGGTTTTTACTACATTCAGACGCCCGTCATTACGACCAGTGATTGCGAAGGCGCCGGGCAGATGTTTACGGTCACGACGCTGAATCTGGAACGCATTGCGGAAGTGCAGACAACGCTGGATTTCGATCAGGACTTTTTCGGCAAGCGAGCGGCGCTTACCGTCAGTGGTCAACTGGAAGCCGAAATCTTCGCCTGCGGAATGGGCGAGTGTTATACATTCGGGCCGACCTTCCGCGCTGAGAATTCCAACACGACGCGCCATCTGGCTGAGTTCTGGATGATTGAACCGGAGATGCCGTTTTACGAGCTGACTGACAACATGGCTCTCGCCGAAAAGTTCGTTCAGCATGTCATCAACCGAGTGCTCGAACGATGTGCCGAAGACATGGAATTCTTCAACGAGCGGATCGACAAGACTGTGCTGGAGACGCTTCGCAACATCACCGAGAACGAATTTATCCGACTGCCGTACACAGAAGCTGTTGACATTCTGCAGAACAGCGGCCAGACGTTCGAGTATCCTGTCGAATGGGGCCACGACCTGCAGTCAGAACACGAACGGTTTCTGACCGAGCAGCACTTCCAGCAGCCGGTCATCCTGTTCGACTATCCGCGCACGATCAAACCATTTTACATGCGGTGCAACGACGACGGAAAAACGGTCAGAGCGATGGACGTCCTGGTGCCTCGCATCGGAGAAATCATCGGCGGCAGCCAGCGTGAAGAACGTCTGGATGTTCTCGAATTACGTATGAAAGAGTGCGGGCTCGAACCGGAAGAATACTGGTGGTACGTCGATCTTCGTCGTTACGGAACGGTTCCTCACTCGGGATTCGGTCTCGGCTTCGAACGGTTGATCCAACTGATGACGGGCATGCAGAACATCCGCGACTGCATCCCGTTCCCGCGAGTACCCAGAAGTGCCGATTTCTGAGGAACCTGCTGGTTCTGTTAGCGGGCGACGGCCACTGACTGGTCTGTTCGAAGCCATGCGGATTGTGTCGAGCGACACAGTTCGATCAGGTCGTTGGCCGAGTCCAGGATATCCAGTAGTTCGCCGTCTTCGGTGATGACATTTCGAAGTCGTTCTGCCCGCTCGGCGAACAACGGCAAACCATTCTGCTCAGCGATCGAATGAAGACGCGTCGCCAGCGCCTGCATGCCGTCAAAGTCCTGCGTTTCCAGAGCGTTGATCAGGCGCTCAATCTGCTGACCGATACCCAAGGCCGCGTTCCGGGAAAGCAATGGGTCTGACAACGAAGCAGACGTCGCTCTTGCGTTGACGTGGACCAGGGCGATGAAGCGTTCGACCAGGTTTGGATCGAACTGAGTGTTGCTACACTGGCGGAGTTCTTCAAAGGCTTCTTTTTGTGAGAGAGCTTTTCGATAGGGACGATCAGTGGTCATCGCATCGTAGGCGTCGGCGATGGCCAGCACGCGGGCTCCCAGAGGAATGCTTTCGCCCGATGGCAACCCCGGTCGGTTTCGAGTTCCTCCGAAGTGCGCGCGGTAACTTTGAACGATCGCGGTCACCGGTTCGCTGTCGAATGAGGCTCGTACAATTTCGACACCGATACGATCGTGCTGCCGCATCACTTCCCACTCGTCCCGTGTCAATGGTCCCTTTTTCAACAGGATGGCATCCGGGACGCCGATCTTTCCGATGTCATGCAGCAAGGCCGCGATTTCGAGCGTGTAGTTGTCTCGGAGATCGAGTAGCCCATCGGCCACCATGAGGCACAGGTCCGCTACTCGGCGGCTGTGGCTCGCTGTTTCGGAGTGTCGATACGCCAGCGTCGACAACAAGGCAGCAACCGCCCGGTAAGGTACTTGCGAAGAACTCTCCATCTCGACATCGGAACTTTTGGGACGCGTCCGGGAAACAGCGGCTTCGTTGATTTCCAGTACGTCGGGCATCTGATCCCAGCGGACGACCTGGTTTCTTCCGTTCCGCTTGGCGACGTACAGGCACTTGTCAGCCTGATCGAGCATGTTGTGTGCCTCGCTGGCACCAAGTGAGATCGATGACACACCGAGGCTTGCGGTGACGGAAAGCTGAGGGAACTGAGTTGCCTCAACAGCGAGTCGAATCTTTTCGCCGATCGTGGTAGCCGTATCGATATCCGTGTGTGGCAGCAGGACGCAAAACTCTTCACCACCATACCGGCAAACCATGTCACCGAGTCGTACAGAGTTTCGCAACGTGGACGAGATGCCTCGCAGAACGTCGTCACCCACCGCGTGTCCGTGGTCGTCGTTGATGGACTTGAAGAAGTCGATATCGACCATGATGCATGAAATCGGCAGATTACTTTCGACCGCTCGTGCCCAGCATTCTTCAAAATAAGAGAAGAATGACCGTCGGTTCAAACACTCCGTCAGTGGATCTGTTGTCGCCAGTTTTTCCAGCTCTTCGTTCTGCTGTCGAATCTCTTCGGACTTACTCTGTAACTGATCCAGCGTCATTCTAAGTTCGTGTTTCTTGCGTTCCAGAGGCGTGACATCTTCCACGCTTGTCAGGACACCCTGTACGCCGCCCTTCGGACCAAAAATGGGAGAAGCATTGACGACCAGTGTCCGACGCTCGGTGTCGCTGACATCGAAATCGAAAAGCGCCCCCGTGGACGATTCGCGATTCTTGAAGGCGAGTTGCCAGGGAAGGGGGGTGTCTTCAAGACACTCCAGGCTGTGGCGATGTCGCCACGGAAGGCTCGACACCTTCACGCCGATCATGGCATCGGAATCGCGACCAACCATCTGACTGAAGGACTCGTTCGCCAGCACAATTGTGTCGTGTGAGTCCAGGATCAGCAGACCTTCCGTCAGCGTGTCAAGAGCCGAACGAACGCGTCCCGGAATCACTTTTGCCGGATTCAGTTGCCTGAGCACTTTTACAAAGAACAGGTAGAACACGATCGAGCTGACGACAGTCATGTAGGCCATCAACCGGAGAAACGGATCGGCGAGTAACGGCCCCCACTGTGAAGTCGTCGTATCCTTGAATTGCACTTCGACCGAACCCCAGCGCTCGCTTTGCGAGGAAATCGGAACGATCATGGATGTCGTGGTCGAACGTCCGTCTTCGGGCGGAGTCCACAATTGAGCGTGGTTGCCGACGTCGACAATTAGCTCGCCCGCTGCCCGTCTTACACCGATGGATTCGACTGAGTCGTTGCGCACAGCGATTGCATGCAAACACTTCTCCATCGTGCTGACGTTTTCACGCATGGCGAGAAGCGAGAAGTTAACGGCAATCGCTTCGCACAGATCCGACCGACCTTTCATCACGAGATTTTCCTGGTTCTCGATCAGACCCAGCGTGCGCGCAACCATCAGCTCGCTGCCGATCAAACTCACAACACAGAACGCGAGTTTGACGGTGATCGGCGTCTTCTGAAGAAAGTACTTCATGATTCAGTCCAGCCTGCAATCGTTGTAGCCAGTACGATTCCAGATTTGCTTTTGTAAAAGAGGAGTCGATTTTTGATCTTCGTCGATGCGTAATTGAGTGATGCCGTTTTCATAGGCTGGATGAATATCGGAGAGAGTCAGATTTCAAATGATTCCGCGGACGGTTCCATGCCGTGCTGGTGGGCCTGCAGGATGCCCAGCAGTGAGTCGTCGTCAGAGTTGTCACCGTCGCCACAACGTTCGAGACCACTCTGAAGAACGGGCAACGGATCCATCATCGTCCATGCAGGCAGTGACGATATGAGCCCAAAGACGAAAGAACCGCTTCGCAACAACCAGACGATGTATCCCACGGTCAGGGTCGTGCCGGCCACCGTGGTGGTTTCGACAACAAGCTCTTCCCACTGGCCTTCCTGAAGAACTGAGTCCTTCACGTCCTGCTGGAACGTATCCAGTTCTGTCCAGAAACCAGTTTGCTCCAGCACGTAAACCATCGAGCCAACGTCTGTTGATGAGAAGACGACACCAGCATCCTCGAAGCTGCGGTCGGTCATTCGGTCTCTCAGTTCTCCTCGTTCATCGATTCGAAAGGTGGTAGCGAATGCGTGAAGCTCGTTATGGAGATTACCGTTCAGTCCAGCATCACTGTCGGTAGACCCGTCGTCTGCAGCCGTCGTCGTGCTGTCTGAGTCTGTCATTGACATGTTCGTCGGCATGTTCGCTGAAAGGTTACTCGACGTGTTACCGGCTGGATTGACCGCACCGGCCGCGACAATTCTTGTTTTATCATTGCCGTCGGTCATTCCCTCTCCGTCTGACGTGTCAGCTTCGACGGTGACAGCATCACCATTGGAACCCGGCATCCCTGACGTCACCGTTTGTCGGACGATGATTCGAACGGTGGCGATTGAACCTGCCGCGGTACCGTCAAAAGCCCTGTAAGTGAACGTGACTTCGCTGGCAAAGCTTGCGTCTGGTGTGTATGTCAGAGAGCCGTCGGCGTTGAGTATCAGGTGACCATTCTGTGGTCCATTAATCAGAACTGCCTGGAGTTTGTCAGCTTCAATATCGATGTCGTTGATCAGCACTCCGTCGGCGGCTTCAACTTTCAGCACAGTGAGTTGATCCATTGTGTATGAGTCATCGGACGAGACTGGTGCATCGTTGACCGCTGCGACATTCAGAGTGACGGTTCTGGTTTCGCTCTGCAGACTGCCATCCGTCGCTCGATACGTAAACGAATCTGTTCCGTTGAAATCCAGATTTGGCGTGTAAACAAACGAGCCATCCGCGTTCAGTGACAGACTGCCATTCGCAGTTCCCGTCACGGCGACCACGCTGAGGGTGTCACCGTCAATGTCCGCATCATTGGAGAGCAGACCGCTGCCTGCAGTGACCGTCAGGATGTTGTCTTCGGTGGTAGAAAACTCATCACCAGTGGCAACGGGGTTGTCATTGACGGCCGTGACGAAGATGTCGATCGTGTCGTCATCGATCTGCTCACCGCCGCTTCCACTGTTTCCCATGTCTCGCGAGATAATGCGGATGCTTGCAGGCCCGTTGTAATCAGGAGTTGGGTCGAATCTGAGTCCATCCAGAGCGGCGTTGACATCGGCGATCAGTCCGGCGAACACAACGTCCGAATCGGCAATGCCGGTGCCGCTGGCGAAGACTAGTCCGGCTGTCGATCCCAGTGTGACCGTTCCATGCGTGGCGACGAGACGAACGCCAATCATTGCGCCGTTCAGGTCGACGTCGGTGACTGTGATCTCGTTCCCCATAGCGAATGAAAAGGTCAGTGGACTGTCTTCACTGGTTAGCTGTGATCCTGGAACCAGGTTTATCGGTGCGTCGTTCACCCGCAGATTCGTGATCGAAAACAGCGTTGGCCCGATTGTTCCACCACTGCCATCACTGACGACAAAGGTAAAGCTGTCGTCCGCCTCTGACCCGTCATGAACAAATTGAACACGGTTGCTGTCGATGTCAGCCTGCGTGAAAGTGCTGATCGAGTTACCTGGTACGCCGATTAACTCAAGTCGGCCGGCCATTGGAGCGTCAATAACCGAGTATTGAATTTCGTCAGGAAGTTCATCTTCGTCGCTAACGGACAATTCAGTCGAACTGATCACAATGCTGCCGCCTTCGACGACGGAAATTCCAGCGTTCGCAAGCAGAACAGGATTGTCGTTTTCGTCAATCACATGGATGGTGACTGTCTCTGTAGAAGAAGTATTCGCTCCATCTTGGACGCTCAGGCCCAGGACATAAGTCGCTGTCATTTCGAAATTCAGCCGAGCGTTGTCGGCGACGCGAAGCTTCCCGGATGAAGGATCGAGTTCGAAAACGCCGTCATTATTTCCGCTGACAATCATCCAGTTCGAGATGGTCCCAACGGCGTCCTGGTCCGTTGCGGTGGCCGTTCCAACGCTGTCACCGTTTGCAGCAAACTCAGACACGCTGAATGCCTGGTCTGTGTCAACAATTGGAGCGTTGTCGTTGAGATCGTTGATGGCGATGGTGTAGTTCTGCGTGCTGGTGGAACCGTCGTCGCTGGTGGCTCGAACGGTGATGGTGCGTGTGGCTCCAGCTTCGCGGTCGATGGCTGCAGCGACGGTGACCTGTCCGGTGGCTCCGTCGATGGCGAACTGTCCTGCCGCGTCGTCGTCGAGCGTGTAGAGAATGCCGCTGGTGGTGGCATCGGCATCGCTGGCGAAGGCGGTGATGCCGACGGTCGTGCCGATGGCGGCATTCTCGTCAACGTTATCGAGCGTGGCGTCGTTATCGCTGATCGCGGTGATGTCGAACTCGTCGAGGTCTGTTACGGAAACTGCGATACTCTGTGTATCCGTACCACCGTCGCCGTCACTGACCTAGACGATTACGTCATAAACGTTGTTGCTTCCAGCATCCGTCGGTGCTTCGCGATCCGGGGCTGAGATAAAGCGAAGAGTTCCGTTGACACTATTGATGGAGAACTGTGACGCATCAGCTCCACCAGTGATCGAAAAGTTTAGCGTTTGAGCTGGAAGATCAGTGTCAGTCGCGATGACTGTTGTGACTGCCGTTGAATTCTCAGCGACGTTGATAGATGCCGACGCGCCGGCACCGTTTGACGTGATTGCCGGATCGACGTTAGTCGAAGCGTCGTAGAGAAACAGGAACGGCTGGGCCGACGTCTCTCCGGTGTCGAGATCGAGCGTGTTGACCGCGCCCCAGCTGGAGCCATCCCATTGCACGTAATGCAGGTCGCTGTTGGAATCCTGTACCGCCAGCATGATGCGGTCAGTATCGACATCGGATGACAAGGTCATTGAGTTCGGTACGCCACCAATTGAGGGCGTCGAGGAAGCAGCGGACCAGCCACCTGCACTGGTCCAGGTCAGATAGCTTACCGTGGTATTTCCCGACTCGGCATAAGTTGCCAGAAGCTGGCCAGTCTCACTTTCAAAGCTGACCGCCATACTTATCGAACTGGAGGTAGAAGCATTCGTGGAAGCCGTTATCGAGGAGGTCCAGGTACTCCCATCCCAGATGGAGAACCAGATCTCATTCGATGATGTCAGCGCGGCGAGGGCGATGCGATCGGACAATGGATCGGATGCGGTTATCACGAAGCGAGGATCGCCCGTAATACCGGCTGGAGGGTTGAGCGTCGAGGCGGCACTCCAGGTACTGCCATTCCACACGCGGTAATCAAGTTCCGTCCCACCGGCGACGTCGTCATAAATCGCAAGACCCTGCCCACTGAGCGACTCTATGGCTACGGCAGAGTCACTTGTCTGCCCCGAAGTCGTTCCCAGAGTACTGCCAGTTCCCCAGCTATTGCCGTCCCAGACGATTGCATAGTCGTCTGAGGAACTGGTTGTGACCAGCATGATGACGGAGTCGGAATTTGGATCGGATACCAGCTTGATCTGAGTCGCCCTTCCCGACAACGGTGCGGTGGCGGTCTGCTCGGCGGACCAGCTGGTACCGTCCCAGGTGCGGTAGGAAACGCTGTTTGTCCCTGTCGAACCATTGTTCCATACCAGCAACGCATTGCCCGATACACTTTCGTAAACAACGTCGAAGCCGTGTTCACCGGACGATGCACCTGACGCCAGCGAGAACGGCAGAGCCGACCAGCTTCCGCCCGAGTACATCTCGCCGGAGATGACACCCGCGGAGCTGACACCGACGACAATCTTCTCGTCGCGTGAAGGCGATTCTGCACCATCAATGATTCGCCACTGTCCGACAGTTACCGTTTTCTCGGCAGTTCCGAAGCTCGAACCGTCCCAGGTAGCGGCAATAGGAGCAGTAACGCCACTGGAACGCCAGATCGCCGTATCGGCAAAACTGGTCGCGACTTCGCTGGCATTCAAGATAGTAACTGCAATGGCCTGCGTATCGCTGAAAGTTCCGTCCGTGACCTGAACGATGACGTCATAGACATTGTCGTTACCAGCGTCGATTGGGGTTTCGTAGTCCGGTGGCGCAACGAACTGCAGCACTCCCGACGAACTATCAATCAGGAATCTGGCCGCGTCCGCGCCGCCGGTGATGGAGTATGAAAGACTTTCGGCAGGCAGATCTGCATCCGTCGCGGTAACCACGGTGGCCAGTGATGAATTCTCGGAAACGTCGATCGCCGCCGTGGGTCCAGCACCATCCGATGTGATGGTGGGCGTGTTATCGTTGAGCGGCGTGACGGTGACCGAGATATCCTGGGAATCCGTCAGCGTGCCATCCGTGACTTCGACCGTGACCTCGTAAACATTGTCGGTATCGGTGTCCGTCGGTGTTTCGAAGTCGGGAGCGGATGCGAATGTCAACACACCGCTGGACGAATCGATCGAGAACTTCGCCGCGTCTGCTCCACCGGTGATGGAGTACGTGAGGGTGTCGGCCGGCAGATCGGCATCGGTGGCGGTGACGGTGGTGACTGCCGTGGAGTTCTCGGCGACATTGATGGCTGCCGTGGTGCCAGCACCATCCGAGGTG
>JABMPE010000724.1 GCA_013203845.1 Rhodopirellula sp. | reverse complement strand
GCGGTAGTAGCCATCCTGAACGACCTCGAATTCTTCTTTGCCGGTGGACAGTGTCTTTGCGGCCTGCTTTTCGAAAGCGGTTTCCGGTTCGTGGTCGAGACTCATCGGTTTCAGATTCACCGATATCCAGCGAGCTTCCGTCTGTGATTTTCGTTGAATCTGTGAGAACACGTCTTCCATCGCCCGAGCCGGGATGACTGCTCTGTCAGCGTGAAAATACCGGTGATGTATCACATCCAGTGTCGCGGCATAGATGTCGTGCATCAGTGTGGCGCGATCGCGAGCCACTTCCACAGAAACGCGATTCGCGTCCCGCTCTGCGGCTTCCGCTTGTGACTTCTCGAACGCACGCTTCTCGGCGGCCGTCTTCAAGGAGCCGTTTGACGGCGGTTGGGCGTGAAGAGCGACGGTGAGAGCCAGTATGCCGGCGAGAAAGCCTGTCAGTCGTATGCAGATTGCCTTCATCGGGTTGCCTTTGTCGAGAGAATTGAGTTGTCAGATCGATCAGTGTGAATCGCGACGATTCCAGCGAGTGAGTCTTACTCCAGCGCCACTTCGCACAACGGCACGATGCGGTCCTTTGACCGCAGGATTTGCCCGAGTGTCACGCTGGCGAATGCTTCTTCCGTTGCTGCGTAGGCTTTGTCGAGTTCTTTGTGGAGAGGACACAACTGCGTGTGCGATGGCAGACCGAGCGGGCAGTGACGAATACGTTCCAGCGGACCGACTGCGTTCACGACATCGAGAATCGTGATCTCGTCCGGAGAACGCGACAGCGAATACCCCCCGCCAGGACCGGGCCGCGAAGAAACGAGTCCCGACTCAACAAGGTCTTTCAGCACCTTGTTCAAGTACCGGCGCGGAACTTTGGTCTGCTCAGCCAGCACATCGGCGCGTTCTGCATGGCTCCCATCGCGAGACAGACACGCCACAGTCCGTAGTGCGTACTCGGCAGTTTTTGACAGCATGAATTCTACCCTTTGTCTAATTGACCGCATCCTACACCTTGACGTGTATATTTCAAGCGGTATTCTTGGAACCACGGCAACGCTGGCTCCGAAAAGGCTTTTGAGGACGTTCTGATGACGATTCGAACTGCTGTTTCTTTTGTGGCCTGTACCGTTTTCGCAATCGTTTCTGCGTCTGCCTGGGCGGCAGATGAATTCGACCGCCCGCCGATCAACTATCGAGACAGTTCGCCCGATAACTGTATCTCTCGACTACAGGCCGGTATTGATTCCGGTCGCCAGACGCTAACCTTCGATATGGAACACGGATACCTCAAGGCCGTGCTGGCGTCGCTTTCCGTGCCTGTGGAATCGCAGATGCTGGTGTTCTCGAAGACGAGTCTGCAGCGGCACCGGATTTCGCCGCGTACTCCGCGAGCTCTCTACTTCAACGACGACGTCTACATCGGCTATTGCCAGTCGGGTGATGTGCTGGAAGTTTCGGTGGTTGATCCGCAACTGGGCACGGTTTTCTACACGCTCGATCAGGAGTCATCCGACGAACCGCGATTTGAACGGCGCATTGACAACTGTCTGATCTGCCACAGCTCATCACGGACCGGTGGTGTACCGGGACACGTCGTGAGGTCGCTGTTCGTGGACGCCAGTGGACAGCCCCTGTTCTCCGCCGGCAGTCGCACAGTCGATCACACGACTCCGATGAAAGATCGCTGGGGCGGGTGGTACGTGACCGGGACCCACGGCTCGCAGTCGCATGTCGGCAATCTGATCACCCGCACGAAACGCGTCTATGAGCCGGTCGACAACTCGCAGGGGCACAACGTCGAAGACCTGTCGAAACGGTTTCGAGTCAGTCACTACCTGACGTCGCACAGCGACATCGTGGCGCTGATGGTGATGGAGCATCAGACACTGGTTCACAACCGGCTGACGAACGCCAGCTACGAAACCCGAAAGGCTTTGCACTACGAACAGACGATGAACGAGGCACTCGGCAACGAACCGGGCCATCGTCTGGAAAGTACGACGCGACGAGTCCACAGCGCCGGTGACGATCTGGTCGAAGCTCTGCTGCTTGTGGATGAGGCTCCCTTGTCGGCTGCGATCCGCGGGACGTCGGGCTACACCGAACTGTTCGCGAAATCCGGGAAGCGTGACGCGCAGGGACGGTCTCTTCGAGACTTCGACCTCAACACCAGACTCTTCCGGTACCCGTGCAGCTATTTGATTTACTCGGAAGCCTTCGATGCGCTGCCCGCCGAGATGCGCGAGCACGTGTGGCACAGGTTGTGGGAAGTTCTGACGGCCACGGAGCCGGAAAAGAAGTTCTCGCACCTGAGCGCGTCCGATCGTGCCGCGATTGTCGAAATCATTCGCGAGACGAAGACCGGCCTGCCAGACTACTGGACGAGCGGATCAGGCGATTAAGGCACGCCGACTCACGTCAAACCGTTCGCGAACGTCGTCACCATCACAAGAACAACCTCGTCATATTTCTATTGGAAACACAATGAAGAGACTCTGGATAGCGTTCGGTCTGGTGATGTTTTGTTCGTTTCTGGTTCTTGGCTGGATTGGGACACGCATCTATCAGGAAGCCCCGCCGATCTTTGCGAAGGCGGTGACGACCGATGGCACAGTCATCATTGACGAAGGCGACATTTCCGCTGGCCAGAATGTCTGGCAATCGATGGGCGGCATGGAAGTTGGCTCGGTGTGGGGACACGGCAGCTACGTCGCTCCCGACTGGACAGCGGACTGGCTGCATCGGGAAGCGGTCTTCATCCTCGACCGTTGGGCAAATACGGAGTTTGGTTCGGACTTTGAACAGCTTGGCGAAGAACGCCAGTCGCAGTTGAGCGGTCGCCTGTCGAAGCTGATGAAAACCAACACCTACGATCTGACGACTGGCACCGTGACTGTTGATTCTGTCCGCGCGGATGCCTTCGAATCGAATCTCGCTCACTACACCGACGTGTTTTCCAACGGAAAGACCGACTATGCGATTCCTGCCGGAGCGGTGACGGACCCGGATCGGCTGCATCAACTGTCGGCTTTTTTCTTCTGGACATCGTGGGCGGCTTCAACAAATCGGCCCGACGATGACATCACCTACACCAACAACTGGCCTTACGAGCCGTTGGTTGGAAATCGTCCGACAGGCGAAGCGGTCGTCTGGACCGGTGTCAGCATCATCATGCTGCTGGCCGGAATCTCCGGGATGGCATGGTGGTATGCGTCCCGTCGCAGCGAAGAGGAAGAACCAGTCGCCCCGGAAGTTGATCCACTCGGACAATGGGAAGCCACGCCGTCGCAGCGGGCCACCGTCAAATACTTCTGGGTCGTGTCGGCGCTGATCCTCGTGCAGATGCTGTTGGGAGTCATCACGGCGCACTACGGAGTCGAAGGCGATGGGTTTTATGGATTCCCGCTTTCCGAGTGGTTGCCGTACAGCGTGACTCGCACGTGGCACATTCAGATGGGGCTGTTCTGGATCGCCACTGCGTGGCTGGCAGCAGGGCTGTTCATCGGCCCGCTGGTGAGCGAACAGGAACCGAAGGGTCAGCGACTGGGCGTGAATATCCTGTTCGGCGCTTTGCTGCTTGTTGTCGTCGGCTCGTTGACCGGCGAATGGCTGAGTATCCACAACAAGATGTCGGACACCGTGTCATTCTATCTCGGCCATCAGGGCTACGAGTACGTGGACCTCGGGCGAGCATGGCAGATCGCACTGCTTGGCGGGCTGCTGCTGTGGCTGTTCCTGATGATTCGAGTTTTGCGTCCGGCACTTCGAAAGCAGGGTGATCAAAAGCAGCTTGTGGCCTTACTGGCCGTTTCGACCGCCGCCATCGCCTTGTTCTACGGAGCGGGGCTGACGTGGGGACAACACACGCATCTGTCGATGGTCGAGTACTGGCGCTGGTGGGTCGTTCACTTGTGGGTCGAAGGGTTCTTTGAAGTCTTCGCCACAACCGTCATCGCCTTCATCTTCATGCGGTTGAATCTGGTCCGTCCCGGCATTGCTGCTGCCTCGGCGTTGTTGTCGGCGACGATCTTTCTGTCGGGCGGAATCATCGGCACGTGCCACCATCTGTACTTCTCGGGGACTCCCACCGTGGCCCTCGCATGGGGCTCCGTGTTCAGTGCTCTCGAAGTTGTTCCCCTGTGTCTGGTTGGCTTCGATGCGATGGAAGACCTGCGGCGTTCCAGGACATCGCCGTGGGTGCAGCGTTACAAATGGCCGATCTACTTCTTCATCTCCGTCGCCTTCTGGAACATGGTCGGAGCCGGGCTGTTCGGGTTCATGATCAACCCGCCAATCGCTCTGTACTACATGCAGGGACTCAACACGACGCCGCTGCACGGGCACGCCGCACTGTTCGGCGTCTACGGAATGCTGGGCATCGGCCTGATGCTCGTTTGCCTGCGAGTCCTGATTCCCGGACGCGAATGGAAAGACGGCCTGCTGCGATTCTCGTTCTGGACGCTGAATGGCGGCTTGCTGGCGATGTGTGTGCTGAGTCTGTTGCCAGTCGGATTAATGCAGACGTGGGCATCGGTCGAACACGGCTACTGGTACGCCCGCAGCAGCGAGTTCATGCAGACCGATCTCATGCAAACACTGCGCTGGATGCGGGTGCCCGGCGACACCGTGTTCTTTCTGGGAGCTGTTGCACTGGTTGTGTTTGTGGCTGGATTGAAAACGGGACACTCGTTTCGGAGGCCAGACTGATGGCAATGAATCACGCAGTACCGGGTGAAGTCGTCGATGTGAAGCCGTTCGGCTCATCACTGACGACGACGAAGACGTCGACTCTTTTCAAGACAGAGCAGATCGAAGTCATTCGCATCGTGATGCACAATGGGAAAGTCATTCCGGAGCACAAAGCTCCCGGTGCGATTATCGTTCAGTGCCTGGAAGGCCGCGTTGCCTTCACGGCATTGGGAAAAACCGAAGAACTCTGCGCAGGTCAGCTGCTCTATCTCGAAGCGGAAGAACCACACGCGCTTCACTGTCTCGAAGACGCTTCGATTCTTGTGACAATCCTGTCCAGTTGATAACAATCGAGTCGAATCGCTGTTGTCTGAAAAGGAAGGTGCGCAGTGAAGAGGCTGCTTCGATTCGACTGGGACATTATTGCCGGGATTGCTGCCGCTGTGATCGCGGTCATCCTGCACTTGCTGCATGTCGTCGATGTCGACGTCCTCTTCACGCTCGTGCTCGTGCTGCTCGCACTCCTGCTGTTTCGGGATTTACGTCGAGAAAGTCAGGATGACCACGTTGCGGAAACGCTGACTCAACTGAAGTCGACTGTGCAGGATGTTCGACTGTCGCTGGAACCGCCAGAGGCCATCCTTGTCGGACCACGCCATCTGAGAGCCGAGAGCCAGCGTTTTGTCGAGTCTGCACGCGGCGACATGATCTGGTTCAACGTGTGCTTTCTGATGTTTCGAACACAGGAAGTGTTCGATCTGCTGCTGCGTCCAGCCATCGAGAATCCGCAGGTGACGTCGATCCAGTTCGTTTCGGATCGCAGCGAGCAGAACCTTTGGGACCAGTACATGGCCCCCAGAATCAGCGAGTGCCGGGGAAGCGAAAAAGTCGCACCGCCCTGCTGGCGAGACCTGCCTCAGACCGTGTCATTCATCCTCGGCGACAGCGACGCCACCGGCAAACCGGAAGCACTGTTGAGCTTCTGGGGCGATCCCTTTATGTCCAAATCAACAGGCAAACAGGTTCCTCGCTACATCTTCCGCATCCAGTCACATTCAGACCTTGTTGCCCAGTTCATCGAACTCGAACGCCACCACCGGCTTCAGAGTGAGTAACGCGGGAATTGTTGCGTCCGGTTTCACTGCTACTTTGCCAGGGAAAGGTTGTCTGTTCCTTTCTCTCTTTCTCCGACAGTCTGTATCCCATTGTGTACTATTGGCGATACAAGTGGGCGGGAGCCAATAACAATAAACTGTATGACAAGCGGAGCGAGTCGCGGCATATTTCACGCTTGTCCCCAGCCGACTCAGCGGCGTCCACATCTGTGGGGCTGAACTATCTCGGCAATCGGAAGGTCGAATCGGTGTTGCATCGACTTTCGGCTGAAAGCGAGCACGCTTATTTCGAGTTGGACGGCAGCGCTCAGCGTGATTTAATGACTTTTCAGCGAGTTCAGGACGGAGACATGATCACTCAGGCCACCTTCGACTGTTCGTAGAGGTGGATTCAAAATCATTTTCGCAGTGTGGTCCCGCTCAGGGATCCTGGGACAAGATCAACAGGCTGTATGGCCCGATCTCTACGCTGCCCCGCGCAGGGCAACCGTCGTAGTCCTGAGCCGTGGCGGTCACGTCCTGGCTGGCGAAGTCGCTGAAGTCGTCGCTGTACCCTCGCCAGTCGCTATTGAGCCGCACGCGCCATAGTCCTGGTTGCGGAAAACCAATCGCGTAATTGCCGCGCGGCTGATTCTCGAAGTTGGCGACCACCACCACATCGTCGCCCGGTCCCCCCTTGTCCCAGCGGTGGAAGGCGAGCAGCTTGGTTTCTTCATTGACGTGATAGACTTTGACGCCGCGACCACAGAGCCCGCGGGTCTGACCGGCGCAATTCAGACGGAGTTGAACCAGATCGCGATATAGACGCAGGATGCCATGGAACTCGTCGTTCAAGTGCCAGTCCAGAGGCACCGTGTCCTGGAACCAGCCTCCTTGCAGGAACTCCTGACCCTGGAAGAGCATGGGGATGCCCGGCGCAGTAAATACCAACCCGGCCGCCAACGTGGACCGCTTTTGGGCAAAGAAATTTTCAGGATCGGCCTCGTTAACCTCTGAAGGAACACGCGACTTGCCGTTGGCGACCTCGTCGTGCGACTCGCTATAGACAACGCGTTGAAAGGCGTCGCCGTTATAGCTGAAGACGATCGCGTCACGCACCGATGCCAGCGAGCGGCTTTCGTCAACGGCCCCGATTACGGCCTGACGGATGGGATGCACGAAGTTCGCGTCCCACTGGGCACCAAATCCCGCGCCTCCCATGTCCGTCCGCTTGGTCAGCCACTCGTTGTTCTGAAGGTCTTCGGCGATGGTGATTCGGCCTGGGAACTTCCCGCTGATGTCGCGATTGATCCATTGCGTCAGACTCCAGCCGTCAGGCAGGTCGTGACCCGAACTGGCCCCATCGACGGTTCGCATAAAGAGCGTCATGTCGAACCGCAGCCCATCCAGATGGAATTCGTCAAGCCAGTAGAACGCGTTGTCGTAAAT
>JABMPE010000723.1 GCA_013203845.1 Rhodopirellula sp. | reverse complement strand
GTGGCGTTCGACGGTACTGGATTTGGACCGGACGGAACGTTCTGGGGTGGCGAGTTTCTGCGAGCAACCGCCGACGAATTCCATCGGATCGGTCATCTGTTGCCGTTCGCGTTGCCCGGCGGAGAACAGGCAGTGCGACAGCCGTGGCGAGTGGCAGCGGCATTGGTGCAACTCGCCCGTGGAAACGAGGCCGCGCGACTCGTGCTGCGCGACCTGACTGTTCAGAACGATTCAGTCAATGCAGTACTGTCACTGGTCGGCAACGCATCGCTGGCGCCGATCACCAGCAGTGTCGGACGGTTGTTTGATGGAGTGGCGGCTTTGATTCTTGGAGACACTGTTGCCAGTTATGAAGGTCAGCTGGCGATGCGGCTGGAGTCGGCAGCTGATAGAACCGCAACGGGGACTTACCGCTTGCCCGTTCTGGAAGGAACGCCGTTGCAGCTTGACTGGCGACCAATGATCCGGCAGATACTCGACGATCGATCCCAAAAATGTCCGGCGTCCGTCATGTCGATGCGGTTTCATCGCGGTCTGGCGCAGGGAGTCGCTGATGTCTGTCAGCAGACAGGATTGCCGGTCATACTGACCGGAGGCGTGTTTCAGAATCGGTTGTTGACCGAACTGGTGCTGGACGCGTTGCAGGAGTCTGGTCTCGACATCGGCCGACATTCGAGTATCCCACCGAATGATGGCGGACTGGCGGTGGGACAACTGGCGATTGCACTGGCACGTCTGAGGCGTGAGCGTGAACGGCGTTCGTCTGTACGGCGTGAGCCTCAGCGGCGTGCGGAAGTTTCAGGAGACGATTGAGATGTGTCTGGCCATTCCGGGGCGAGTCGTACGCTGGTTGAATCGTGACGCCACGTTTGCGCAGGCGGAGCTGGAATTCGATGGTATTCGGCGGGTCTGTCACATGGCGTGTGTAACCGATGCCGTCGAAGGTGATTTCGTCCTTGTTCACGCAGGCGTTGCCATCTGCCGGGTGAATGCCGCCGAAGCGCAGCGGACGCTTGATGATCTGGCTCGACTGGGTGAGTTCGAGGATGCGGAGGGTGAGTTGTGAAGTATCTGGATGAATATCGCGATCCCCGACTCGCCAGAAAGCTGATTGATGAAATCCGACGGACCGTGACGGAACCTCGCGTGTTGATGGAAGTGTGCGGCGGACAGACGCATTCGCTGCTGCGTCATGGAATCGAGGAAGAACTGCAGGACTGCGTGGAACTGATTCACGGGCCTGGGTGTCCGGTTTGTGTGACGCCAGCGGAGGCGATTGATTTCGCGCAGCAGCTGGCTCTGCAACCGAACGTCGTGCTGACCAGTTTTGGTGACATGCTGCGCGTTCCCGGTTCGTCGCGCAGTCTGCTGGACGTTCGGAGTGAAGGTGGCAACGTGCGGATCGTCTACTCGCCGCTGGATGCCGTATCGCTTGCCCGACAGTCGCCCGATCAGCAGGTGGTCTTTTTTGCCGTCGGATTTGAAACGACAGCACCGGCGACAGCGCTGGCTCTGCTGCAGGCCGCCGAGTTGCAGCTCGATAATTTCAGCCTGCTGGTTTCGCACGTGCGTGTCCTGCCAGCGATGGAAGCGCTGATGCAGGCGCCGGCGTGTCGAGTCGAAGGGTTTCTGGCAGCGGGACATGTCTGCACGGTGACTGGTTTCGCCGACTACACCGAATTCGTGCAGCGGCATCGGACACCCGTTGTGGTCACAGGATTCGAACCGGTTGATCTGCTCGACGGAATTCGCGAATGCGTGACTCAGATTGAATCAGGACAGGCCGAAGTCACCAATCGCTACGCCCGCAATGTTCAGCGAGCCGGTAATAATGCGGCTCAAAATGTGGTCCGTCAGGTTTATGAGATCACTGACACACCGTGGCGAGGACTGGGGATCATCCCGTCAGGCGGATACCGGTTGCGCTCGGAGTTCCAGATGTTTGATGCCGCGCGGCGATTTGCAGCATCGCCTGATGTGTGCGGTACAGGCTGCCAACTTAACGAAGAGTGCCGCAGCGGCGAAGTGCTCAGCGGTCTGATCAAGCCGGTCGAGTGCGCTGCATTTGGAACTCGCTGTACGCCGGACTCGCCACTCGGAGCACCCATGGTTTCTGCCGAAGGTGCTTGCGCCGCTTACTTCAAATACCGACCGGTTGTTCCGGCACACCGATAGCGCATCCGGCCATTGCTGCCTGCCGATAGGGACTCGCCCCTGCGAGAATCCCGAAACCTGATACTGCCCCGTTCCTGAACAGGAAATGACTGATGACGCAGCCCGCGTGGCAACTCTGCTGTCCGGTTCCGATCACCGCAGAATCGGACCGGATTACTCTGGCTTACGGCGAGGGCGGGCGACTGCAGCGTCGACTCATTACGAACCGCATCCTGCCGCGATTCTGTCCGGAGGGTGAAACGCCTGGCTGTCCGGGTGATGCCGCTGTTTTACCGGCGGTCAATGGCGAGCTGGCCTTCACAACGGACAGCTTTGTGGTTTCACCGTTGTTCTTTCCAGGCGGCGACATCGGACGGCTGGCGGTGTTTGGTACGATAAACGATCTCGTCGTGGCCGGCGCCGAACCGCTGTGGATGAGTCTGTCGTTGATCATCGAAGAAGGTTTGCCGGTCGCCGTGCTGGAACGCGTCCTCGACAGCGTCGCCATCGCATCGACCGAAGCAGCCGTTCGTGTTGTGACCGGTGACACCAAGGTCGTCCCGCGTGGTGCTGTCGACGGACTGTTTCTCAACACCAGCGGTATCGGCCGGGTTCTGCCCCCCGCGCCGCCCGGTCCTGAATCATTACGCGTCGGGGACGAGCTGATCGTCAGTGGATCGATCGGTCGTCATGGTATCGCCATTCTGGCCGCACGTGAGCAGTTGGGCCTCACACCTCCGCCGGAATCCGATTGTGCCTGCCTGCGCGAACCGGTGCAGTGCCTGCGGGACTCGGAATTACTGCATGGAGCGAATCCGCGCATCCGAGCCATGCGCGACGCGACTCGCGGCGGCGTGACGGCGGTGCTCCATGAATGGGCCGCCGCCTGCGGTCACACGCTGACGGTTGACGAAGCGGCTATTCCCACTACGCCGGACGTGCGCGGAGCGGCGGAACTGCTGGGACTCGATCCACTCCATATCGCCAATGAAGGCACACTGCTGATCGCGGCTTCGGCTGGATACGGCGAGGCTGTCGTGGCTGCCTTGCGCCGTTCGGCACTTTCGCGCGAAGCGGCTGTGATCGGCCGGATTCAGGCTCGCGTGCAGGCTCCCGTGACCGTCGTCCGCTCACTGGGTCGCGAACAGCCTCTGGATGAACCGTCCGGTGCGCTGCTGCCTCGCATCTGTTGAAACGCCGTTGATAACTGGCCAGCACCGTTCCACCAGTAAACAGTTCGTTGCACGAGTCGCTGCTGCCGTTTCACATTCAGCGACGCTGCTGACCGAGTTTTCTGAGACAACACCATCACGACACCTCCATGTGGGGAAACAGGCAAACGTCAGCAACGCATGCCCATGTTTTTTCATGGAATCCTTTCAAAATCAGGTCGCCGTTCACTGTTTCTCACACCCTTCCACATCTGCCGGAAGGACGGCGGTTACGCCCTTGCATCACTGGAGACCTACAATCTGGCCGTCTTTATCAATATCGATTCGTTGCGCCGCCGGACTGCGTGGCAGACCGGGCATCGTCGAAATGTCTCCGGCAATCGCGTAAATGAAACCGGCTCCTGATGCCAGGTGCACGTCGCGAATCGGAAGCCGGAAACCTTTCGGGCGTCCCAACAGCTTCGGGTCGTGAGAGAGCGAATACTGAGTCTTTGCGATGCAGATCGGCAGATCTCCGAAGCCCAGCGATGAATATGTCTGCAGTTTGCCATGAACCCCAGCCAGGAGATCGACTCCGTCCGCTCCGTAGATCTCCGTCGCCACAGCTTCCAGCTTTTCTTCGAGTGGAAGATCTGACGGGTAGAGAAACTCGAAGTGTGAGTCACTACTGCAGACGTCAACGACAGTTCGCGCCAGATCAACGGTGCCCGCTCCACCATTCGTAAATGGCTCGATCACGACAGCTTCCACACCCATGTCATTGGCCAGTTGCTTCAGCAGATTGATATCGCCATCCACATCGGACGGAAACCGATTGATCGCGACGATCACTGGCACGCCGAAGCGACGAATGATGTCGACATGAGCCTGCAGGTTGGCGATGCCGGCCCGCAGTGCGTCCGGGTTTTCGTCAAGCATTTCGACCGGCAACTCCCGACCAGGGTGAACGTCAAACTGGCCACTGTGGTACTTGATGGCTCGAACCGTGCAGACCAGTACTTCTGCACTGGGACGCAGGCCGCTTGTCCGGCATTTGATATTGAAGAGTTTTTCGGCACCGCAATCCGCTCCGAACCCACTCTCCGTAATGACAAAGTCTGCCACTTGCATCGCGATCTGATCCGCCAGCACAGAGCTATTGCCGTGAGCGATATTCGCGAACGGTCCAGTGTGTACTAACGCGGGAGTGTGTTCGCAGGTCTGCACCAGATTCGGTCGCAGTGCGTCTCGCAGGAGCGCCGCCATTGCTCCAGCACATTGCAGATCGTCAGCGATGACAGGCTCTCCAGTCTCTGTAAAACCGACCGTGATACGACCGAGTCGTTGTCGCAGATCTGTAAGACTTGTCGCCAGCGACAGGATGGCCATGACTTCTGACGCGGCCGTCAGATCAAAACCGGTTTCACGCAGAGGAGCCTGCGGTCGGTTATCGAGACCACTCACGATATGAGCCAGCCCCTTGTCATTCATGTCGACGCATCGCCGCCACGAAATAGTCGCTGGGTCGACAACGGGCCGTTGACCGCGTTGGACGTGATTATCAATCATCGCAGCCAGCAGATTGTTCGCGGCCGCGACCGCGTGCATGTCGCCAGTGAAATGCAGGTTGATGTCATCGGCGGGCAACAATGTTGCCTTACCGCCTCCAGCACCTCCTCCTTTGATACCAAACACTGGTCCCAGCGACGGTTCACGCAATGTGGCGATCGACCGATGTCCCAGTTGCGACAAGGCCATCGACAGTGCGATCGCCGTCACGGTTTTCCCCTCACCCAGTGGAGTAGGGTTGACGGCCGTCACGCCAACATACCGGGCCACTTTCTCGGAGTGTCGTTGTACGTCGAGTCCGGCTTTCAGCTTACCCTTGAACCAGCCGTACGGTTCAACATCGTCGGATCCCAGTCCGAGTTGCCGGGCGATTTCGTGAATCGGTCTGGGGAATGCGTCCGGCATCGTCAATGTTTCTCGATCAGTTCTGGAATGTCCTTTGATCCTGCAGAGCAGAGCGCCGCCCGTCGGTCACCTCTGACGAAAGAATCCCAGACTTGAGAGACGAGCGAGGGATCTGTTACTGGACAGGCACCTGGCAGAGCGACAGATCACAGGCTTGATCGCGTTTCGCGATCACGGACAGGCCGTCAATCAGAGACACTTGTGCCTGGATACCCTCGTCACGCAGGTCGTCCACAGCCTGTTCGGCGTCTTCGACCGTGTTGAAATGATCGACAAGCCGCCATTGGCACACCGGGCCATAGCGACTCGCGGAGCGATCGTTTTTTGTAGCGGGTTGGATTCGCTGTGGAGCGGCTGTAGCGATCATGGTGACTCTCCTGGCTTCGATGATGACGGTTCTGGTTGGGTATCAGATTGTTGCAGGAGCAAAAAGTGCGCCGCTGAACTGGCATCAGCCTGGACAGCTCGATTCTGAAGCGGGCTGCTGTTCGTGTTGCTGTCCTTGTCGTGGTGTCACTGGATCCGCTGCCGCCAGACGGTGTCGCAACCGATCGACGAATACCTCACAGTTTACTCGTGCCGCTTCTTCAGTCTCTCCCATGGCCAGAACATCAATCGCCGATTGATGAGCAATTCGTCCCGGAGTGAACAGCAGCAGCGATCCCGACCTGGTGGCTGCCTGAAACAGTTCGCTGTGGTGTTCTTTCAGAAGCGTGGCGAACGAAAGTCGGTCCAATCCGGGAATTCTGACATATGCCGTCACGTAGGGACGCGCTGTCCAGTCTCCGTGCAGACGATTCATCAGAGTCATTGGCAACGAGGTTCCGCCCCAGCGGCCGTTACACTCGACGAATTCAATGCGTCCATGTTCGAGGTCATCGCCCGTGACGATGGTGTCAAACGAGCAGCGACCGACGTAGCCCAGTTGCTGAAAGAGCCACGCCAGTATCGTGCTCTTTCTCACCAGGTCGTTTCTCAGCGCGTCCGTCAGCCTGGCGTAACGTGCTCCGACAAATCGTTGCGTGACTCCAGACGTCTGCTGATCGAACAGGCCTTCAATCACCGGTTGTCCACTTGCCGTGGGTGGAATCCAGGTCTGCACCGACGGACTTGACAGTACATTGGGTTCCCAGCAATCGACCAGGAGCTGCTTCTGGCCATCCCAATTAACGGACTTCAACATGGGGGCCAGCATGGCGAACACTTCTTCTGTCGAGCAGTCCCGGAGTGATTGGCCGTTGAGGACGACATTCCCGCGACTTCCCGCTGAATCCGGCAACTTGATTCCCAGCTTCGCGCACTCGCATGCGAGTTCTTTCACTTGAGCAGCCAGTGAAGTGCGATTCCAGGCGGATCTCGTGGCGGGGACAGATCCCTGACCAAACAGATTCTCAACGATATTCGAAAACAGAACCTTGTTGTTCACCAGACGAGACACTTCCGGCGGTGGCGCGATCACGTGAATCGGCTGGCGACTGGATTGATGCAGCAGATCCGCCAGCTCCCACACGGCGAACGTTCCCAGATGTGGATGCACATAACGCAGGCCGTCCGAGCGTGCGGCGTGGACCAGCGCGCGACGGATGTCACGGTCCTGCCAGCACGCGCCTGCAATGTGTGTGGACATTTTCGGGATGTCCGGGTGCAGCCAGCGGACCAGCCCCAGCCCGAGTACGCAGTCGCAATAGTCTTCGTATCCGGGTGTCTCCACGCAACCACTGACAACAATGTCTCCATCTGCAGCACGAAGTCGGGCTCGATCCTGCAAGTGCCGCACGTCGAAGTGGCCTTCGATGCCGCCGATCTCGCTGAAATCGTCAATGTGTACTGCCGGAGCTTCGTCCAGCCTGTCAGGAACCAGATGTTCGAAGCGGTCGTCGTTGTGAAGCTGAGGATTCTCGCTCTGTACCTGTCTCAGCACGCGTTCGACGAACGACAACTCAGTCACTGTCGGTTCGTAAACATGATGCTCCACGATTGGCACACCAGTCAGGGGCACGGCACGATCTCCTCGAAAACGAGTCCAGTCAGTGGGCGACCAATCACGTCACTGATCGCGTATTCGTGCAGCCGAGACTCTTCGTCGACAAACACGATCCCGCCGTTGGGCACAGTCTGCCAGTCTTCATGCGTGATCTTTTCGGAAGCGACGATTGCCGCGCGGTAGTCGGTCTCTGCATCGTGTTGCACGTGCGGGACACCACACAATTCGCAATCCCGTAGCCCTTCCGTCGAGCGTAATAGAGCGTGTGGTTAAATCGTGTGCCGATCAACACGCGACCGTCCGTCAGGATAAAGTTCAGTTTTGTTTCCTGTTGAGCGCCGGCCTGTTTGCACCAGTCGGCGATTGTGTCGACGGAATCAGCCACAATGTCGATCAGCACTTCCGGCTCAAATCGACGCTGTTCCAGCCCGATTCCGTGGGCATTAATCCGGCTTAGCAACCAGTAAAAGACATGTTCGCTATCCGTGTCGCCGCCACGCAGAGCCCGCAACCACGGTTCAGTCTCATCAAGCATCCACTTACGAACCTTGTCAAACTCTCGAACAGTTCCGTTGTGTGCGAACGCCCAGCAGCCGTAATGAAACGGGTGCGAGTTTTCGACTCGTGCCTCGCCAACCGTTGCCAGTCTCACGTGAGCGACAACCGTGTTCGAATAAATCTTCTCGGCGGTGTGACTGAAGTGAAGATCCTCAAATGCCGCCAGCCTGCGTCGCACGACCGTCGGATGACTGTTCTCGTAATACGCCAATCCCCAGCCGTCAGCATGAGAGCGTCCTAACGCATCAGACTGACTCTGCCTCAGCAGAGCGTTCTGCGCATGCACGAGCGAGCATTCAACTTTCGTCTTCTCATTCGCGCGAAACCCGTACAGACGGCACATGGAAGCTCTCCCACGGAAGTGCGAAAGTGTTTTGTCGCTTTGACAGAGTGACAGAGAAAGCAAAAGGCGATCCGTAGCGACGATAATTCTGAATCTGTTCGGGAAATTTCTCGCGTTTCGACCAAAGTGGAACGCCAGTTGTTCATCCCATTTGTTGTGGGGATGGAATGATATGGACCTGGAGGGAGCAAGAACGTCGGGTAATGATGTTTCTGCTCGCGCCCGTTCGAAACAGGTTTTTCCGACCGGGGCGTCTCGATCGATTCAGGGTGTGCGGTGAGCGTTCTCGGTACCCTTCCAAACGCCTCTGTTGGAGACATTTTTATGAAGACTGCTCGCATCGCTTTGGAAGAGGAGTTCGCGACGGATCACCGCAAACTCACTCGTGGGTTCGCGGCACTGCTCGAAGCACTCAAGACGGCTCACGACGATGAAGCTCGACAGGTGGCAGATCACATCGACCTGGTAGGTGGACCGCATATCGAATTTGAAGAAACGGTGTTGTACCCAGTAGTCGAACGTGTCGAAGGACCGACGTTTGCCTCGCAGCTTTACTCCGAACACCGTACGGCGTTTGAGGCAGTGGCGTGGCTCCTGAAACACACTGAGAAGGAGCCGATCGACGATATCGCCCGGGCTCGTCTGGTGGATCAGGTTCAAACCGGTCTCGACCATGCCGAGTCCTGCGGCTCATTGATGGGGCATTTGACAGCACTCGACGAATCGCAGCATGAGACATTTCTGCAGAAGCTCTACGCGTGTCGTGAGGCCGGTCGCCGCTGGAGCGATTATTGCACTTCTCATGAGCCAAATGGGAAGTGACCTCGATGAAATTCGATTGAATGAATCCTTCTTGCAGCCGGGAAGGCACGGCATTTGCCTCGTTCGTGATCCAGATAATTTGAACTCAAGAGGAAGCAGCTATATACGACGAATCATCATCCAGTCTGTCTGGATTCACGCGTTCCCTGCCGATGGAGTTGTACGCAACACCTTGCGGGAGTACGCCGCGCTGCGATGACTTCGAATTAAGAGCCTCGCGTGTAGACGAGTACGCGAAACGCCTCCAGGATGGCCATGATCTCTGGTCTGGCGAGCCACTGACTGATGCCTGTGAAGAGGCGACACGAATTCGCGATCAACGAACGAAATCGAAACGTGGCGGTCGACATTCTCAGAACCACAATCGCATCGGTGGTGCCGTTTGATCCTGACTCTTCGTTATCCGAGGGGGCGCTGACCATGATTTGGCTGAAAATGATTCTGCTTCCGGCGGACTTCAGTCAGTATCGACAGTCGGTGTGTCGTAGGCATGTGACCTGACCATGCGGTGAGACATGCGGGCTAACCGGCATTTAACACAGGTCGACGATTGAACGGCATCGAGAGGCGATGTGGTCAAAGTCGCACGGGGTCGCCCCATTTCGCACAGTTCTCCAGAAACGGAAACTTTTTCCTGCGAGCGTTTTCCGGACATTTCCCGTCCGCGGTCGAAAGGTACCAGTGAAGAGAGAACTGGCACAACGAATGCGATTCAGCAAGTGACATTGAAGTGGTGAGGCCTTAACGAAGGCTCATAGCGCGACTGTTGCAGAGCAGGGGAGGGGATTATGTGGACCAAATGTTTCACGCGCCGAGCGCAATTGTTCGGTGGTGTGTTCTTTGTCGCGACGATGACGGCCTGTCTGATTTCTGCGGGTGAGATTGCTGACCTGCATCGCAAGTGGGTACGACCGAAGGAAGTCGATCCTGCGCCACTAATGGCAAGGTTTCAGCGGTTCGATCATCCGAATCACGGCGTGACCGAGATCGGAATGGAACGCACCCCGTGCTTCGGCACCTGCCGAGTCTATACGGTCATTCTTCGTTCGGACGGCAGTGTTCAGTACACGGGCGAAGAGAATGTGAGACGGAAGGGAAAGCACGCCGGCAGGATTTCAGATTGGGCCTTCAACCAATTGGCTGAATATCTGGTCGAATCCGGTTACATGGAAATGGAGTCGAATTATGAAGTGGCTGTGACCGACCTGCCGACGGCGTTCACGACCGCGGTCGTGAATGGCAAACGAAAGATTATTCGTAACTACGGTGATGTCGGCCCCTCAAAGCTCTGGGCGTTGCAGCAAGCGATTGACGGCGTGCTGATTGAAGCCGAGTGGGACGGAGAGCCGAAACGCGACGGCGAAACACCTGCCAAAGGACAGCCGTAATGTCGACGGCGAGCTTCAGGAGATAATCAAGAAATTTTCATGTCGAGTATCAATTATTTCCGATCGGTTCACGCGCGCTGGTACGCGCCAGTCGCTGCATGCCTCGTGGTCGGATTGATCGCGATCTATTTCGGTATCGTCAGTCGTCGCCAGGTCTCGGCTGATGACGCACCGCAGTTGTCGAAAGAGGACGCGATTGCCGCGGTTGAACAGCTTGGCGGTGAGGTGCGGATCGACGGCGAGAAGGATGATCAGCCGGTCTGGGCAGTCGAATTCAAAGAGACGAAAATCCGCAACGACGACCTGCGACTGCTGGCGAGCTTTCCAGCTCTCGAAGTCCTGAATCTTGCCGACACGATGATTGACGACGACGGGCTGGTACATATCGTCGGTTGCAAACGGCTCAAGGAATTGAATCTTTCGGGGACGAAGATTACCGATCGCGGCCTGTCGCGACTGGCGACGCTCAGCGATCTGACAACGCTCGAATTGAATCAAACGTCGGTCACGGACGAAGGTGTGTTGCTTCTCGCACCACTCAAGAAGTTGACGCGACCTTTGGTCTTTGACACACGAGTGACGGAAGCTGGGCTGTTGCGATTAGAAAAAGCAATTCGAGAACGCATGGCTGTGCCAGGCACTGCGACGAAGAGCGACTCCGAAGTCGAACGGAAGTTGTCGGCCGATTTGCACGCGTTCGGCCGCCTGGAATTACTTATCTCTGGTGGCGACCAGCAAGCTCGTTTGCGGGCGACGGAGTTGCTTGAAAAAGCATTAGAATCCGACCCGGAAAACGACGCGCTACGAATCGACCTGGCGGATGCGTATGTGCTGCTCGACGAGGAACTGACGCTCGCGGTGTCCATTGATTTGTATGAGGACGTGCTCACGCGGAAGTCAGACGACGACGTGTTATTAGCTCGACTCGCGCGAGCGTATGCCGCGTTGGGAAACGCTGACGACGCGTATCGCTACGCCGAACGTCGGCTGCATGGGGCGACGGGGCCAAAGCATCTTCATGAGATCGCGTTTCAGATCGTGGCGATTGCTGCCGTCACCGGCGAACCGAAACACGGCAGCGAATTGTTGTCCGGCCTTGTCGAGCAACATCCAGATCTTGCTGGCCTGCGACTCGTATGGGGTATGCTGCTCGTTGAGACTGACCCCGCTCAGGCGAAGCGCGTGTTACAGCCGATCCTCGAACGATACCCACCGCCGCATGCTTATGGAGTTCAAGCCGAACGGTTACTTTCGTCACAGGAGAAATCGCGATGAATGCGGCCATTTCTCTTTGTCACCGAAGTTGTTTAGCGGTTGCACTTCTGGCCGTGACGGCGTCTTTGGCGGTTGCTCAACCGAAACCATCACCCGTAGCGCCACCGTATGATGTACTCGCTGATCGGCAGAGCCACTACGACACGCTGGATCGTGCTCGCGATCAGGCACTGCGCGACTTTTCGCTGCGTTACGACGCGGATGGTAATGTCATCAAGGATGCGAGTTACGAAGCAGCGATGACGGACTACAATCGCAAGAAAGCGGAATCGACGGAGCGTTTGCGAAGTAATCGTCGCCGCGATGAAGAACTTGACGTACTTCGCACCCACGCAGGTGTTCCTGGCGACGCGACGTTTGATACCGGGACGCCGCCGCACGACTCGAAGTACGGCGGTGCTTTCAGTGATCGAGACATCACCGTCGAGTCGACGAAGCAATTGAATGCGTTCGTCGATTCGGCCACGAGTCGTGGCTACACGGTCGAACACGGCGGCGACTACGTCCGCATCAAAGAATTGGACGTCGTTGTCTGGAACCCGGACAAAGTCACGATTCGCAAAACTTCCGGCGGCGAATCCATCGTTCAACGGAAACCGTACAGCACCACCAATCAGGTCGATCGCCTGCACGATGCCGAGGTCGTGCTGGGTCACGAGAACCCGGGAGTGTCGCAACAGATCAAGAAGGCTGAAGCCGATCTGCGACGCGCTGTGCCGCACTCGACTCGCGAGCAATCGGAGATGGTGACGAACCTCGGCAAAGCCGGTTACAAGGCGGGCAAGGGGGTTGATGCTGACGGTTCGCTGGGCGTGGTTGATGCCGAGCAACGCCGCAAACTTGAAGCACTCAAGGGACGACAGGCAACCGTCGATGACATTGCAGACCCGTTCGACCAGCCCGAGGCTCGAAGTCGCAAGCTCGATGAATTTCGCGGCGAAGTCGAAACGGTGCTCCGCGACACACTGCACGTGGAACGAAAGCAACGCACCGACGAAGTCAATCGGCTCCAGCGAGAGACTGCTGATTTGCACCGACAACTCGGTGAGACCACAGACGTTTCTGAAACGACGCAGCTCAAAAACGAAATTGAGACGCGTCGTCAACGAACTGAAGCGATGCGGCAACAGCAAGAGGC
>JABMPE010000722.1 GCA_013203845.1 Rhodopirellula sp. | reverse complement strand
TCGACGTTCAGTCCGATCACGATGCCGGATTCAACGGCCGCCAGATTGATGGTGCGGCTGGGCTCGGTGAAGCTCTGGATATCGTCAGCGAACGCCTGCCCGCCGAGCATTGCCAGAGTGACTGCCTGTATCACCGCGAGCAAAGCGACACGCCTGCCAGACTGAACAGCCTGCTGGTGAGGATGCTGGTAATCAATCAAATTTCTGCCAGTCATGAGGCTTCTCCACAAATTCGAGACATAACGACATCCCGTCGCGCATCGTCGAGAAACAAGGCCCGACGCTGCAGAAACTGCGCACGTTCTGCCTGCAACTGCACCTTGCGAACGGACGAAGACATGGCGACGGATAACTCGCCGTTATTTGATTTTGATCGAGTGATGGCCTTGTTCAGCCAGTCACCGTGACGAGTCAGCAGGTCGTCGTTAGCTGACAGAAAAAACGCCGCCGAACCTGGCTCTCCCTGCCGTGCCGCGCGTCCGATCAACTGCCTGTCAATCCGGCTGGAGTCGTGATGCTCGGTTGCCAGAACGCAGAGACCGCCTCGATTCAGGCTGTCTGAAGTCAATCGAATGTCGGTGCCGCGGCCAGCGATGTTTGTCGAAATCGTCACCGCGCTCACTTCGCCGGCACGAGAGATGACGTCGGCCTCATCAGCGTCCTGCTTGCCGTTCAGAAGTTCGAAAGGAATCGACAGGTGGGAGAGACGTTCGGCGAGATGTTCACTTTTCGCGATGGATCGCGTGCCAACCAGTACGGGTTGTCCGGCGGCGTGAAGCTGTTTGATTTGCTGAGTAATGGCTGTCCATTTGGCGGAAGCACTGGTGAAAACACGCTCGGAAAGCAGCTTTCGCTGACTCGGCTTTCGCAGCGGAATTCGAGTAACCGGCAGGCGGTAGAACTCGGCGAATTCCCGCTCGCTGCCGGTTGCCGTGCCCGTCATGCCGCAGACGACTGGGTACAGCCGAAAGAATCGCTGTTTTGTGATTCGAGCAAGTCCTTGCTTCTCGCCGGTGATCGGTACATTCTCACGAGCTTCAATGGCCTGATGAAGGCCGTCCCGCCAGGTTCGGTCTTCAAATAACCGCCCCGTTGACTGGTCGACGATAATCACTTCCTCGTCGCGGACGACGTAGTGAACATCACGGCGGAACAGCATTCTCGCACGGATGGCCTGCTCGACATACATGTTCCACGGTCTCAACAGGCATTTAAGCGGAGCGTTGTCGGTGGCTTCCCAGACGCGGGTCTTGCCGGCGTCGGTGAGGTGGATCGCGCCCCGGCCGGAGTCGACGTGAAAGTCGTGTCCTTCCATCAGATCACTGGCGAGTTGCCTGGCAGCGAGGTGAGCTTCCGCGTCGGTGGCCAACCCCTCCGGCTGACCACTCAGCAGCAGCGGAGAGCCCGCGTCGTCGATCAGAACGTTGTCAATTTCGTCGACAATCGTGACTGCCAGTCCGCGTTGCAGCGTGTTGTGCAGAGGCAGCTTTCGGCCTCGGAGAATTTCCAGGAAGTCTTCGCCCAGTCGCGTTGCGGGTTTTTGTCGCAGCGTGATCTGATCGCGAAGGTAGTCGAAGCCGAATTCCGCACCGGCACCGTAGGTGATGTCGCAACGGTACGCGGCGGATTTTTCGACCGGTCGCTGCTGCGCGGAAATATGGCCACACGAGGCATCGAGAAACTCGAACAACGGGCGCAGTTGTTCACAGTCCCGCCGGGACAGATATTCGTTGGACGTGCTGACGTGAACTCCGCGACCGGCGAGCGAATGGATGAAAGCAGGGATGGCGGCGGCGAACGTCTTCCCTTCACCGGTCGCCATTTCAGCAACGGATCCGCGGGTCATGGCCAGTCCGGCCAGCAACTGGACGTCATAGAGCGAATGCCCCAGCGTCTGCCGGGCGGCGACGCACGTGAGCGCGCTCGCTTCGGTGAGAACTTTGTCAGACAGCCAGTCGGGACGCCGTTGATAGCGACGGGATCGCAGTTCGTCCGCGCGGTCCTGCAACTCTCGCTGATCGGTGTTTATCAGTTGTGCTTCCAGTTGCCGGATGGCAGCAACGAGCGCGCGATCAGACCGAGCCGTGTGGCGGGCTGTTCGACGTTCGCGATGCTTGGTTGCCATTCTGATCATGCTGCTTCGCAGACTCCGGTGCTCATTGATTGCCAACAGTTGACGGTCAACCTTCGCTGGCTGACTGAGGAATTCAGTGATGGTCGTTCCTGGCTATCTGGCAGGGCCGGCCATCGGAATTTCGGAATAGCCGCTTTCATGAATGGAAGAGGGCCGTGGCAGGTCAAGGCGGTTGATGCGTCGTGAATCCGGCAGGGATTCGGGGGTCGGCAGTATCGGCAACGGGGGCGTCGAGTTGGCACGGGGCGGGAGGGGAGCCGGAAGCTGATTGAATGGTTGCGGGAGCTGTTTCGGCTGGGTGCTGTCGCGCGGAGTCGGAGTCATGGACGACACCGGCGAGTTGCCGCAGTCACAACTCAACAGAATGCCTGAGGCCCGTTTCAAACGAACGACTGAAAGAACGTAAGCGACCTGAGCTTCGACAAAGTCCTGCTCTTCCATCGCGACTCGTTCCTGCGCATCGAGCATATCTTCCAGCAGAAAGCTCGTTGTCTGATCATTGCCCGGCAGCAGCCGCCAACGTTCCAGCAGGTAGTTGGCTTCGGTGTCGGCGGCGAGCATCGATTGGAACCGGCTGAGCATTTCCTGATACGAAGTTTCGAGTTCTCGAACAGCCAGTTCAACTTCGGTCAGGCTTGTTTCGACGGACGCTTCGAACTGTTTCAGCGTTCTGGCGACTTCCCACTCGCGTTTTGCGTAACGGGCTTTTGCTGCTCGATTGCCCAGCGGAAATTGCAGCGTCAGGCCCACGGTGTACCCCGGTCGGCCTTCGCTGAATTGATTCGTCCATGCCGTGTCGACCTGGTTCCTGCCTCGCAGTCCCGCGACGTAAGTTTCCAGAACGAGGTCCAGCTTCGGAAGAAGTTCGTTCTTCGACACATCCAGTCGCACGGCTGTTTCTTTCATCAGCGTGATGGCACGTCGGATGTCCGGCCGATTCTGCAGCGCGGTTTCGACTGAGCCACGCATCGACACCGACAGGTACTCGGACATGGGAGCTTCAACCGGTAGCAGCTCGATGATCGTGTTGCGTTTCAGGTCGGGTGAGTTGACGAGCAGCCGCAGTCGGGACTCTGAATTGCGAACTTCCATATCCGCGCGAGCGATTTCTGATCGACGACTGGCGATCGCGGCACGAGCCCGCAGAACCTGTCGCCGTACCGAGTCGATGCCCTGGCGGGCTGAAAGTTTCTGCTCGACTTCGATGGCCCGTTGCAGCAACCGCTCCTTCTGAAGACGCACGGCGCGCGCTCGATAGAGGTTCCAGTAGGTCGCGTAAACTTCGAGCAGGTGATCCTGCAGACTTCCCTGCAACTCATCTTCCGAGACCTGATGATCGAGCATCGCCAGGACGGTGCGGCTCTGATTGTAATTCGCGCCGGCACCTCTCAGTAACGGTTGCGTAAAGCTCAGCTCGATTCGTGATGTTCCCTGCTGAGTCGGTGTGAAGAACGTAGAGTTGTTGTTCTGCAGACCAAAATTCTGGGCGACATCAACTTTCCCGCCCTGGGCCAGTCGTTTTTCCAGTCCCAGGCGGCTGGTGAGATGCTTGTCGGTAAAGCGATCCGAGTTGTCGCCCGTTGTCAGTGAGTTGCCGATCGGATCGTTGCTGTCAGCAAACTTCGTCTCGATGAACGACTGCCAGTCGAACTCGGCGGCTTCTTCCAGAATCTGCGTCTCTCGAATGATCGGATCGATACGGAACGCGGTCACCTGCGGCGAGTATTCAATCGCTGCCAGAATCAGAGATTCGACATTGATGGGATGAGTCGCCGGTGCCGCTCGCAACGGCTTATTGATGACCTCTTCCCACCAGGGCGCATAGTCGCGTGGCAATTCAACGAGCTGACCGTTCTGACGCGGCAGCGCCGCGCTGTCGGGATAGTCGTTCGCCCTGGCGACGTACGGGTTGATCAGCGACTCCGCAGGAATTCTCTGCACGTCTTCGCAGTCCGGACACGAGTCGAAACTCACCTGCTGGATGGACTGAACCGGTCGCGTTTGAGTTCCAGACCATTGACCCACGGTGACGAAGTTGCGAGGCGTGATGGATTCAGCATAAGCATGAATGACCTGGTGTCCGGCTCCGGCATGTCCGGCTTCCAGGATGTTCTGGGGCTGCGGGGGAGTTGATTGAGACGACGGTGCAGGCTGAGGTGCCGGCAGATTCGCCAACGACGGTGCTGGTGCTGCAAAGACAGGCTGCCGTGCTGAAGGCAGCACTGGAGCGGGAGCAATTGTTGATCGTGTTGGTGCAGAACCAAAGGGATTGGTGAGGCGGCTCAGCGAATTCTGTGGAGGCGTTGATCCAAACCGATTGTTGTTCGGGCCGTGCTGTTGAGACTCAAATGATCCAGCGGCGGATTGCGGTTGCGCGTTGGTTTGAAATCCTGTTGCGTCGGACCTTCCGTTTACGGGCAGCGTGCCGAAGGCGAGAGCCGGGTTCAATAGATCGCTGGAAGTTGCACCGTGTTCGTGCGCTATCGGTTGTGTCGATGAGTCGAGACCAGCGTAGCCGGCATTTTGAGTGACGTCGGCATTCTGACGGAAATGATCAACTGGAGAGTTAGTTGAAAATGGCTCCCGCGCCGTTCCCGATAAAGTTTCCGATGGGGATGTTGCTGACGTGGCGTGAGCGGGATAGGAGTGATGAGACGGCGTTTCAGCTGTCGCCGTTTGCAAGGGGTGCAGGTTCGCTGGATGGCTAGTTGCTGGTCGATACGGCCAGTCGGTCAGTTCCGACTTGTTCTGTGGATTTGCGCGGCGGTGAGAAGATTGATTTTCGGGGATCACGGCCCGCGCCGATTGTCCGGAAGTGGCGTCAGCTGGCTTATGGAACGGCCATGCTTCGGGTTCCTGATAGCCATTTCGCGGCTGCGGCTGGGAACTCGCTCGCGTGCCGGTGGACGCCGAGACGAAGTTGCCGCCCGCCGCGAATCTGGATGGTGCGAAAGGTTCGGTCGACGATCTTCGCGTGGAGTCCAGGACCGGTTGTTGTATGGGGCTTTCAATCGATCTGATTGTGTTTTGGGCTGCAATGTCTGACGCTGGTGAAACTCGAAACGGAATGTCCGAGGCAGCCGCGGGTCTGTTCGGCGACGGCGGCGTTGACTGAGTTCCTGTTGGTCTGGGCTTTCGCGGAATTCGAACCGCACCGACCGCCAGACAAAGCATGCCGGTGGAAACCAGAGCGATCCAGATGGTCGTGGTGCGAAGCTTCATTGACAGGTGAATTCCGATTCAGACTGTTCTGAGACGAAGGTTGAGTCGCCGGTAAATCAGCGCACGACCATCGAATCAGTCGCCACACAGCGAGCGCGATCCCTCCTCTGATCGGCAATGGAGCCGCAACTTCGCCAATGAACTGCCCCGCAGAATCGATAAATTCGGAAAAGTCTCACGAACCACTGCCGATCATCTAATCTCTGTGCCTGCTGCAATCCGAAGTCACTTGGTTTTCTATTCAAGCTTCGCATCTTGCCTAACTGTTCTCTCACGTCATTCAGCAGCGGGAAAATCCAGATTCCAATACAGGCCACCGCTCATTTGCCGCCAATGCTTGAAGGCAGCGCAGAATTACAAGTCGTTTAATTCTGCGCAGAACTCCTTTTGTGACAGGCTCCGATGCGGCTGTACTCGCTCCATCAGAAAGCCCAACTGTCGGCTGCTGCGGCAATCGACCAGCTTCGCCACATGCTGGCGCGGACGGTCGACGGCGCCGTCACGTACCGGCTGGACCTGAGCGAGCTGGAAGACCGGATTCTGCTGAGTGCCAGTCCGGCAGTCGTGATGGTCGAGTCCGCTCCGTCGATTGAGCCCGCCGAAACCGCATCGCTGCTGGACACCGGCTCGAATAACCTGATCCAGACCGAAGCGTCAGCGTCGGACTCAAACCTGGCAGCGCCACGATCCGTGACCGGGTTGGAAACAGATTCCCGGACAGAGTTTCTGGAACTGGATTTATCGGCAGCTTCGTCGAGCAGCGATCCCGCTCATGATTCTGATTCGGGCGAGCAGGTCAGCAGTCTTACCCGCGAGCAGATCGCAGCCGAAGTCGTCTTCGTTGATGAATCTGCCGAGGATTTCGAACAACTGGTCGCTGACCTCCAGGCTCAGCGAGACGCCGGTCGGTCGGTTGATTTTTTCGTGCTGGACTCTGAGCAGGACGGCATCGATCAGATTGCCGCGACGCTGGAACGGTACTCAGATCTCAACGCCGTTCACATAGTGAGTCACGGAACGACCGGCGCTGTGAAGTTGGGAGCGACCTGGCTGCGAATCGGTTCGCTGGACGCCTACGCCGGGACAATCGCAGGCTGGGGCAACGCGCTCGATACGGACGGTGATCTTCTGATTTATGGTTGTGATCTGGCAGCAGATTCGCGTGGGCAGATGCTCGTTGACTCGATCTCCGCCCTGACCGGCGCCGACGTCGCGGCCAGCACTGACGATACGGGTTCAGCACTCCGCGGCGGTGACTGGGAACTGGAATACAAAGCGGGCAGCGTCGAATCGAACGTCATCTTCACCGGGCAACTACAAACTGAGTGGGACGGTTTGCTCGTTGCGCCAATGCTGGTCAGTGGCGGCGAATTTCTGATCAATGACACGACCACCGATCAACAGGTCACCAGCGCGGAAAGTCGCGGTAGCCAGCAGGCCATTTCGCTGGCGGCGGACGGTAGTTATGTCGTCGTCTGGACCAGTTTAAATCAGGACGGGACTGGTAACGGAGTTTATGCCCGCCGTTTTGACAGTACGGGGACTGCAATTTCTGCCGAGATTCAGGTGAATCAAACGACAAGTAACGACCAGCAATGGGCTTCCGTGGCATCGGCGACTGATGGAAAGTTCGTAGTGACCTGGACCAGCAATCAGGGGGCGACTCAGGACGTCTACTATCGCTGCTTTGCCGCCAACGGGACGGCCCTCACAGCCGAACTTTCTGTCAGTGCCACGACATCGGGAAGTCAGACGAATTCCGTCGTCGCGATGCGTAGTGACAATAGTTATGTGATCGTATGGCAGGGAAATGGCCCAGGTGATTCCAGCGGCATCATTGCACAGCGATTTAACAGCGCCGGGTCAAAACAGGGCAGCGAGTTTCGCGTCAACTCAAGCACGTCCGGCACTCAGCGGGATCCGGCGGTCGCCACTAACAGCCACGGCGATTTCGTCGTTGTGTGGGAGGACGAGGGGGTTGTCAAGGCTCAACGCTTCAACTCAGGTGGATCGGCGCAGGGTTCAGAGATTACTGTCGACTCAAACCTGCTCGGCACTTCCAACCGGGCTGCCGTCAGCATGGCGGACGATGGGTCATTTGTCGTGGTCTGGAGCGATCAGCCATTGCTGGGCAACTTCGATATCAACGGTCAACGATTCGACGCGTCCGGCAATACGCTTGGTGGAAACTTCACCGTCAACACAACGACGTCGAGTGATCAGGTCGCCTCGTCAATCGCCATGTCCGCTAACGGCGACTTCATCGTGTCGTGGGAAGGCAACGGCACCGGAGACAGCAGCGGTGTTTTTGCGCGACGTTACCTGGCCAACGGCACCGCTCAGGGCACTGAGTTCCGGGTCAACCAGACGACAACAGGCTCCCAGCAGTATGCGTCACTGGCGATGGTTGACCTGGACAACTACGTCGTCGTCTGGAGCGGCGACGGAAACCAGACCGGCGAGGTCGACACCAGTGGCGTCTTCGCCCGGCAGTATGGAACGGCAAACATCGCTCCGACAGCAAACGCTGGCGGATCATACGTCATCTCGGAAGGAGACTCACTGAATCTGATCGGCACTGCGTCCAGCGATCCTGATCTGAACACGCTGACCTACGCCTGGGATCTGGACAACGACGGCAACTTCGGTGAAGCCGGAGAGCCAACGACTGTCTCACCAACCGTCAGCTGGTCGACGCTGCAGAGCTTTGGAATCACCAATGACGGCACTTACACGATTGGACTTCAGGTCAATGACGGCAATGGTGGCATCGACTCAGCGACGGCAACGCTCACGGTCAACAATGTATCGCCGACAATCACGTCCACTCCCACGGCCAGTATTTCCGAAAACACGACCGCGGCGCTGACGGTTTTCGCGACAGATCCGGTTGATGCTGTCACCTACAGTCTGAGTGGTGGTGCTGACCAGAGTCTCTTCACGATCAACTCCACAACGGGCGTGCTGTCATTCACGACAGCTCCGGATTTCGAGAGTCCCACTGATAACGACGGGAACAACATCTACGCAGTTGAAGTGACCGCGGCGGATGGAGATGGCGGAACTGACGTTCAAGCGATCAATATCAGCGTCAGCGATCAGAACGATGAGTTGCCGGCCGTCACTCCGGGCCAGTCGTTCAATGTCAGTGAATCCGCGAGTAATGGCACATCACTCGGCACTGTCGTCGCGACCGACGCTGATGCCGGCACAATGTTCAGCAACTGGCAGATCACCAGCGGCAATGCGACGGGTGTGTTCGGCATCAACGCCTCTACCGGTGCGCTGACTGTTGTTGATCGGACGAATCTCGACTTTGAAACGACTCCCAGTTACGTGATCAGCGTGACCGTCAGCGATGGCGTCAACACGTCGGCCATCCAGGCCGTCGCGATCACCGTGCTGGATCAGAACGATGAGACACCTGTCGTGACTCCGGGCCAGTCGTTCAACGTCAGCGAGTCCGCGACCAACGGCACGTCGCTCGGAACTGTCGTCGCAACCGACGCCGACGCGGGGACGACGTTCAGCAACTGGCAGATCCCTGGCGGCAACGCGGCAGGGGTGTTCGGTATCAACGCTTCGACCGGTGCGCTGACTGTCGTCGACCGCACGAATCTCGATTTCGAAACGACTTCCAGCTACGTGTTGGATGTCATCGTTTCCGATGGCGTCAATACGTCGACGGTGGAAACGATCAGCCTCGGCGTGATCGATATCAATGAAGCTCCGAGTCTTTCGCTCAGCCAGACATCGGCTTCGCTGGCGGAAAATACCGACACGTCGTCGGCGATTGTGCTGGCAACGGTTTCGATCATCGACGACGCACTGGGCAGCAACTCGCTTGTCATATCCGGCGCGGACTCTGCCAGTTTCGAGATTGTCGGTGGCAGTCTGCGGCTGAAGGCAGGCACGTTGCTCGACTTCGAAACGCAGCCCACATTCAACGTCACCGTCGAAGTGAATGATCCGCTTGTCGGTTCGAATCCAGACGATTCTCAAACCTTCACGCTGACAGTCACCGACGTCGATGAGCCGCCCGTCGTGACAACGTCCGCTGGCACCGCCGCTTTCACGGAAGACGCTGGACCGGTCGCGATCGATGCCGCGTTGACGGTTTTCGATCCGGAAAACGCCAACATTGCTGGCGCCGAAGTCCGGTTCGATACGGGCTTCGTCATCGGCCAGGACGCTCTGCTGTTTGCTGACCAGGCAGGAATTTCAGGCAGCTACAACGCAGCGTCGGGTGTGCTGACACTTACCGGGTCGGCTTCGGTGACCGCGTATGAAGCCGCTCTTCGCAGCGTGACTTACTCGAACTCCAACCAGAATCCCGACACGGCAAATCGTGCCGTCCGTTTCATGGTCAGTGACGGAACCAACTCGGCATTTACCACTCGGACGGTGACAGTGACGGGGCAGGATGACCCTGCGAACGTAGTCACCGGTGGCCCCTATTTCGTGGCCGAGGGCGGCAGCGTCACGCTGGATGGTTCGGGTTCGAGCGACATCGACAACACAATCGTCAGTTACGAGTGGGACTTCGACTACGACGGCATCACCTTCACGGCGGACGCGTCGGGCAGTTCGACAGCGTTCTCAGCGGCTGCGATCGACGGACCTGCGACGCGGACGGTTGCGCTGAGAACCCGCAGCGACAATGGAGTTTTTGCTCTCGGCACCACGACAGTCACGGTGGCGAATGTCGCGCCGACCGCCAGCAGTGATTCGGGCAGCGGGTTTGCCACCAATGAAAACTCCGAATTTATCACCGGGAACGTACTCGACAACGACGTCGACCCCGGTCCAGACATTTTGACTGTTTCAAGTTTCGATACAACAGGCACCGTCGGACTGGTCATCAACCGCGGCGATGGAACATTCACCTACGATCCCAACGGCCAGTTTGAATCGCTGGCTCCGGGACAATCGGCCAACGACACCTTCACGTACACCGTTTCCGACGGGACTGCATCGGACACGACCACCGTCACGATCGTCATCACTGGAGTCAATAATGCTCCGACAGTGAGCGATCAGGGCGTCTCCCTTGATGAAAACGCTGCATTTAACACGCTGGTGGCGACGGTCGTGGCCAGCGATGTTGATGCCGGAGATTCCGTGTCGTGGACGATCGTCAGTGGCAATGCCAACGGGGCGTTCGCGATCGACAACGTCTCCGGCGCCGTCCGAGTCGCGAAACCACTGGAAATCAATTTTGAATCAAGCCCGTCTTACTCGCTGATTGTTCGAGCGACCGATCAGAACGGCGGAATTGACACAGGCCTCCTGACGATCTCGCTGAACGATCTGAATGAGACACCGACAGCAAACGACGCTTCGTTCTCGATCGCGGAAAACTCAGTTCCCGGAACGAGTGTCGGAATTCTGTCCGGATCGGACCCCGACGCCGGTGACGCTCTGACCTGGTCGATTCTCAGTGGCAATACGAGCAACACGTTCCTGTTGAACGCTTCGACCGGCGAGCTGACCGTCGCCAATTCGGCGACACTGGATTTCGAAACGCTTTCCGCCTACTCGCTCAACGTACAGACTCGAGACGCCGCCGGACTGACGGACTCAGCGACCATCGTCGTTAATCTTTTGAACATCAACGAAACGCCAACGACCACCGGGCTGGCAAATGTCATCGTTAATGAAGACTCAACTGACGTTGTCGTTAACCTGACGTCGGCATTCAACGACGTCGAGACTCCATCGACCGCGTTGACGTACTCGGTCGTGGGCAATTCGAACCCGGCTCTATTTTCTGCCACACGAGTCATTGGCGGAAATCTGATTCTCCAGTTTGCGGCAAATGCGAACGGCAACGCTCTCATCGCGGTGCGAGCGACGGATCCGCAGGGCCTGTTCGTGACGACAGCTTTGAACGTCACCGTGGTGCCGGTTGCTGATTCGCCCAACAGCTCCGCCGACTCGTATCGAGTACTGGGTGAGCAGTTAATCGTTCCGCCAGGAAGCGGTGTGCTGGCTAATGATTCCGATCCGGATGGCGATTCACTCTCGGCATTGCTGGTGTCTGGTCCCGCCAACGGTTCACTGGTTCTGTTGTCGAACGGCGGGTTCACCTACACGCCCGATACGGAATTCACTGGCATCGACACGTTCGTTTATCAGCCGTTTGACGGCACCTCGACCGGGCTTTCCCGGACAGTAGTTCTGAACGTCACGGGAACCGTTGCTCCGCCACCTTCATCGACAGTGGTGACATCAACAGAGACTACCGCATCAGCGGAGAGCAGTTCGGAAAGCGGCTCATCCGCTGACAATGACGGTGTCGCGAGTACGGTTGCGTCGGCTGGTTCTCAGGTTTCCGCGACGGGAGTCGTTGGTCAGGACGCTGTTGTCGAAGCGTCGAAAAGTGAATCTTCTCCACCTGCCGAGCGTTCCGACGACGATGCCGAAGACACGCGTCTCACGGGATACGTGGCTGCTGAAACCGAAGCAGAATTCTTCAGCAGTGGCGAGCAACGATTGGAACTTCGTGACTCAGTCAATGTGAAAGTTGCGATAGTTGATCTGGATAACTCGCTCGGTTCATCCGGCGAATCCGGCAACGATTTTAAAAACAGTCTTCGATTCGATGGCGAGGATCTCAGCTACCTGGTTGGAACGAAGTTCATTCAGGAACTCAACAAGGTTGAAGGTGAATTCGAATTTGAAGGAGCCGTTCCGGAGTGGGCCACAGGGACTGCCGTAGCGACCACGGCGGGCGTTTCAGTGGGATACATCGTGTGGATGATGCGCAGCGGTTATGTGATGGCGAGTGTGCTGTCGACAATGCCGGTGTGGCAGAACATCGATCCGCTGCCTGTGCTGGCGGCTTTGGAAGCAGCCGATGACAGCGATGACGACTCACTCGAAACAATGATTGATCGAGCATCTGACGAAGCAGATGGTTCTGAGGCTCATGAGGCCGACGTGGCGACAGCTGATTTGAGGAAAGAGAAAATCATATGAAGCTTCCAGCACTTTCGACTCGATTTCGAATCGTGATCGGCCTGGCCAGTCTGCTGCTGAGCGTGCTGCTCGGCGCGATGGCGCTCGAACTTGTGCCGGATCAGCGCACCGCTGTCATGCAGGGCCGTAATCAACTCTGTGAAGCCATCGCGGTTGACAGCTCGGTACTCGTTAATCGCGGAGACATGCGGCGGATTCAGGCGATTCTGACGGTGCTTGTTTCCCGACATGATGAGATCAGGTCGGCCGGAATTCGAAAAGTCGACGGCGAACTGGTGGTCGATGTCGGCGGCCACGCTGCAGCATGGCGTGAGCTGGCGACAGATCATGCCACGGATTCCCAGGTTTATGTGCCGCTTCAGAATGCTGAAGGGCAATGGGGCCGTGTAGAAATTCGTTTCGAGCCTCTGCACGGTGATCTGTGGTTTGAAATCGCTCACAATCCCTGGGTTCGGTTAATCGGATTCGTGACAAGTCTATGTGTGGTGAGCTGGTACCTGTATCTCGGAAAAATTCTGGAACAGCTGAATCCGTCGAAATCAGTGCCGGGACGGGTTCGAGAAACACTGGACACACTGGCTGAAGGTTTGCTGGCCATTGATCGGAAGGGACGCATCGCGCTCTGCAATCAGGCCTTCGCGATCACGCTGGGCGAAGAACCCGAAAAACTCATCGGACGCAAAGTTCGGGAACTACCGTGGCAGCGCGAAACAACTCTTTCGCTGGAGCCGGAAACGTTTCCGTGGGAACGGGTTCTTTCCGGAGAGCAAACGCTGTCGCAGGCGACGTTGAGACTTCTTGCCAGCGACGGAGCCGTTCGGATTTACCAGGTGAACTGTGCGCCGGTTGTCGGTAAGGAAACTCAGGTTCGTGGTGTGTTCTGTTGCTTTGAAGATGTGACGGAACTGGAAGCTCAGAAAGTGGAGCTGGCCGAATCACGAGCTTCTGCGGATGCCGCCAATCAGGCCAAGAGCGAGTTTCTGGCCAACATGAGTCACGAAATCCGTACGCCCATGACGGCAATTCTCGGATACACGGACCTGATCGGCGACAGCAGCAAATGCTGCACCGAATGCTCGAAACACAAGAGCTGCAATATTCGCGCTGCGAACGTCGAACACATGGCGACCATCAAGCGCAACGGTCACCACCTGCTTTCGCTGATCAACGATATCC
>JABMPE010000077.1 GCA_013203845.1 Rhodopirellula sp. | reverse complement strand
GGTGAAACAGGAGCGTCGAATGAGGCGTCACGAATCTTTGTTCGCAAGCCGCGAACGGCAGGATTGCTGCCGACGAACATTCGCCAGCAACAACTCCGGTCACGCGAAGGCCTCGCAGACGAATAATCGAGCACAGAGCCAGTCCGACGTAAACACTGCCGCCGCCCGAATCGAACCACACGATTCCGCGGCTGCGGCGAGGGACTTCGATCAGTGACGCAAGCAGTTCGTGCTGTTTGTCGGTCAGGTCGCCGTTAATGGCAATTTCCCAGTCCTGTCCCGAGTCAGGTGGATTAAACGGTCCTGACTGAATCGGTGACGGTGTGCGCACTGGTCGTTGCGATCTGGTGGGCGTTGATTCTGAGCGGTTTGTCATACGTCGATTTCAAATCCATTTGAGGTGGGAGTCGGAAACCGGGAGTCTGTTCTTTGCAGAGCTCGCCAGCAACTCCACCCTTCCATAAGCCTGTTCATTCTTAGTAATCAGGCATTCTGAACCACAAACTGCTGAGCGAACGGGACCTGACATTCCATCGCGTCGATCGTCACCAGCGAACTCTGCAGTTCCAGGATCTGCAGCCGCTTTGGAATGGCAGTGATCTCGTTGCTCTTTTGGTCGACCGCGACGCGAACGGCAACACGTCGAATTGAGCTGACTACTATTCGAAGTGTTTCAGGCGGATGTTTTTGAACTCAGTCCACATGGGTTTTCCGGCGTGCAGTTGCAACGCGAGGATACCTTCGAGCAGCGCGTTCTTTTCGGCATCCTGGAAGTCGAGCACCAGCCGACCGTTCATGTAATGCTGAATGTGCCGTCCCTTGGCGATAATGATGACGTCGTTCCACTCGTCAACTTTAAACAGTTTCGAGTATTCGTCAGCGGTGATCAGCGAATCGGTGACTTTCTTACCTTTATCGGTCCATTCGGCTTTCTCGCCAACCAGACAGGTTCGACCGCGTCCGCCGGTCAGTCCGCCTTCGTCGTAAATGAAACCCGAGACGTTCGGCAGCGTGTTCTCGTTACGGATCTCGTGCTGGTAGCCCTTAACGACCCAGGCATTGCGGACCTTGTCGTCCGTGATGTGTTTCGACCGGTATTGAATCCCTGAGTTATTGGTCGCGTTGCAGCGGAATGACAGTCGCAGTTCGAAGTCTTTAACACGACCGGCTTTCCAGATGAGGAACGTGTTTCCGTTGGCTTTGACGTCATCGGTGGTTTCCCCATGAATGACGCCGTCTTTGACAGACCAGAGTCGCGAGTCGCCGTCCCAATCGGCAAGGTCTTTGCCGTTGAAGATCGATTTGATGCCGTCTGGCTCAGCGGGGGCCTCGACAGAATCTCCAGCGAACGCCGGAAGTGTCAGCAGTGTGGCCAGTGTAAAAGCGAGTGAACGAGTCATCGGCGTCTCCGTGGGGGATGTTCTGGTTGGGAATTCCGTGTCAGATTAGGCTCGCCGCCAGGCAATCTCAACCGGAACGATTTCTTGCTGTAACGACTTGGAATTGGCCCGGACCGATCGCGACCGCTCCCTGACAACTCCATTGTCGACACTACCCCGTTTGGGACATGGGATGCCACCGAGCAGCCATGAAGGAACGCGTTCTCTTTTGCAGCAACGGTGTTTTACAGAAGTCAATGGTCGACTTCCGCGGTCGTGATCGAGACCGTCGCGCATTCGACTCAGGCAGCTCAGTCGGCGACTGCTGTCAGAGCGACTCGCATAGTCCTACGTGTGCCTCGCAATCTTCGAATTCGTATACAGTCTGCCTATCTTGGTGTTAATCGCAGTCTTCGCTCGATCAGCGTGCCGTTAAGGTCGACCGCAGCTTCTGTAGACGGTACAGGCCGCAGAACAGGATGGAAATGTCGGCATAATTCTATGTCGTTTAAGGACTTACAAAGCTCAAGACGACCAAATTGGCTAACCGATAGCTTCAGTGGATCAGGTCGATTCGAAGCTGTCACTAAAGCCGCGTGTTTCGAAACGGCTTGATCTATCGCTCGGTAATGGATGACGGACTGTGCTGAGGTAACTGAGGAGCCCGATGCACCGCCGGCTGAAGTTTCCCTCCAACAGAGCGAAGCGTGAATCGTCTCAGAAGCGAAGTCTGTGGCGATTCGGAAGTTTTAGAAACCTGGAGACGAGTCAACTTTTCTGCCTGTGCCAGGCAATTCTGGTCCGACCGGGAGACCGTGACGCGCGTCATGAACGGCGTCTCTCCCTCTGCCTGTTGAAACTTGACCCTGGGCGTCCCTGGCGGGATGGATTCAAGGATCAGCAGGCTGATCATCATGGCGACATGATGATTCGGAAAATGAGACGCCGTAAGTTGAAGACCTCAACCCGGATTGTCTGGCTGGCGACCCTGTTCAAGCGCAAGGAGACGCTAAGAATGAAATGGATCCAATCACTGACTGCCGTAGTCGCCTTACTGGGGATGAATGCCAGCGCTGACGCTGGTCTGTTCTCCATGTTCGGTGGTGGCGGCAAGTGCGGAGCCGCCAAGAGTTGCGGTTGTGCTCCGACTTGCCAACCTCGTTGTTGTAAACCAACCATTGCCCGTCCGTGCTGCGGACAGACGTTCGAGTACCAGAGACAGGTCTCGACACAGCAGGCACCGTGCTGCAAACCAACTGGATGCTGCCCGGCCAAACCAAGCTGCTGTGCACCTGCCGCTTCGGCATGTGCTCCTAAGTGCGGAACGAACGGTGGAGCTTGTGCTCCAGCCTGTGCCCCTGCGGGTGCAAACTGTGCTGCTCCATGTGCGAGCAACTGTGCTCCGGCCTGTGCACCAAAAGCGGCCAACTGTGCTGCTCCGTGTGCATCGGCCTGTGCTCCTGCCTGTGCCCCTAAAGCTTCAAGCTGTGCTGCACCATGTGCTCCAGCTTGCGGACCTCAGGGTTCAGCTTGTGCTCCAGCTTGTGGACCTAAGGGAGCCAACTGTGCTGCACCATGTGCCAGCACTTGTGCTCCGGCCTGCGGTGCCAAGGGTGCTTGCTGCGGCGACGATCGTTGCTGTGCAGACGCCTGCAAAATCGCTGAGCTGATCTACACGTCGCAGACTGCCTGCTACGCCAAACATCGTGCGAAAGCGATTGATACTCTGGGTGACGATTTCAATTGCAACTGCAATCCAGAAATCATGGCCGCTTTTGTCTACGCTCTGAACGATTGCGACGAGCGGGTTCGTGCTGAAGCTGCAGACGAAATCGGCGACCAGGTTCGTCGTAATGGCTGCTGCTGCATGTGCGACAAGACTGTTGAAGCTCTGACTGCTGCTCTGGCTGACTGCGATCGTCACGTTCGCAACGAAGCTGAAGAAGCTCTCGAGCTTTGTGGCTACAAGGTTGTTGATTGCTGCAAGCCATCCTGCGGGGCTGCTTGTGGTCCAAGGTGTGGCGCCTGTGCTCCGGCTGGCCCGGCGTGCAGCCCTTCCTGCCACGCTCCAGAAGCCACTCCAGCGGCTCCTGCTCCGATGAACGATGGAGACGTTGCTCCGGCTCCGGCTCCACCGGAAGAGAAGAGTGCTCGTTCGCTCTTCCCGATCCGTCGGAACAACAAGCTGTCCAACCTGTTTGGCCTGCTTAACTAATGGATGAAACCGACACTTGCGGTCGGTAGCTGAATGAAAAGTCGAAAGGGTCTCGATCTTCGGATCGAGGCCCTTTCTCTTTTGCGCGAACGCTTGAGACGCAGCCGGACACCGACGACGATAAAATGGCGCGGTGCAGAATGTGTTGTGAGTTCTGAAAGGGCATGCTGCGTTACTCAAGAGTCCTCATTGTTAACCTGGTGTTTTTCAACATTCCGAGTTCGGCATTCAATTCGTCAGCCTGATTGAAGTCATTCAGCCCGGATTCCACCGCCTCGTGTTCCGCCTTTTCTTTCGGATCGAAATATGACCGTGTCTTCTGATGGCCTGGATGTGCTGGTAGTGGCTCCGCACCCGGACGATGCGGAGATCAGCGTTGGCGGTACGATCATCACATCGCTGCAGCAGGGGCTTTCGGTCGGTGTTTTAGAGTTGACTGACGGTGAGCCGACTCCCCACGGAACGCGGGAGCAGCGTGCGATTGAAACCGCTGCCTCAACGAGCCTTCTGGGACTGAGCTGGCGGAGAAATCTCGGTTTGCCGAATCGTCAGCTGCAGCACACGCTGGACGCGCGTCAGAAACTCGCCAACGTGTTTCGCGACGTCAGACCGCAGACGATCCTTGCTCCTTACTGGGAAGACGCTCATCCCGATCACATTGTTGCCAGCGAGCTTGTCGATGCCGCTCGATTCTGGAGCAAGCTGAGCCGCACTGACGAAGAAGGACAGTTGCCGTTACAGGGGGAACGATTCTGGCCTCCACGGATTTTTTACTACTGGAGTATCCACCTGCGAATTCATCCGAAGCCAGCGTTCGTGCTCGATATCAGCTCGGCCATTGATCAGAAGATGGAAGCCGTTGCCTGTTTCGACAGTCAGGTGGCGCAGGGAAGAGATGCCCGGCATCCGACGCTGCTGGACGACATTCGCGACCGCGCTCGCTACTGGGGATGGACCATTGGTTCGGCCTATGCTGAGCCATTTGCATGTCGCGAAGAGATCGGCGTTGCAGGGCTTAAACAGCTGATGTAGGAGCGAGCCAGTCGGATCGTACAAGTAGTGGTCGATGTGTGATGTTATTCGCGCTGGTGTCGTTTGACGCGGCACGGCGGCTGTCGCAAAAATCGCAAAGCAACAGGAATCAACGCGACTGGAATCCGAGACGCGGCGATCGTGCTTAGTAAAACGAAGAAGTTTGGTGACGCGGCAGTCGCGTTGAGGAACGTGAACGAAGCACTGGCGGGAAAAGGATAGAAGGGCGAGAAAGATCACCCGTGGAACAAGCTCGTAAATATGCACCGCATGATGGAAGAACTCGAACTGCAGAGCGGCACGCTTCGTCGAGTCCTGAAACGTCCCCGCCGCCTGGAAACGTACTCGCAGAATGCAGCCGTTCTGGTGGTGCTGGGGCTGGCGATGGAAGCGGACACTCACGAAGTCAAAGACCCGGCGAAACTTCCTCAGTGGACGACCTGGTCGAAAGAGTATCATCAGGCCATGAGTGGCCTGAATACCGCGATCAAAGCCGGTGACGGAACGAAAGCCAAATCGATCTTCGACGCCGCCAACGAAGGTTGCAGCACTTGCCACGGAGTCTTCCGCAATTAGAACGTCACGAGGCGTTCCAGCGAAGTCGCACTATGGTTGGCAGGCGGTTTAACGACCTGTTTACTTGTTGTCGGAAGCCGGATGCAAAAGGACCTGGACGCCTTTGAAGTTCGTTCTTGAGACAACGTCCAGGATCGTCTGCGCATTTGGTTCCACGTCGTTGCCGCGAATTTCCACGCTCACAGCGATGTCGTTTTCGGAACCGGAACGCTGGCCGATGACGCGCGCTGTGTCGATTGTTCCTTTGCGGTTGCCGAGCGCCAGAATTCGGAAGGGGCCAATAATTTCGGCACGCCGCTGCTGGTTTTCTGTAGTCAGATCGGTGTTTTCGACTCCGACCGCTGCTGTCGGTGACGCGGCGATTCCCAGACTGGCAGGAATGCGAAACGAGACCATGTCGCCAGGGTTGACGTGTTGTGGATTGAACGACCGTGGGTCGACGGGTAGAAAGATGATGCGTTCATTCGGAGCGAGCATCTGATTCAGTGCCCGGGATGGCGGCGTCCGCAGATCATCCTGCAGAATCAGCTGATCGCGAGTGAAGTCTTTGACGGCCACTTGATTTAAAACGGTGCTCAGATCCTGCCACCGCACCGCGATTTTTTCGAGGTTGCCGAGGTTGTTCTTCGGGATGTCGATCTTATCGAAATCATCCTTCTTGAATCGGTCGCCTGCGCGAATCTGGTCGACTTTGACTTTTACGAAGCTCTCGCGTTCGTATCGGTCGGCCTGTTTCGCAATGTAGAGCCAGTTGCAGATACCGCCCGCAACGGCCAGCGTGGCTGCAATGATGAGTCCGGGAATGCCCTTCATGATTGATGCTGTCTGTCTAAAGTTGGTGAAATCGAAGTTGTTTTTGAGGGGACCAGTTCGATGACCGGGATCGTGATGACGTTTACGGTTCCCGTCAGCTTGTTATCTGCGGCGAACGAAATAGTCAGTTCAATGGCCTGTCCTGGTTTTCGCGGCTCGACGGGTTCTCGTTCGAAGCGTGCCGTCGCCGAGTCGGGAGATTGTTGCCACGGACGGACCTCGTGCCAACCGGCCTCTGTCAGTTGACTGCTGAGATCGATTACCCATCGACCAATGTCAGACCGCTGGGCATCGAGCCGTTGAAACACGGTGAGTTCGTCATTCGACACAGCCTGCATGGTGAAGATCAGTTTTGCGTCAGACGGAAGCGGAGTGGTGATTGAATCTCCAATTCGACCACCGCTGGCTGGTGTCATCACGAATGATGTCCATTGTGTCGGGCTGCTCGGCAGGGCGATGCCCCACGCCGCGACGGATTCCTGTTTCTCTGATCTGTCAGAAACATGTGTCGCGATCATGAACGTTCCCGCCATTGGGTTGTCCGTTCGGTCCAGACGGTACAGGTTCCATCGTCCGTTTCTGCTTTCAACAGGCGACAGGCCATTCAGTCTTTCGATCAGTTGCTTTTCGCTGGCGGCGAAGTCGGACGGTGTTGAGACAGGATTCGAACCGCGATTTTCGGAAGGTTCGACTTCCAGAATTTCGACGAGCCGGTTCCGAAGAAGCCTGTCAACACGTTCCTGATCGCCGAACAGTTTTCGTCGTTCCATCTGAACCGGATACTCACCAGCCAGCAGGCGGACGCTGGATTCGTCAGTTCCCCACTGATGTGCAGAACCGGCGAACTGGTTAGCCGTTATGGCAGGTGATGCCATCGACGCTGGGTCGGTGCTCCACCACTCGGTAAGGCGACCGCTGACGGTCAGGACTCCGATACTGACGATGGCAATCGCAATGAGATCGGTCGCTCGCTGCGAAATCCGTTTCGCTGTTGTGAGAAGAATAGAACCTGAGACTTCGATCGAGTCGACGTCCTCGCTGCGGAGATCGTTGTTCGATTTGTCCTGAGGTTCCTGCACGGCAACTGGACCTTTGAGTGACAGTTAGAGCGATCGTTGAAACTAGAGCGATTTTTGAAACGCTTCCAGCAAATCAATGCGTGATTCAAGAACAGGTTTGTCACGTTTCATGGCGGGGACGTACGGTGCTATCTGCGCTTTCGTCTGAGCAGGCGTCAGAGGATTCTCGTAGGTCGCTAACAGCTGCTCGATGTGTGCCAGATGGCCACGGTACATGCTGAGAAAATCACGAGTCAGACGGTCTGGTACTCGCTTGGTGGCGGCAACGACGTCATTGACCACATTTTCCCGAATTTCGTCACGGCTGGTCGCGCAGACGTTGTCAGGGTTCAGCAGACGACTTCGCACAGAGCCTTCCGGAATGTGGTAATCCGGAGCTCGACCGATGCCGTACGGCGGTGTGTAAGTTGTTCCGGACGGGACGGGATTCCGCAACTCGTCATCATTGTCGAGTATTTCAAGGATTGGATTCAGTGGATTCTGAACAATGGCAAGGGCAGCTGTGTGATAACGCTGCACCTGACTGCTGAGCGCGCGTTCGTAGTCCGCTGGGTAAAGAAAGAGAATCCGACGTTGAGAGTTGGAAGTGAGACCCATTTCTCGAAACTGCCAGTCGCCAGACATCAACGGATGTTCGCGCAGCAGGTGAATCTGGCGCGGCGGCATGTTGCCCATCACGGGGAATGGTCGCACGATTTCTGCAACACCGTTGGTCAGCCCCGCTTGCATGTCAAAGAGCGACTCTCGAACGCCGAGCTGTTCGCCAGTCGGAGCGGAAAGCGGTTGCCCACGCACAACTTCATGCTCGGCGTTCGGGTCGTCATCAATCGGCGTGCTGCCGCTTTCTGCTTCCATGCGGGCCGTTGCTGGCCAGCCACGGCTGTTGGGATCTTCTTCGCCGTCGCGAGGATCGATCGTCCGCCAGATAGCCTGACGCGAATTGGTGACCGTCCGAACTTTCCAGGAGGCCGTCGTCCCAACGATGATCATCAAGCCCATCACAAACAGCATGATCGGCAGGCTGAGCGTCAGCTCCAGCGGAGCCAGACCAGCTCGCGTTGCGACAATCTTTCCTGGAACCAGTTGATTGTGACGATCACGGAAGACACGGAATGACACCGAAGAAGAGTACCTGTTGTCAGGTATTCTCCCTTTCCGTGTCATTCGATGTCTTCCGTGGTTTTTCATGGCTTGTTGATTCTTCGTATTAAAAGGCAACGATGCCGTTGATGATCAGTGTGTGTTGACACGTTTCAGGAGATTGTGTTCGGTCTCGCCGTAATTTGGCAGACGCACGTTCGAAAAGTCTCCACCGGGATTTGATTGAAGAATCTCGGGAAGTCGACGAGCCGTGGCGGGGATCAGCTGAACCATCCAGTTCTGATTGAGCAGATCCCAGTTTGTGGGATAATTCTCAAGCAACCAGCGTTCGCGAAGGACTCGCTCCATCGAGTCGTTGTCAGGCGAGTCAACGACTGGCGTCGTGTTGCGTGGAACTTCGATTTGACTGGTGAAACCGAAGGTTCCGCCGAGACTGACCTGATCGACGCCGTCATCGGGTGCAGCATCACCGACGTGAATCAGATGTTTGCGAGGTCGCGGAATAAACAGCGAAATCTGCGAGAAAGTTTGAGCGTCGGCGTTTGCCTTCAAAGGGTTGGTAAACAGTCCCGGTCCAAGTTCCGAACGATGCCGACGGTACGTGACTCCCACAAAATGAAAGTTATCTTCGATGTAGCTGTCGAGGTCGACAAGGCCACGCAGGTTGCTCATGACCAACGGGAAATGGTCGTCGCGTCGGCGAGTGAGTCGCGTGTTCTCGTCCGGGTTTTCGGCGCGTCGGATCAATCCCTCCATCGGCTCGTTAATCTCTGTGAAACGCAACAGCATCGGGACGTTCGTCACGGGGTATTCAATGTTGAGCAACCGCTCCAGTTGACCGCAGGTGGCGATTCTCCACAGGTGGAAGTAGGTCGACATCTTTGCGTCATTATTGAATATTCGCAGCCGGTCGAAGTTCCAGTCGTTGAGAAACTTGCGAGCGACGTTTCGACGCTGACGCAGCGATATCTCCAGATAGACGTCCGCATCGAGCAGTTGCGGATAGTCATTCTGAAACGGATCCGGGTCAACGACGGGCAGCGTTCTGACAAGCGGGTCGGATTCATCACCCAGGGACACCGGGAGCACGCTGGTTCGCCACAGGACCGCTCGCTGACTGCCTCGCTCTGCTTCGTAATTCGTTTGCAGAGTTGAACTGCTTCCACCACCGCTGGGGCCGAGCAATCCGTGGCGTCGTGAAACTTCGTCCGCGACGGACTGAGCTAGTTGTGGCACCGTTTGCAGTAGGCTTCGCTGAAACTCACCAATCAGCTGTGCTTTGAGAATGTGCTCAAAGACAGGCAGGCTCAATTCAGATGCCGCAGCGGTGAGTTCGCCGAATGCCGTGACGGCTTCCTGTTCTTTGGGAACTTTGTCGACGATGGCCGCACCCAGCTGCGCAAACTTTGGAAACTGGGATCGTGCGAGCGTTTCACCAGCATAGGCCCACGCGTCGAGAACAGGTGGCACGAGACTCTCGGCGTTGCGATCCCGTCCTTCACGGAGAAACGCGGTCATCGCAAAGACGTCTGAAATCAGGTGATTGGAAAACGCCAGACCATTCATACCGCGAGCCAGCACAACGCCGCCGGAGTACGTTGCGGCGTCGGACGCGTTCTGCATTTTCAGCTTGTCGTCGATGTGAGTTCCGACGTTGACAATCATCACCAGGATCATCGTAAACATCAGCAACGTAAAGACGGTGATGATGCTGATCGAGCCGCGTTCGTCGGTGTGAACTCGACGAGGCAGTTCTTTCAGGCACCCAGCGACGGTACTCGCCAGACGCAGCAGGATGTCAGTTAATGTTCTGTTCATAAGCCAGTAAGGGTTTGAAGCCCTCGCTCGTTAAAGTGGCCGATGCGGAAATCGGAACGGTGTAGGCTGAACGTGACCACGGAACACGATCCTGTCCTCCGCCACGAATCTGCACGCGCGACGAAACACGATCCGTTCCGCCATCAGCCCGCACAATATATTTTGCCAGAAATCGGCCTGGACCGGGCAGTAGTGCAAAATCGTGAGTGATGGTCAGTCGCATCGGATCCTGCCAGCCGACCTCGTGTGGCACCCAGTTGCGAATCCATTCTCCTTCGTCATTCTGTTGAGGCAGACCGTCGAAAAGGATCAGCTCGCGCGGGTTGTACGTGGGGCCGTCAAGCGTGTCTTTGTCGAGGAACGCCAGCTCGACCTGCGTATTCCAATAGGCGTACGACAGCTTGTTAAGCAGCCGCTCTGGAATCTTCGAATTTCCTGACGACGACACAAGCCGTTGATACAGGGCCTGAAACGCCCAGGCCTGGATACCGCATTGCGAGCAATTGATCGGCTCGACCATTTTCCGGGAAGGGCTGAACGGAGCCGTGGCCATTGCCGCCGCTCCGAGAATTTTCTCCAGCTTGTGGGAGGCGTAGGCTTGAGAACCTTCGAAGTCAGTGCCCGAACCCGTGAATGTCAGATTGAGCGGCGTTTCCGTTCGCAGAGGAGGCTGTAACTCGTTTTCAATTTCTCTCGCTTCTCCCATTGAACCGCCGGGAATGCGGGCAGGCGTCCAGACGATCGCGGCTCTCGCGGCTGCGAAGGCGGCGTAGTGGACGCCCATGATGCCGATCATTAACTGACTGACCTGGACAATGAACATGACAATCATGATGAACAGCGGCAGCGTCAGAACGAAGCTCAGAGACTGGACGGCGCCTTCTTCAGATCGATGCAGGCTTCGCAGACGACGAAGTTCCAGCCGCGCACCACTCACCAGGACCACCAGACGCAACAGCACGAATCCTGCCGCCAGGGCAGCCAAAGCTGGCAGTAAGGCTTGAAGAACCGCTCGATTCACGGACAACTCTCTGACAAGGCTGGTGCAGCAAACCAACGCGTTACGGCATCTTCAGGTGATACGCAGGACGGTCCTGCCAATCAACGCTGAACGACCGGAAATCGTGAAGTCCTTTCAGGATACGTTTGCTTCAATTCAGAACCAGATCGACTTCAGGCCAGACGACGATACCCACGGCAATCAGTGCGGCCGGAGCCAGAAACAACCACTGCTCCAATGGTTTCCTTTCGTCGCGGTGCAGTGGAATCCAGCTTCGAGCTTTGACTACTGCCGCTGAGTGTTCGAACGCCTGCCGGACAAGTGAGACGATGCCGTAACGCCAGATGATCGTCGAGATTCCGAAAACAAACCCCAGCGAAAACGTCCAGAGCAGTGCTTCGATCCCTGACTGCAAACCAAGAAAGCTGCCGATCATGGCCAGCAGTTTGACATCGCCTCCACCCATCTGGAAGAAAACAAACGCGGTCAGCATGATCATGCCACAGCCCAGAAAGCCGGCAACAGCGAACAGGAAACCGTCCATGCCCGGTGCGGGAGGTCCCAGACCTGCCGAGTTGATCGCGAGACCAGCAACAATTCCGGGATAGCAGTTCCAGTTGTAGATCGTGTGTGAACGCGCGTCGGTCCAGGCTGCAATACAGAGCAGAATCAGCAGCACACCAACCGCGATCATGTCTGCCCTGATCTTTGCCTGAAACTGAGTTGCATAAAAACTTCACCACGGAAGGTGCGGAATCACACGGAAGAAAATACGCCATCCCGTGTGAGTCCGTACCTTTCGTGGTTATTCACTTTGCGACACGAGATGCCGCGGGACAACTTCGACAACGTCACATTCGACCGCTGGTGCCCGCCGCGTTGCCGCTGCCTTCTTCGAGTTCGTCGAGTCCCTGATTGAAATAATCACGAATGCGAGGCCAGCCAAACTTGATCAGAAAGATCAGAATCGGAATTGCGATGGCTCCGATGATCAGAATGGTTTCCAGGCTGACCGCTCCGCGTTCGTCACGGTGTACTTTACGAAGCAGATCACGAAATGTGACTTTTGAAGACATCAGGCTGTTCCTTGTCGCTGCGTTTCTTTTTTGTTTCGCTGTCAGGGTTATGTCTGATAAGCCAGCGACTGTGTTTTACATCATCGGCCACGCAACCAGCGTGCAGACCATCTCATACGTTAACTGAATAATCCGCTTGCCCGCCGGAATTGCAAAGGCCACCAGCGGCAGCACCACGCCCAGAACCAGTACATAGTCGAGCGTGGAGACGCCAGCGCGTGGGTGAGTACCAGTCGGCTGTTCCAGGCAGCCACCTTGCTTGCTTCTTCGAATCTGCATTTTGATCCTCGAAACGCTGTCAGTGACCACCAATGCCCACCGAATGCAGCGTACAGGCTGACGCCAACGGACGCCAGATTCTGAGAAGTCATCAGCTCGTACAACGAAACCTGGTTCGCCATTTCAACAGCCGAATCTTCGCTGCCTTCATCAAAAGACCTTCGCTGGATGTTCTGGGCCGCTATTCGGCCTTCTCGGAGTTCTGTTCCCCCTGTGACTTTCTGATCCGGATCGTCTCCATACGCTTCTGTAGTTCCATCTCAAACCCGCGATTCACGGGTCGATAGTAGCTGCGATCAACGCCGAGATAATCCTGATCAACCCAGCCGTCTTCTGCACTGTGAGCGTACTCGTATCCTGCGCCGTGCCCGAGCCGCTCAGCGCCTTTGTAGTGCGAATCCTTCAGGTATACGGGGACTGGCAGTATCCGTCGCTCGCGAACGTCCTGCATCGCTTCATTGATGGCGGTGTAGGCGGCGTTCGATTTCGGAGCCAGTGCCACGTAAGTTGCGGCTTGAGAAAGCATAATTCGACACTCGGGCATCCCGATCATCAGCGTTGCCTGAGCGGCGGCGTTGGCGATCACGAGTGCCTGCGGATCGGCATTTCCCACATCTTCAGACGCGGCGATCACGATCCGCCGAGCCAGGAATCGCGGATCCTCTCCGGCTTCCAGCATTCGAGCCAACCAGTAAACCGCGGCATCGGCGTCGCTGCCCCGCATACTTTTAATGAGAGCGCTGGCGGAATCGTAATGCGCGTCATCATCGTACTGAATAGCCTTCTTCTGGATCGACTCCTGCGCCACGGCCAGGTCAATCTGACCACCAGGTACCGACAGAGCACTGATCTCCAGCGCGGTCAAGGCGCGACGAATATCTCCGTCGGAAACTTCCGCGAGGAAATTGAGAGATTCGTCGGTTGCTGAAACGTTGAGGTCGCCAAGACCTCGCTCTCTATCGACTAATGCTCGCTCCAGAACCACGCGGACCTCGACCGGTTCGATTGGTTTGAACTCGAAGACCTGACTTCGACTGACCAGCGGCGACACCAGCGAGAAGAACGGGTTCTCCGTCGTCGCCCCGATCAGTCGTACGACTCCGGACTCGACATCGGGCAGCAGCACATCCTGTTGAGTCCGATTGAAGTGGTGCAGCTCGTCGACAAACAACAATGTCGCTTTGCCTCCGGTGGCGAGCCGGTCGCGCGCCTGATCCAAGAGAGTCCGAACTTCTTTGACACCTGCCGACGCAGCGTTCAGACGCGAAAAAACGGATTTCGTCTGTCCGGCGATAACCTCGGCCAGAGATGTTTTTCCGCAGCCAGGTGGCCCGTAAAAGATCACTGACGAAAGGCGATCGGCGGCAAGGATTCGACGCAGCAGTTTGCCTTCCCAAATGAAATGCTTCTGACCGACAAATTCGTCCAGGTTGCGAGGTCGCATACGTGCTGCCAGCGGCTTCGCTCGATCGAGATTGTTGGATTCAGCTTTCGCAAACAGATTCATGCGGTTTCTCGAATCGCTTCAAAGTGGACTCGTACGATTATAAAGGCAGTTGCAGATCGTCTCGACCAGTTCGTCGGCGAATCCAGCAAAGAGCTCGATAGATGGACGGGCGGCGGATGATGAGGATCTCCAGTCGTCGCTTGCCGGGAAAGTCTATCAGCATGATCCCCAGCAGGATTGTCAGGAGTCCCTGGCCCGGCAATACCAGCATGGCGATACCCGCCAGCAGAAGCACGGCACCCAGCAGATTCTTGAAAAGTCTCCACGCGAGCACTGCGACCGGATGCTGATGACGAAAGTCGGCTCGTTCTTCCGTTGTACGGACGAAGTAGTCAGCCGGTATCTTCGAAACGAGCCAGGGGACGGCGACCAATGACCCCACAAAGCAGATACCGGATAAAAAGGTGAGCCATTGCAGAGCCAGCTTGTGGTCTTTGAAAAGAGGCTGTGCAAAGTTTCTGGCGGTCTGAATGTCTGCGGCGGTGAATGAGCCTTGTGGTGCGGCGAAAATCAGAACCAGCGAGAACAGGAGCAGAGCTGTGGCCAGCCAGTCGCTGCGGCTCCATGTGTCGCTGCGTGAGTTAAACCGAAGATAGTCCAGCAGCGCACCGGTCGGGCATCCGTATCGGCAATAGGCCATCGGTACAAACAGCGACGCCACCAGTCCGACCAGAGCGACGCCGATCGTGGCGGTTCCTGCGGCTTGAAACACCCACGCATCAAACGGCTCCACGTCGACCAGGCTGAACGGCAGATGCAACATCGCCACGAAAACGCACCAGCCGAGCAACCCGTATGGCAGTAACGGCAGCGACTGCCTCAGCCAGTCAGGCATCGTCCATTGCCAGGGAAGTCGTTTCTTAACGAGCTGCTGAACCGCTCCATGCGGGCACAACTGGTGGCAGTAAACCTGCTGCTTCGAGATGATCGGAACAAGAAAGGCAACCGCCGACACGATGACCAGCCCCGTCGCGAGCGTCGATGGAACGCCGTTCTGCGTCCATCCGATCAGAGTCGCCTGTGAGAGCATGTCGCCGTTCAGCAGGCCCACGATTACTATTGCACCAAAGAGAATCGCCAGCCGCGCGAATCGGAACTTCCTCAACTGCGTGAATCCAACAATCAGACCGACCAGCACGACGACAATGGTTGAAAGTTGTCTGGCATTTGGCAGCATCGAAGGTTCGCGGTTAGATGACGGTGCCGCCTCAGTTATGGCCGCTTGAGCCGCAAGAACCAGCGCATCGGCGACGGTCATGCTGGTCATCGTGGCACCGGACACGCCTTCGACGCGGGCTTCGAAGAGGTCCATACCGGCGAGCTCCTTCAGCGAGCGTCCGTTGAACAGGTTAAGAAAGTAATCTTCGTCCCTCACGTACCTGACGTACGGTTCGTTATCAAAGCTGTGTCGCAGCCGGATCCCCAGCACTTTTTCTTCAAGGTTCAACGCGACCAGCGTATCTGTCGGTCCCTGATAACCGATCACGTTGTCAGCGGCGGGCGACGTTCGAAAGGTGTAACCGAGTGGCGTTCCATCTTTCGTGAGGACTCGGAGCAGGGCAGGGCGGTGTTTATCGGGAGCCAGCAGTGCCGCTTCGGGAAACCAGACAGTGACTTCGGAAACGTTGATCTCGTCGGGAAAACGCAGTGACGGAACGCTTCCTCCCAGGCGAGTGCTAATGGACTCGGCGATCGCGAGGCTGGTCAGCGTTGCTCCAGAGACGGCGTCAACAGTTTTCAGATTGGCGGCATCGGGCCAGAGGCTGCCGTTCCACGTTTTTAGAAAGTCAGGCTGCCGCTCAATCAGATTGACATGTTCCCGCGTGTCGCGGCTCCAGAGAATCCTCAGACCCCGGATGCGGTCATCCGTTCCGAAGGCAATCAAAACGTTCGTCGGGCCGGAGAAGCCGACAATGCCGTCAGCCTGAGGCGACGTCTGCACAACGAATCCCAGCGGCTGGTTTGCCGAGTCGACAACCTGCTGCGTACGCCGCTCAGGATCAAACGGACCACCAGCAACTGCGCCGGGGAAGAAGTCACGAAGGATATTCGGGTCGACAGGTTTCTGGTCCCTTGCGGCTTCTGTCGCCACAAACCGCTGATGCTGCAACCGGATCAACAGCAGTACAGAGGTAAGAATCCCCAGACGCAACACATGCAGAAGCAGCGCGCCAACTGGCCGCTTCACTCGTGGCTGAAGCGGCTGAGCACGAACAACGGGCAACAGAAATGTTTGCGGCTCAGGATCCATAACGCCGGACGGTAGCAGAAGTTGCCAGGTTACTGGATCGAAATGACCTGAAGTCCGTCCGCATGGACGTTGCCGTTAGAACCGTCCGCCGTAATCACGACGGAAACGGATTCATCTTTCACAAGTTTGAGCTGCCCCACGCTGGCGAAACCGTTTTCCAGCGGTGCGGCGACTTTCATGTTCACCACTTTCGACGATTCTCCGGCGTTGGAGGTGACCAGAACCTTGACCTGGCTGGATCGATTCTCGTGAGCCTGGTAGCTGACTCGAACGTCAAAAACTCCATCATGTGGAGCCTTAAATGTCCAGGTGATTTTCGCGCCACTGTTGGCTGCCGCGTAAAGATAGCCATGACCGATGAACCCTTTGAGGCCCGTGCCTTCGGTCCATTTGCCTTCTTTCTTCGCGTCACGGTCGTCGAAGTTCAGACCTTGCAGTTTGGCAGGATCAATTCCTTCCATCGGTCCGGTCGGACCAGCGAGTGCCAGAGCATCTTTGGGGATTGTAATTTCCGACGAAACGGTTTCGCGGCGAGCTTTGCCTGGAAGGACCAGCAGTTCTTTGAGTTCGTCGAGGTACCGTTCGTAAACGTCTCTCGGGGTGCAGCTTTGCAGAGTACAGATCGAAGCCGCTTTGCCAACGACTTCACCCATCATGCCGCAGGTTTTCATGACTCGGACGGTGCCGAGGGCCTGGTGAGTCACACTGATACAGCGGCCTGCCATGAACAGGTTGTCGATGTTGCGAGAGTAGAAGCACCGGTACGGAACCGGGTATCCGTACGCGCGGTCGACTCGGCGATCATGGACGGCGTAGGAAATAAACGGGTTGTCTTTGAACTTTTCCGCGTACTGCTCTTTCGGATAATGCAGATCGATCGACCAGGTACTCGGAACGCAGCCGTCGGGAAACTCTTTCTTCGCGACAATGTCGTCCTGAGTCAGCACAACGTCTCCCTGCAGCAGGCGAGACTCGCGCGGACCGCCGACGTAGGCCACCCAGGTCAGAAATGCGTTTTTGTGTTCAGCGGCTCCGTCCCTGTTTTTCATGGCGTTGAACGCGCCGTAAACCGCTCGCAGATTCCAGTCACGGATGGATTCGGCTCCACCAAGGGGGTCTTTATCGAAGCCGCTTTCCCAGAACCATTGTCCGTGGAAGTCTCGCGGGTAGGGAAAGTCTTTCATGACCAGATCAAGAGCCCACGGTGTTTCCGGGTACGTGGTGGGCTTCTCGGCGTTGGCCCAGGCCCACATATTGCTCATTCCCATTCGACCGTCATCTGCCATGTTCCATTCGGCTTTGGCGAGATACCCGATCGTGCCGTGACCCGTGCAGTCCGAAAAGAGTTTGCCGGTGAATCGGGAATGTTCGCTTGTCCGAGTGTCGAAGGCGTGTACCGCGACAATGCGATTGTCCTCGGTATCCACTTTGTAAGCGTGGTGGTTGAGAAAAAGATCGATGTTCTTTTCCGCTCGAACGATGGCTTCTTTCTGTGCGTCGCCGAACTCTTCGTAAGTCCCCGGCGATTTTTTGGCGTGGTCGCAGAATTCTTCGATGATCTCGCCGATGCGTGGGTACTTTCCGCGGCGGATATTGCCCATGGCCCAGACGCGAACTTCGCTCGAACCGTTGCCGCCGAGAACTGGTCGGTTCTGTACGAGAGCTACTTTGCAGCCCATTCTGGCCGCAGAAAGGGCTGCACCCATTCCCGCATATCCGCCACCGATCACCACCAGGTCGTAAGGTCCGCGGGCTGTTGGAGCTTCATCCAGTCCCAGCAGCTTTCGTCGCCAGCCAGCAAGTATTGTCGAATCGTTTGGCGGAGCTTCGTCGCCCTTGGTCAGTAGAATGGCATCGCAGCGACCATCGAAGCCAGTCAGGTCGTGCAGGCCGATTTCGATCTTTTTCTTGTCGATGTCGATAACGCCGCCGTCCTGCCAGGCCCAATCGGACGACTTCGTCCCAAAGGTTTCTTTCAATGGCTTGCCGTCAATCGAGACTTCAAATCGTCCCGGTTGACCTTTTGCATTCCATCTGGCGACCCAGTCCACGGTTCGAACGAAAACGTGATACGTGCCAGTGGATGGCAATTCAACGGTGGCTGTTGCGTCCTTCACCGGACGTCCCAGACCATGAGCCAGCAGGTAGGGCGAACCCATGGTGTCGATGAACTGCGTATCCAGCTTCCAGCCGCCGGAATTCTCAAAGCTTTCGGCCTCAATGAGAACCGAATCTGCAGCCTGTGAGGTGGCCAGAAACACAAGACACAAGCACATCGCGAATAAAGGACGCATGGAAAGACCTTCTTAGGGACGGCAGGTTAGACTTCGAAGTCGTTTTCAGCGAGTGCCGCTTCCTGACGGATTTTTCGCATGGCCTCGTCGCGGCATTCTTCGGCAGGAACCGTACACAATTCGCAAATCGATTTTCCATCCTGGCCGGGCATGCTGGCAAGGCCCCCGCAGCTGCCTTTGATCGATCGATTGCTGAAAATTACGCCCACTGCCATTCCCGCAATCGCCAGCGCGAAGATTCCCACCACCGCCAGAACTGTGGCGATGACGGAGTTGTCTTTACTTTCCGGCGTGACCGGCAGGCCGGGAGTAACGACCAGGGGAAACGATTCCGAAGCCTGGACACGAAAGCCGGTTTCGTTTCGAACAATCAGGTAAGTCGGGACGTTTTTACGATTTGCCAGTGCCAGTCCACGCTCCGGACCAAGTACCTCGATCGCGGTCGCGAGAGCATCGGCTGTCAGGCAATCGTCAGCGAGCACGGAAACCGAAGCCAGGTCGTGCGTGACCGGTCTGCCTGTGGCCGGATCGATCGTGTGCGAGTAACGCTGGCCATCAACCTCGAAGAAGTTCCGATAGTCTCCGGACGTGGCGAGCGATCGGTCGTCAAGACGAAGGGCCGCGTGAATCTGCCTCGGCAATGCATCTGGAGTCTCGATACCGGCGGTCCACGAGCTGCCATCAGTCTTGTGACCGTGGCTGCGCATTTCGCCACCAATCTCGACCAGATGGCCGCCAGCAACCCGTTCAGTGAGAAGTTCAGACACCACGTCGACGGCGTAACCTTTCGCAATGGCGGAAAGGTTCAGTTGAAGTTCAGGCCTTTTCTTCAACAGCGCTGGTGGGTCGAGTTGAACTTCAATCTCGCCGAATCCGATCCTGGCTCGGGCCTGAGAGACATCGTCTTCGCTGGGGAGCTGTACAACGCCGGGTTCTTCAGCGAAATGCCAAAGTTTGATCAGCGGTGCGACAGTGGGATCAAATGCGCCTTCGCTGAGTTTCCAGATCTTCCTGGCTTCTGAAACAACAAAAGCAGTGTCACGAGAAACCGGAAACCAGTCCGTCGAGTTCGACGTATTGAAGCGGGAAAGTTCGGAATCCGGACGCCATGTCGACATCTGGTTTTCGAGTTGTTCCAGCGCCTCATCGACTTTCGCCTGAATCGATGTCAGCTCCGATGGCGACTGCGGAACCGCCAGTACAAGACGGTAAGAGGTTCCCATCGTCTGGCCGGTGATGACGCTGCCTGAAGCTGCATCGGCTCCCAGCATCGCGACAATAAATCCCGCCAGCAGACAGCACATCAGGGTGCTGCAGCGAAGGTTCCGGAAAGTTGGATAGAAGGGTTGATGCACGAGAATCCAGAATTCGTTCGCTAAAGATTTGCAGGGAATGAGAACAGGAAGAAGCCGTCGTCACCGACCATTTGAATCACAACGGAAACTGGACCGTGAAGCTGACGCTCTCGAAACTGCTGACGGTCAACGAATGCGAAAGCATGGTGGTCAGTTTTTGTCTGAGGAACTGCTCTCTGATTTCTCGGTGGAAGAGTCGGCTGATTTGGAGTCGGTTTTTGTGTCGCCCTTTTCTGACGACTCTGACGTCGTCGCGTTGACGTTTCCGACGTCCAGTCCTTCCCGGGCTTTGAACAGCCTTGGAGCACCGCCGGCCTGTGGTATGCGGAATTCCGAATGCGAACCGGGAGCCAGCGCGTATTCCACGTACTGACCATCAATGCGGCGACGATAAATCAGCGGATAGGCGATGGGATACTCGTGCGACTTGCCTGGTTCCAGCGTGTAAGGTCCGCCCCAGCCACTGAACGGTCCCTTGGTTTCGTAGACGAGATCCTCTTTGCTGCTGTTTGTCAGCTTGACGCCAGGTGGCGAGAAAGTCACCGAGAGAGCAGGGCTCTTCCACGACACATTACTGAGTCGAAGTTGAGTCAGGCCCAGATCAATATCCGGGATGATCGTCTGTGAGGCCGGACCCTGACCGATCCAACGCTTCCAGGAATCTCGAAACAGTTTGACAAGAACGTCGCGATTAACGGTGTCATTCGCTGGCTGGTAGCCATCGGCGAAGCGAGTTTCAACAGAAACTTCCGGTTCACCTTCCCACTTCAGCTGCAAGGCTCGCGTTTCGTTGTCGACGCGTTCCAGCGCGGTCACGGTACCCTGATTAACCGTGAATTCAATTCTGGCGAACGGTTTCCAGGCTGCCGATGTTCCACCTTCGCGCGTCGCTACCGTGAAGAGGAGTCCCGGAGCCTGGAATTGAATGCCGTCTCTGTTGCGGTTGTCTCCAATGGCGATTGGTTTGGCCAGATGCAAATCCGATGAGATCTCGGCCTCGGGGCCAAGAGTGGCGAGTTCGGGGAACGCCTTCGTCAGCGCGGAGCGATCAGCAAACCCGGCGAAAGACGCATCCGGAATATCGAGGACGTTGATTTTCGCCACGTCGGCAGCCACCAGCAAACTGGTCAATCCTTTGAGAATGTTTGGCGCGACCGACACCTGCAGGTCAGTGGTCTTGTTGACTCCTTCGGCTGTAACGTCGGTGACAACCTGGCGGGAAGGTTTATCAGGTGCGGACTCCGGAGTGACAGCCGCTGCGGTAACTCCCAGGACAACCGACACACCAGCGTCGTCGGTAGAGACATCCTGCGGCCAGATTCGAACCCGCGGACTGTAGACCGGCAGTGGCCAGAAACTGCTAATCATCGAGTTGGCCTGATCGAGCTGCAGTTTCTCTTCCATCGCGGTCACCAGCGACGGGACCAGTCCGCGAACTTCCTGTTCGATGCGTGCCTTATTGCCGTAAAGACCTTCGACCAGCCCTTGCGAGACCTTTTCGCGAGTCATGCCAAAACCTCGCACGCTGACGCCTGCCGGAGCGGTTACATACCAGTTGTCGTACGGAATGTCGAAACGCGTGCCGACCAGCTTGAGCCTCAGTTTCCGGTTTTCGATGTAGGGTGTGACGTCGAAGCTCAACCAGACGGGATCTCGATGTCCGATGACGACGTCGATCGGGCCGGTCGACGCCGAATGATCCTGGCCAATCACTGACGTGCCGCCGATTCTCAAGATCGCATTCTGCACGCCGATCTGCACATTCAGGCGGTCTTTCGTGTAGGCATTCAGACGCACTCGACGCAGATCCGCGGAGTAGGAGATGCTGCCAAACGTAATCTGAAACTGGCGACCTTCAACGACCGTTCCATCGTAGATGTCGGCCAGAGAGCCCTGTAGAAGTTCCTTCGAAAGCTGATCGGGGATCGACATGGCCAGCGCGTCGAGCATGGTGTTGCCCAGCCGGATGGTGGCAGCACCTTCAAGTTCCAGCGCGGGAATGAACGGGGAGTTGTCGACAGTGGCATCGCTAATCGGAACCCGCAGCGCGAGTGCTCGCGGATGATTTCCCTTCGGGTCGAGCATCCACTGAATCACGGTGTCGTTGTCGTACACAATGTGCGTGATGTCGTGCTGACCGCCGGAAATCTCCGTATAACGAGGTTCGGCGCCGGCCGAGCGAAGAGCCGCAATTGTTCGACGGGATTGCGATGGTCGAATGGCCGCGTCGTCCGAGCCGTGAAACGCCCAGATCGGAATGTTGACCAGCTTTTCGGCCAGCTCCGCACCGCCACCCGCCAGCGGAAGAATCGCCTGCCACTTTGTGGGCGTTGCAGCAGCAATGCTCCACGTTCCGAAACCTCCCATTGACCAGCCAGTCAGAATTCGGCGGGAGGTGTCGATCGAGTACTCGCTCTCGACCTGATCAAGAATTTTCAGCGCTCGATTGGCGTCGGGACTTCCAGCCAGCCAGCCGGTGAGATAACGGGTACTGGTGTCTTCACATTGCGGAAACACGGCAACAAAAGGAAACGATGCCTGCCGCTTCTGAATCGCCGGCGCAAGTCCGATGGTGAGCTGACGCTGGTTGTCATGGCCGCGTTCACCCGCGCCATGAAGAAAGAGAATCACCGGCCATTTCTTCCCGGCTGAGTAGGCTTCCGGAAGAAACACGGTGTAGCCATGCTCGCCGGACTCATCCTTGATGACCTTCTTGACGAATTCCGCGCGGACGATACCAGGGAGAACCAGCAGCAGAAACGCTGCCGCCATGACCTTCACAAGTGGTCGACGCGGACCACAAGAATATTGAAAACCCTCTCGCATGAGGGGTGCTCCTTCACGTTAACGTTAGGTTTGATGGTTCTCGCGGGGATCCGAGGTTCCAGGCTGGCAACTCGCGCCTTCCAGATTGTCCGTGCTGTCGCGGTGAGTTCGGTGCGAATGAACAGAGTGTAACGCTGAGATCGCTGAGAGGAATCCGTCATCGTTGAATCGAATCGAATCGATTCATTAATTCGCTGCCAGGTTCACGCGAATGATTTCGTTGTCGTTTCTCGCAAAGACACTTTTCAGTGCGAAAGCAGGATGTGACCAGATTGTCATACGTCGTTGAACAGGTCGCGTTGGTTCAATCAGCTTTGCCCGGCTGAGTTCCTTGTAGCCGGACGGTGACAACCGGGCGATGATCAGATCACCCTGTTCATTATGAATGAAGAATCGGTCGCCCTGAGGAATAATGAAGGCGTTCCACCAGCGACCGCTGCCGGTGGCATCGATTGTTTCCCACAGGCGGGTTCCAGTGGACGCGTCGAGACACCGAAGCTGCCCGTAACTGCAAACTGAGTAGATGTTCTTTCCGTCAAACCACGGCGTACACATGATGGGATGCACGCCGTCCGTGCGAATCTCACTGTCGCTTTTCCCGGCCCACGCGACGGAAGCACTTGCACCATCGTTCGAGACGTCAATCATCCGGGGGCCGTTGTAGAAGCTGGCCACGAAGAGCTTGTTTTCAAACTTGCGGGGAGTCGCAATTGAAAGGCCGGCACGCACTGAGTAGGGCACTTGCCAGATAACCTTGCCATTCGTCGGATCCAGTGAGGAAACCGCTTCCGGGTGCCACATAATCAGCTGACGTCGACCGCCAAACTCGAAGATGACCGGCGGTGCGTATCCGACACCTGAATCCTGAAGAGACCGCCAGAGTTCCTTTCCAGTCGACTTGTCAAAACTGACCACCAGGCTGTTGTAGGTGCCTCCGACCAGCGTGATCAGCTGGTCGCCATCCACAAGCGGCGAAGCGACCATGCCCCAGGTTGGCAGTTCAGTCCCGAAATCGTCAACGAAGTTTCGTTTCCAGACGACGCTGCCGTCGCCTGTCTTGAGACAGAACATGTGCCCCATTGCTCCGACCACGTAAACAAGCTTGCCGTCAATAACAGGTGTGCAGCGAGGGCCTGCCGGGTAGCTGATCGAGTAGCGGGCTTCGTAGTCATGATGCCAGATGATGGCCCCGGTTTTTGCATCGAGGCACAACACGCGTTCCAGTTGCTGGTCGCGAGGCCGGTCCATTACGTAGACGCGCCCATCAGCGACAGACGGTCCACCGTATCCTTCGCCAATCGGAGTCGCCCAGACACGAGGCAGCATTTCACCATCAGGCAGCTGATCAACAATGCCGGTTTCTCGCCAGACGAGATCGCGTTGAGGCCCTCCCCACTGCGGCCAATCGTCGGCCACCGCTCGCGACTTGCCGGACAAGTTGAAACCAGATAGCCCCACCAGCCCGACGATCAGAGAAATCTTGAGTATGCGAAACATGTTGAGGTTTCCTGACAGTTAAGGCGACTAAGTAAGTAAGGCGACTATGACTGCAACACTCCGGCTGGAGTGCTGTCGGCAAGTTCTTTGATCATGTCTTTCGTCGCGGCTTCCACGGCCTGTTCCCACTCTTCAGGAGCAAACTGTTCGCTGTATCTGGCGTTGCGCCAGGCGAAGTTGATGCCTCGCGAACTGTTGATCAACGCTCCTAACCCTTTTGCGTCGAAGCCACCCGCAACTTCCGATGCACCGGCGCCCTGAGAACCAAAGCCCGGCACCAGCAGTGGAGTTCGCGGCATGGCGGCTCGAAGCTCCGTCAGTTCGGCCGGATAGGTGGCTCCCACGACGGCACCGATCGGGCCGTAACCACACGCGCCGGTTGATTCGACATTAAAGCTCTCCACGACGTCACCGACGCATCGATAAAGTTTCTGACCGTCGGTCTCGCGGTCCTGAAAGGTTGCCGCGCCGGGATTGCTGGTCCGTACGAGCACGTAGAGTCCTGCTCCGCGTTCGATGGCCACTTTGACGAATGGTTCGAGCGTGTCCTTACCGAGGTAAGGGTTGACGGTCAGAGCGTCGGCTGCCCAGATAGCGGCATCAGGATCGGCTCCAGCGAGATACGCGCTGGCGTAGGCCTCGGCTGTGGACCCGATGTCGCCGCGTTTTGCATCACAAATAACAATCAGGCCCGCGTTTCGCGCTTTGCGAATCACGTTCTGAAGTGCCTGGCAACCAGCAGGACCGTACTGCTCGAAAAACGCAGCCTGTGGTTTAACGGCGGGTACCAGCGGGGCGACGACATCAATGATTCGCGAGCAGAACTCGTCGAACGCGCTTGCCGCGGCGTCGGTTTCGGTCGCTGTGCGGCTGCGAGCCGCCGCGACAACTGATTCCGGAAGTTGATCCAGTCGCGGATCGAGCCCAACCAGCGCTGGAGTTTTGCGATCAGCGATCGCCGCATGTAATCGGTCGGTGTAGTGGTTCATGCCGCGGATTGTTACCGCGATACTGCGGCGGGAAAAGTCACGGCGGTCACGGTGCGAAATTCAGCAACGACTGCTGAGAATTTTACTGCTGCGAATTTGCGCGATCCATCAGGTATGGGCCGGGTGGCTGTCCAATCGCCTGCTCCAGCTCGACATAAAGTCGCACCAGTTCAGGAAGCGACGCGACGCCGACTTTGTCAAGCACATTGTGGCGTCGTGTTTCGACGGTCCGCAGGCTGATCGACAGTTCTTTCGCGATGACTTTGTTGAGCTGTCCATTGATGACGCCCTGCAGCACGACCAGTTCTTCTGTCTTGAGTTGCTCAAAACGCTGGATCAGTGACTTTTGCTGCAGCAACAGTATCCGGCGGTCGCTGTCGGTGGCCAGCGCTTCGACAATGGCCTTCCAGAGTTCGTCCGACGAACAATTCTTTTCGAGCAGGGTGACGGCACCGTTGTGCATGGCCTGAACCGCAGTCGCCACATTGGCGTAGGCCGAGATGACGATCACGGGAATCCCGTATCCACGTTCGCGCAACGCCACCTGCAGCTCAAGGCCGGTCATCCCATGTTCGATCCGGAGATCGGTGATGACGCAACCGGGTTCCACGCCGGAATAGGTGGCAAGAAAGTCTTCGGCGCTGGCAAAGGTTTCGACGGGCAGGCCTCGAATGTCGACAAGAGCGGCGATTGATTCGCGCACGGCTTCGTCATCGTCGATCACGAAGACTGTTTGCTTATCAGACGCCGAATCTGTCAACATGTCCCTGTTTGCCCCCGTCAACCCGCAAGGTAAAAACAAACTCCATTCCACCACCAGGTAACTGACTGGCCCAGATTATGCCGCCGTGATCTTCAACGAAGGAACGGCTTAGTGCCAGTCCAATGCCGAGTCCTGATTGTCCAGTTGTGAAGAAACCTTCAAATAATTGTTCAGGCAAGACTCCTTCCGACAGTCCGGGGCCGTTGTCACGCACACTGGTAGAAATGAAGTTTCGGTCTTCAGCATGCCGGGTAATCTCAATGATCACCTCACGAGCGTCGGACAAATGGACAGAGAGTACCTCGTACGCGTTGTTCAAAAGGTTTGCGAAAGTCTGCTCAATCAGCACGCGGTCACACTGAATCAACGGCAGCTCGTCGTCCAGGCGAAGCGTCGTTTTGATTCGACTGGATCGAGCCCGGCCAGCCGTCAATTCGATGGCGTCGTTCGCGATTTCCGCGATGTTGCAGGTCGTTCGTTCAGGAACTCCGTTTCTTGCGAAGGACAACATTCGCGTTGTAATGGCATTCACACGCCGTGCTTCGGAAACGACCTTGCTGGCGACTTCCCGGATTTTCGGGAGTCGATCCGCATAGTCCGGTCGACTCAGAGACTCCACACAGACATCTGCAAAAGTGGAGAGCGACCAGAGTGGCTGACGAATTTCGTGAGCGATACCGGCGACAAGCTGTCCCATCATGGTCAGACGGGAAACATGAGCGAGTTGCCGGTCGTGCTCGCGTTTCTGTACCTCGTCGTTCTTTTGTTGCGTGATGTCTCTTACGTGAAGCAGAACCGCCTGCTTTCCATCATAAGAAATCGTCGAAATACGTATGCCGACCGGAACGCTCAGACCATCACTTCTGAGACTTCGCGACTCAAATTCAGAGATCTCGCCAGTCGCGAGAAACTTCAATCGATGACTGGCCGCGTCTCGATCGTCTGGAGGGACAAGTGCCAGGGCATCCTGCCCGATCAGCTGTTCCCGCGAAAGTTTGTGAAGCGAGCAGGCTGCCTTGTTGGCGTCCAGCACGGTGCCTTCAAGGGACTCAACAAAGATGGCATCTGGCGAATGGTCAAACAGGTATCGAAACTGCTCTCTGGCGTTTTCCAGCTGACGGTCTCCTGAGACCGACGACGGAATCGCCATTGTCTGAGCCCTGAGTGGCAGCGTTTCGTGCGGCAATGCAGCGGCGGATGACTCGACTTCTGGCGACGCTGGGCCAACGGTGATCATTCCGATCGGCTGCCCATCAGTTTCGAGGACATATCCCGTTGCGGCCAACGGCGGAAGTCGGTTGATATCGAACCGCAGCTGGACCGGCAGTGGCGCCGATTTAACAGTCGATGATCCGTCGACAATCTGCAGGAGTGCAGACAGGCTGCTGTCGTCCGGAGCCGTGAACCATTCAGAAAACGGCAGGTTCGCCAGTTCATCGCGAAGTCGTCCTGTGAGTCTCTCGGCGTTGACGTTTGTCTCTCGGATGATCAGCGATTCCGGGTCAACCAGAAAGACGGCTTCCGGTACCATTCGCAGAAGTTGCCAGGCCAGCGAACCTGGCGAGACTCCTGTCAGGTGTGAAGAAACGGACATCGAGCGGGTCCTGAGACAACAAATGGAGCGTTCATTTTTTCTTACTCTTTACGCTCTTCTTCTTTCCGCCGCCCTTGGATTTTGATTGGGCACCTTCTGCCACATTGTCCACCTTCTGCTGGCCGGCGGATTTTCCAGCCGGCTTTTTCTTCTCGAAGATATTGTCCCATCCTTCCGTAAACTTCTTGGAAGTGCCGGTGTGAACTGTGTAACCCGTCATGTTTTGATCCTGTTGTTAGATAAAGGGGTTTCGGCACCAGATCGCCAAAGAAAACGGGCGTCGTCGGTTATCTCGCCGAGTCCGGCAGCGTCAAAAGTCTTGCCGTTCTATCATTTGAGGTAACGACAACCGTCGATCCATCCGGAGAGATCGCTCCGGAATAACTGACAGCGTCCAGGTTCTGCCCGAAGACCTGTTGGCGGCTGGAAACGTCCCAGATTCGCAGAGCCCCGGAATAACCGATCGACATCAATCGCGAGCCCGCCGAGTTGAACTGTGTCCGGTAAACGTCGTCTTCATGCCCCTTGATAATGGCTGTTGGCTCGGTCGAATCGACAGACCAGACAAAGATACTTCGCTCGTCTCCCAGCCCCATTCCCGCGGCCGCAATCTGGTGATCGTCCGGACTGAAGGCGACCGTATAGACAGGATGTGTCGGCCCGTTGAACTGTCTGATTTCCCGTCCATCGCTGACGCTGTAAAGCCGGACGCTGTGATCGGCTCCGGCGATGACAAGCTGCTTGCCGTCAGCAGAAAAATCGAGCGCATAAACCGCGGCGGGAAGAGTCGCGAGCGTTTTGAGTGCTTTACCGGTGGCGAGATTCCATAGTCGGACCGTCTTGTCGGCAGAAGCCGACGCCAGCGTTTCACCGTCGGGACTGAACACCACCGAGTAGACATCCAGCGAGTGTCCGGTGAGCGTTTTCTTTTCGTTGGGCGACGCAATCGTCCATTCCCGCAGTGTCATGTCTCTGCTGGCACTTCTCAGCGTTTGGCTGTCGGAAGTCCAGGAAATGTCGCTGATACTTGCGGTGTGCCCGCGCAGCACCTGAGACGCATCGCGCCCGGGCGGTTCGGCAGGCTGAGGATTCAGCGGCGTCGGGTCGAAACATTGCAACGTGTTGTCGGAGAGTGCCGCGACAAGCTTCGTGGAATCAGGGCTGTAGCTGACTCGACTGACTGCCGCCGGGACATTGAGTTTGAAGTATGCCGTTACGTTACCGAGGTTCCATGTGCGGACAGTCTTATCACTGCCGCCAGCGGCAATCTGCCGATTGTCTGGACTCACGCTGACACAAAGCGCCGGCCCTTCGAAACCGGTGACGCTGATCGTCGGAGCACTGTTGGAAGCGTTCCAGAGTTTGATCGCCCCATCGGCTCCGGCTGTCGCATATTGCGCCCCGTTCGCCGCCATCGAAATGTCGTTCACGCGTCCGTCGTCAGCCCGATGCACCAGTTGTGCCGAAATAGTTTCGACTCGAACTTTTCCGTCAGCGTGCGACGTGACGATCGATTTGTTGTCGTTCTGAAAAGCGAAATCTGTAATCGCGCCGCCTTCGCCGGAGAATGCCTGAGCAATTGCCTGTGCTTTTAAATCCCACAGTTGCACGCTGCCGTCAGCAGTTAACGAACTCAGATGGGTTCCGGTCGTGTTGAAAGCGATCCGTCGAACGGGGCTGCCGTGGCCAGCGAGCATGCCCGTCTGCGTGAAATCTTTGGCGTCATACGTCGTCACCGCGCCCGTGGCGAGTCCGACGGCGATCGTGGAGTTATTCGCCAAGACCGCGACTGCTGTGATAGCGGCAGCCACGTCCAGCGCTTTGGTTGTCTTCTCGCTGGCAGTTT
>JABMPE010000721.1 GCA_013203845.1 Rhodopirellula sp. | reverse complement strand
TGGTTGAGCGCGCCATCGCCTGCGACGTAAAACAGTTCGTCTACGCGAGCTCTGGCAGTGTCTATGGAGTGAAGGATGAGCCAGAGGTAACCGAGGAACTCTCACTGGTTCCGATCTCCGACTACAACAAGACAAAGATGGTTGCGGAGCGGGTACTGTTGAGCTACGCAGACCAGATTCTTATGCAGATCGTGCGCCCGGCAACGTTATGCGGGTATTCGCCGCGAATGCGCTTGGACTTGTCTGTGAACATGCTGACTATGCAGGCTCTGGCGAACGGCAAGATCACCGTATTCGGAGGCGATCAGACGCGACCCAACATGCACATTCAGGACATGGTGGGCGTCTACTTGCACATGCTCGAGAAGGGCGAAGCCGTGCAAGGCGTCTACAACGCCGGCTTTGAGAACCTGTCCATCATGGAGATCGCGGAACGTGCCACAGCCGTTGCACCGGCGAAGGTCGTGGTGACAGAGTCCAACGATCCACGCTCCTATCGCCTGAGTTCAAAGAAGCTGCTGGCCACTGGCTACGCGCCGAAGTACTGTGTGGCCGACGGAATGCGCGAAGTGGCGGAGGCGTACAGGGAAGGACGGATCACGGATGATGACAGCTGCTATAACATTCGAACGATGAAGAAGTAATATCTTGGCTGAAGCCAAATTGCCAGGGGATGGGAATAAGCGGGGAATACGCCCGCGAGGCTTGAGAGAGGATATGAAAATGGGACGAGAGATTGATCTGCTGATGAACTACCCGAAGACAAAACGGGCAGTCAAGGAGCGAGGTGCAGAGAAGACCGATGAGGACCGGGCCATTGCAAGGCAGTTCGGGAAGGACTTCTTTGACGGGGACCGCAAGCATGGCTACGGCGGCTATGCTTACAACCCACGTTTCTGGCAGCCTGTTATTCCCACATTTCAGGAGCACTTCGCACTGACTGCGGAAAGCTCTGTGCTTGATGTCGGCTGTGGCAAAGGATTCATGCTTCATGACATGGCCGAACTGATTCCCGGCATGACCGTCAAGGGCGTGGACATTTCAGAGTATGCCATTGAGAACGCCCTGGAAGACATGCGACCACATGTTGGGGTGGCGAACGCCATCAACCTGCCGTTCGAGGATAACGCATTTGACGTGCTGATCTCCATCAATACCGTGCACAATCTCGTACGCGAGGAGTGCGCCCAGGCACTACAGGAGATTGAGCGCGTGGCACGCGGCAAGAGCTTCATTACGGTCGACGCCTACAGAGATGATGAAGAGAAGGAACTGATGTCGGCCTGGAATCTGACAGCCAAGACAGTTATGCACGTGGACGAATGGCAGGCGTTCTTCAAAGAGATAGGTTTCACCGGTGACTTCTACTGGTTCATCCCCTGAGTCTGAAACAACAGCGGCTGTGCTCTACACAGCAGGGCAACCACTGGTTGTCGAAGCTGGGATACAAATCCCGAAATTGCAGCCCGGCCAAGTGCTTGTGCGCGTGGCCTATAGCGGAGTCTGCCACAGTCAGTTAATGGAAGTGCGTGGGAAACATGGAGAAGACCGTTTTCTGCCTCATATGCTGGGTCATGAGGGATCAGGCACGGTCCTGGCGGTCGGCGGCGAAGTCTCAAAGGTTGTACCGGGAGACAGAGTCGTGCTGACTTGGATCAAGGGAACGGGATGCGACGTACAGGGAAGCCGCTACAAGAAGGCTGGCGTCACGATAAATGCAGGGGGTGTCACGACGTTCAACCGACATGCCGTCGTGTCAGAAAACCGCTGCGTGAAACTACCGGAAGGGTTTCCCATGGACTTGGCCAGCCTTCTCGGCTGCGCGGTTCCCACCGGTGCCGGCATGGTGATCAACACGATGCGGCCGACGCGTGAGAATACTATCGCCATTTTCGGATTGGGCGGCATTGGTAGCAGTGCCTTGCTGGGTGCGAAGCTGTGCGAATGCTCAACAATCATTGCGGTGGACATTGAGAAAAGAAAACTGGAGATGGCCGAGTCACTTGGTGCGACGCACGTGATAGACGCAACGCACACAGATCCGGTTGAGGGCATTCGTTCGATTGTTGGCAGTGGCGGTGTTGACTTCGCCGCGGAGGCAGCGGGTCGAACACAAACGATTGAGCAAGCCTTCGAGTCAGTTCGAACCAACGGAGGTCTGTGCGTCTTCGCCAGCCACCCACCAGCGGGTGAGAAGATCAGCATCGATCCACACCAGCTCATAAGCGGAAAACGCATCATGGGAAGCTGGGGCGGCGACAGCAAACCGGACACGGATATACCGCTGTACGCCGACAAGTACAAGCGAGGCCTACTGCCCCTGGAAAAACTGGTTACACACCGCTTTCCTCTGGACGATATCAACGAAGCACTGAGTTTACTCGAGTCGGGACAGGCGGGGCGTATACTGCTGGAAATCGCTCCCGACGAGGATTGACACCATTATGGGCTGCAATACATCAATCGATCTGGATAAGAGCATAAAACGGGATCTGCTGCGGAGCATGAAAAGGATCCGCTACGTCGAAGAGACGATCGCGGAGCGCTACTCCGAGCAGGAGATGCGCTGCCCTACGCATCTGTGCACGGGACAGGAGGCGATCCCCGCTGCCGTTGGACTCGTCCTGAGAGAGGATGATTTCGCCATTAGTAACCATCGTGCTCATGGTCACTACTTGGGCAAGAGGGGGAG
>JABMPE010000720.1 GCA_013203845.1 Rhodopirellula sp. | reverse complement strand
CGTGCTGGCAAGATTGAGGCTGCGGACGAGATCGCTCATCGGCAGTTTGAGATTTCTCCCCGGCTGCTCCTCGCGGATTCGGTCAGGGAGGCCTCGGGACTCGCTGCCAAACAGCAGAATGTCGCCCGGCTGGAACGTCGCGTCCCAAACCATCCGAGTGGCGAATTTGGTCAGACACCAGACGTTAGCTTCGGGAAGTCGCTCGCGGACCTCTTCCCACGAATCAACCGCTTCCCAGTCAAGATGTTGCCAGTAATCCATACCGGCCCGCCGTAGATGTTTCTCGTCCAGCCTGAAGCCCAGCGGTCGGATCAGCCACAGCTTCGCTCCGACAGCGACGCACGTGCGACCAATGTTGCCGGTGTTTTGTGGAATGTCCGGCTGGTAGAGCACGACGTTGAGAAGCGGTTGATCGGCCACGGGTTGAGTCCACCCTGCTGGATTCTGGCGAGCAAATTCAGAAATCGGTATCAGTTTCCGCGGTTCACCAGGTCCACGTCGAAGTAGTTCGTCGACATCCCCGCGTCGATCACGATGCCCTGAGCGTTGATGCCCGACGACCGGGGACTCAGCAGAAACACCACCGTATCCGCTACTTCGCCCGTTTGGACCGCCTTTTTTCGCAGCGTCGCTTCCTCAGCGTAAAGATAGCTGTCGACGTAGCCGGGAATGCCCGCCGACGCTGACGACTTCAGCAGTCCAGGGCAAACCGCGTTGAATCGAACCGCTGAAAATTTCGAAAACGCTTTCGCCAGGAAGCAGATCGACGAATCCAGCGCGGCTTTAACCGGAGCCATGTATCCGTAGTTTTCCGCGGCCATTCTGGTTGTGGAAATCGAAATCGTGACCACGCTGCCGTGTTCCTTGTCGAGCAAACCTCGAAACGCGTTCGAAACGGCAATCAGCGAGTAACACGACAGGTCGATCGCCTGCAGAAACGCGGGGCGAGGTGTCTCGTGAAACGGCAGCCAGCCCGCCGAGTAATCTGCAAACGCAATCGAATGGACGATTCCATGCAACGTTCTGGATGTACGTTCTGCTTCTGAAGTCGTTGCCGCTGAAGTCGCCAGTAATTCAGCGACGTCGTCACGCAACTGATCGATCTGATCCTGGTCTTCGACATCGCACACAAAACAGGGAGCGTCCGGAAACAGTTTCTGAACGGTCTCGCGCCGCTGTTCAGAACGCACGCTGAAAATAACGTTCGCGCCGGCGTCAGCCAGAACTTTGGCCGTGTGGTAAGCGACGCTTTTTCGATTGGCGACGCCCATCACCAGAATGTTTCGCCCGGATACCTGCAGAAAATCCATCGTCGGTTGCGTGCCTCAGAACCTGACCATAAAAAATTATTCGGTCGACAATCACGACCGCGAAGCGGGATCGTAGAGAACCGTCCGGCCTGAACACACCGAATCGCCCCCTGCTTCCCCACGGTCAGGCTGCAGTTCGAGGCAGCCCTGATGACGATTATTCATATAGGCCGGACCAGCACCAGGCCTGCAAAGTCGACCTGATCGTTATCTTCAGGAGAATCCTCAAGGCCGGATGTGCCAGGTGACGATAGTCAGAGAGAGACCAGACTGTCTGCCAAAGGAATCCTCATGCCCACGCGTCCCAAAAAACGCCCCAAAAGCTTAGCAAAAAGCTTTGTGTCGCCGGAGCAGGTTCTCGAATTCTGCCGTCGACCATCCTCGCTGCTCGTCGCCAGCGGTCTTGCTGTAGTCACCGTCGTGACGATCTGGGCGTTTCGACCGGGTTCAGATTCAGTTGCCGACTCCGACCTGACCGACGAACAGCTGGAATCGGACTTTCTCGCGCTGGGAGCAGTTGGTATCAGCGACTCGGCAAATCCGAGGTCCGGCAGCGTTAATTCAGACTTCCACTTCAAAGACGATAAAGACGATGGCAGGGCAGAACTGCCGAATTTCGGCAATCAGCCCAGCTTCCTGCCGCACGCGAACACTTCGGCAGCGACACCCGAATTTGAACCGCCATTCGACGACGACACTCCGCGATTCGGTCGCCCGGCCATCGTCACTGATCCGCATTCACCAGCCACAGTTCAGCAGGCCGGATTTCAAGAGCCCGTAAATTCGCCTTCGCAAGTAGTTGGTGCTCGCGTCACGGCAAATCAGGCCGTCTGGCTGACCGGCAGCATCGAGCCTCGCTGAAACAATAAGAGCTGAATCATCGAATTTGCTGACCACGGCGAATTCGAAACAATCCGTCGACTCAAAGAAACAGGCAGGCGATGTACGCTCAGTACTGGAACCTCGAAAGCAAGCCGTTCGAGTGTGATTCGGATCCGGCTTTCTTCTTCCGCAGTCGCACACACCAGGCCGCGCTGCTGAAACTGCGATACCTCGTCGACAGTAATAAAGGCGCCGCCGTTCTGTGCGGTAATACCGGCGTCGGAAAAACATTCCTGCTGCGAATGTTTAAACACGAGTTGCAGGCCAGCGATTCTCAGTTCGGACCGTTCGTGCAGCTCAATTATCCGTTTCTGACGTCGAACGAACTGGTCGGCTTTCTGGCGGCAGAACTCGGAGCTGAAGAAGCACTCGTCCGCAATGCCGACGTCGGCTTCGACACGACACTGCGGCAGCTTGAATCCCGGCTGGCTCATTTCAAGGATGTCGGCCAGCACCCCGTCATCATTCTGGACGAAGCTCATCTGATCGAGGACCAGAAAGTCTTCCGCACCATTCAGCTGCTGCTCAACTACCGCTCTGACTACTCATTCACATTCCTGTTGTCCGGGCAGCCCAGCGTGCTCAGCCGGGTCTCACGACTGACCGAACTCGATGAACGCATCGGCGTAAAATCGCTGATCCAGCCCTTCAGTCGCGAAGAAACGTCGGAGTACATCAATCATCGCCTGAACGTTGCGGGAATCACCGACTCTCCCTTTGTGGAGTCCGCCCTGGACGAAATTCACGAACTTTCCGGTGGAGTCCCACGGCGTATCAACCGCATCGCCGACCTGTCGCTGCTCGTCGGTTTCGCCGACGGTATGAGCCAACTGACCACGCGCGAAGTTGAATCCGTCGCCGACGAAATTGGCCTCTCTGTCGAAGTGTGACGTGGTGAAGCATCGCTGAATTCGGGCCGTAGGTTATGGCCCGCGCAGCGCCGGCATAACACCCGCAATTTGAGCCGACTGCCGACTGGTACACCTGCGCTGCGTTTGACATTCCGGACGCGACGTGTCTCACACTGCTGGCGTACGACTGTTACTCCGCGAGTTCTTTCTTCCAGAACTCCTGCGTCATCACGAAGCCCGACCGATCGTAAAGTTTTTTCGCGCCGGGATTGGCGGTGTCGACTTCCAGTGTGACTCGACAGCAGCCGAGTTCTCTGGCACGGTTCGCGACCGCGTTGAGCAACATCGTGCCGACGCCTTGTCCGCGATAGTCGGCGGTAACTGCCAGGTCGTGAAGGTTAAGGAGCGGGCGTCCGGCGAACGTCGAGAACGCTTCGAAGCAAACGGCGACACCGACAACTCGCCCCACATCGACCGCCAGCAGAATCTGTTTTCCAGACGTCGCGGCCAGTCGATCGACCAGATTCTCCTGGACGTCGTCCGACAGTCCGCAGCCAGCGATGTGCGGCAATCTCGCGTACTCGTCGAGAATCCTGACGAGCCCAGCGCCGTGTGCAGCCTCGCTCAAGTTCGCATCAACGATAGAAATCGGCATGCATGTACCTCGCGTGGCCATGAGTGAGATGTCGCTGGTGAGAGTCGTGG
>JABMPE010000076.1 GCA_013203845.1 Rhodopirellula sp. | reverse complement strand
GCTGTAGACGAACCGGTAGTCGTAGCCTTTCGCTTTGAGCGCCGCGGCTGTGCGCTCGTTGGCCATCACCCAGTTGTGAAAGGTGCTCTCGGGATCTTTCGCTCGATTATCATTTTCCGAAACGTGCGTGAAAATGCGAAGTGGCTTCTTCTCAGAGTTTTCAATCAGCTTCATGCTGGAGTGATATTCCCACGCTCCCAGCGGGTACCTGGCTTCTTCCGCTGCGTCGTCGTCCTGTTGATCGACGAAAGTGCCCGAGTAGGTAATCAGACGCCGAAACAGGTCCGGACGAAACCAGCCCATCGTCAGCGCCGCCGCACCGCCGGAACTGCAGCCCATAGCCGCCTTGCCCCAGGGATTGTCCGTGAAGGCGATGTTGGGATACGCGGCTTTGATTTGCGGATTGTTCAGCACGGCGGTCAGAACTTCGTCGTTGATGAATCGGGCCAGTCGGTCGGACATCGTGTCGTATTCCAGACCGCGCTGGCTGCCATAGCTGTCGTTGCCACCATTCTCAACAGCGATCGCGATGAATGCCGGCAGCTTCCGCTTGGGATCTTTGGAAATCGTCAGGTTATCCAGCGCGTTCCGCACGAGATTCAGGCGGCTCGGCCCGTCATGAGTCACCAGGATCGGTGCCTTCGTGCCATCTTTGTAAGCCGCTGGCACGTACACGAAAATCTTTCGTTCGGTACGCACAGGCTTCTTCGGATCGAGCGTGGAATCGTCACCGCGAAAGATTTTGCTGTCCGCCAGCCGCATCGAGAACTCGAAGGACTTCCCTTTCGGATTCCCTCGATCAGTCAGGTCAGGATCGATGTGATAGTCCGGTCCGATTGTGAAGTTCCCATTTCCTTCGGTTCCTGGTTGTTCTGAGTAAACATCCTCAGCGAAGGCTAAGGACGACATCGTCCCTGCCACGCAGATCGAAAGCAGGCAAACACGATTGACCGCTGAAAACGACAGGTTGATCTTCATGATGTCAGTTGCTCGGAAGGGGAATCGGGTGAGGCGGTACGGCTGGAGCGGTGAGAAGACCGATGGCTTCCTGCGACGAATGGACAACGACTGCCTGACTTTCAAGCCGACCGTGGCGACGCTCACTTACGGCATGAACGATTCACGTTATCGCGTCTTTTCGGGAGATTACCGCAGATCGCTCGCTTCTGTGCGTCGTTCGGCTGTCAGGCAGACTCTGGCGGCGGTGGCGACTTTGATGAGCTGGATACCGCCGCGAAAAACCGTCATCGCGGCGAAGACAACAATGCTGGCCTCGACGACTTTCCGGTCTCCGACAAACTCCAGCGACATCCGCATCAGATACAGTCCGGCCAGCACCAGCAGCCAGCCAGCAATTTCGCGACTTCTCAACATGATTTGGCTTTCCAGGTGCTTCAATGAAGCGACTTCCGTTTTGTCAGAACACTGAGTGAGGAAGGTATCCGAAACCACTTTCCCAAACAGTTCCAAAGGTTTTCAGCCACAGAGAGCACCGAGGTCGCAGAGAAAAACTCTCAAGAATAACTCCATAGCCTCTGTGCTCTCTGTGGCTTCAATTCCCAGGGGCAATCAGAAAGATCGCCCAATCGTGTCTCTTAGTTTCGACGCGACGCCCGCAACTGGATCCGCCGACGTGAGACCGCTGACACTTCGCGATGAATCCACTTCGACAACTCGCTGCGTAAAAAGAAGCTGGCTTCTGAGGGTGACGGTTTTCGCCAGGCCAGGACATTCATCAGAGCATTGCCGAGAACGCAGATCAGCAGCAGGATGATCCCCAGTGTGATCGTTCTCACAGCGGTTGGGATCAGTCGAGCGTTTTCCGGGGCAGCCGGGTCTAACGGCACGATGGCCAGCAGCATCGAGACGGCGGCCACGGAAATGACAATTCGTGCCAGCATGGTGAAAAGCTCGAATGAGCCGACCGTAACAGCGTCCCTGGGAAGTACGCCAAATCGACGAAATGATTTTCGAGGCGCCCGGCGAGCGTGTTGCAGGGCCACTTTGATTGAGGACCGATTTGAAAGGGGATACGACGATGGCGACGACGTCAGTGTCAGATAACGAGAGCCTGAGATCAGCAGGGCCAGCACGCTTCCCGCCAGCAATGAACTGCCTGGGGAGTCGGCGTAGGCACCAACCGAACCCGGTTCGGCAAGAAACAAGCCGGCTTGAACCATCAGGAAAATCAGAGCCACTGACCAGAATCGGACGCCGAACATCAGCGCAAAAAATACGGCGATCAGCACCGTGATGACCGAGTCATTCGGCGAAAACCACAGTGACACAAACAGGCCGCTCAGCGCCGCGAAGATCATGTACACGGTCGTTGCAGTGAAGGCGTCCGCGACTGTCTCGGGCAGGTCCGGCGAGTTCAAAGGCGAACGTCGATGGGAAGGTCGATCCATGTCAGCGTCTCCCTGCTCGGGAAGTGCGTCCGCCGCGCGCCAGTTCCACTTCGGACAAAACCAGCTGCACGGCCCGACCATCGGACGCGAACGCGACCGGAACTCCCAGGCGTCTCAACGCCCGCTGCAGCTTCTCGGCAGAGTTGATTCGACGAGCACGCTCAGCCTGTGAAAGCAGCTCCGTGAGCCCTCGCTTCAGAGGGGAATTGGAAATACCGATCGAGCCTGGTCGACAATCTATTGGGCACGGGCAGATGACGACGATTCGATGGTGATGCGCGCGGGCGAGTCGAATGGCGTCGGCCAGTCGACCCGGCGGATCGGGATGGTCCAACAGGTCGACGAGCAGGACGAACAATTCGTGATCGTGAGAGCGGGCAACGACTCGCGTCAGTGCGTCGGTGAGGACTTCGAACTTTCCGTGCCAGTCATGAAGTTCGTTGCGACGGTGATCGACGACCGGCCATGTCCAGCTGTAACCAGCGTCAATCAGAAATCGCTGACACATCGACGCCATACGAACGTCGTCAAAGATCAGGTTCTGAGGTTGATCGGGCGGCAGTGAATACAACCCGGTCAACACAGCCGCTAAACGTGTTCGGCGAAATCGTTCGAGTCGCTTGCCGCGGCGGATCGGGAACCAGGTAAATGGAACCTGATTGACTTTCGGATTCAGCAGTTCCGGATAAATCTCGCCGCAGACCCGCCAGGCTTCATCGATGAGTTCCTGAGTAAACCGGACGGGTGGCGGCGACTCGCTGATCGCTCGTTTCGAAAGCCGGTCCAGCATCTGGAAGAAGTGCCGATCGCCAGCGCCGCAGGCCATGTGCTGGGCCTCGGCATCATCACAAGCAACAAGTCCGACCGGATCCCGCACGGACATGGCCGAGCGGGCAATGCTGGATGCCAGACGCACGATCTGGTCCAGCGGTCTCTGGCCAAAGGCGCCGTGACGGGTGCCGAAAGAACAGTCGACGAAAAGTGTGGTTCGGATTGGGACTTCACTTTCGTATTCGCGAGTCATTAACTGGTCGCGACGAGCCGACACTTTCCACGCAATAGCTTTCGGAGGATCTCCCGGCACGTACTCGCGAAGCTCCAGCAGTTCCGATCCCATGCCGGCCCGCTGCAATCGATGGATGCCAGGTGGTGGCAATGCATTGACTCGCTTTGACATCGGCGACGACGAGTCGACCGTGACACTGGTTGGTAATACGCGGAAAGTCTGCCTCGCCGGGATGAACCGCTTCGCCATGAACAGCCCCTGCAGGTCGAACACGCCCACGCTGACACCGCGAAACTGCACCAGCCCCGCCCCTTTCGGCAACGCCGTGACGGATTTCAGGCAGCAGTTCCGAGGTGCTTTGGATCATTGAGTTTTTTCTCTTCGGCAGGTGTGAGTTGCCGGATGTTGGGATCCCCCAACGGTTTCTTGTCCGGGTTCGGAGGGCGGTAGCGCGCTC
>JABMPE010000719.1 GCA_013203845.1 Rhodopirellula sp. | reverse complement strand
GTTTAACACGATCGGCGTGAGCGACGGCATTTCGATGGGCACGGACGGGATGAGCTACTCGCTGCAGTCCCGCGACCTGATCGCCGACTCGATCGAAACCGTGATGGGTGGCCAGTGGTACGACGGCCTGATCACGATCCCCGGCTGCGACAAGAATATGCCCGGCTGCGTCATGGCGATGGCTCGGGTGAATCGACCGGCGATCATGGTTTACGGCGGAACGATCCGGGCGGGCTGCAGCGATCGACATCCGAAACTCGACATCGTCTCGGCGTTTCAGTCGTACGGTCAGTACATCGGCGGCTCGATTCAGGACGAAGAGCGTCAGGAAATTGTCCGCAACAGTTGCCCCGGCCCCGGAGCCTGCGGCGGCATGTACACGGCCAACACGATGTCGACGGCGATCGAAACTCTGGGCATGTCGTTGCCGTACAGTTCGTCGATTCCGGCCGACGACCCGCTGAAAGTGGGCGAGTGCATTGCAGCGGGCGAAGCCATTAAAAAGCTGCTGGAACTCGATCTCAAGCCACGCGACATCATGACGCGTGAAGCCTTCGAGAACGCGATGGTCATCACGATGGCACTCGGTGGTTCGACGAACGCCGTGCTGCATCTGCTCGCGATGGCTCGCGCGGTCGACGTTCCGCTGACGATCGACGATTTTCAGACGGTCAGCGACCGCATTCCGTTCATCGCGGACCTCAAGCCGAGCGGCAAGTACGTGATGGAAGACCTGCACAACATTGGCGGGATTCCTGCCGTGCAGAAGTACCTGCTTGAAAAAGGTCTGCTCAACGGGAACTGCATGACAGTCACCGGTAAGACGCTGGCCGAAAACCTAGAAGGTCTGAACGGTCTGGCCGAAGGTCAGGAAATCATTCAGCCGATCGAAAAGCCGATCAAAGAGAGCGGTCATATTCGCATCATGAGGGGCAACTTCTGCCCGGATGGAGCGGTCGCGAAGATCACCGGCAAAGAAGGGCTCAAGTTCAGCGGCCCGGCCCGCTGCTTCGATTCCGAAGAAGACATGCTCCACGGACTGGAAGAGAAGAAGATCAAAAAGGGCGACGTGATCATCATTCGGTACGAAGGTCCGAAAGGCGGACCAGGCATGCCAGAGATGCTGACGCCGACGTCGGCAATCTGTGGCTACGGCCTCGAAAAAGACGTTGCGCTGATCACGGACGGTCGGTTCTCCGGCGGTTCGCACGGTTTCATCGTCGGACACGTGACACCGGAAGCTCAGGTCGGCGGCCCGATTGGTCTGGTGAAAGACGGCGACCAGATCACGATCGACGCCGAAACCAATCGCATCGACGTCGCGATCTCCGACGAGGAAATGGAGCAGCGTCGAGCGGCCTTCAAAACTCCGGCTTACAAGTTCACTCGCGGCACGCTTTACAAGTACATCAAGAACGTGAAGTCTGCGTCAGAAGGCTGCGTGACGGACGAGTAGGTTCTGTAAAGATTTAATCGCAGAGGACGGAGAGGTGAAAAACGCAGAGGGACGGGGAGAGTCGATCGGCCCTCTGCATCCTCTGCGAAAACTCTCCGCGAACTCTGCGATTTAAGGTCAGAATAGATCAGAATAGCCCCGGTGACCGTCTGGTCGCCGGGGCTTTCTTTCTGGGGATCAGCTTGGTCGCTGTATTGACTATTCGGTGCGGCTGGTGATTTCCAGCAGGTGATAACCGAACTGCGTCTGAACAGGGCCGTGGACCGTGTTCAACGCTTCGTTGAACACGACGGTGTCGAATTCTTTCACCATCTGGCCCGGTCCGAATTCACCGAGGTCGCCGCCGCTTCGTCCGGACGGGCATTGCGAGTGCTCTTTCGCCACTTCAGCGAAATCAGTGCCGCCTTCGATGTCGGCTTTGAGTTTCAGGCAGGTTTCTTCGTCCGGGACGAGAATGTGTCGAGCCGATGCTCTGGCCATAATAAAAATCTTTCTGTGGTGTCTGCGGCAGGCTCTGCGTGTGTCGATGCCAAGAAGAATCCTGCCCGGGATGCGGAGCCTGCATCGCCGTCACTCAAGACAGAACACCTCACGATCGCAAGGTTCCCGGAGCTTGTGAGACGGTATCCGTGATGTCAAGCACGCATCCGTTCATGCAACAGAAGAGTGACCACGGAAGACACGTGGTTCCACCGAATTGAACCGCTTCCGTGTAATTCCGTGTCTTCCGTGGTTCCCATTCGTTGGTCGTGTCGTGATTACGCCAGGCAAAGCCTGACCTGCGGCACTACTTGCCCAGGCAGTACAGCATCTCCTGTCGTTTGTCGCCGTTCTGGATGGCAACCCGCGCATAAATGCGGTTTCCGCAGATGGTCGGCGTCGCGAAGACTTCGTCACCGAGCTGGTTTTCGCCGACGGCTTCGTAGCCGGCAGGTGACGCTTTGAAGATGTGCGTTTTGCCGGATTCGCTGGTCACGAAAATGTTCTCTCCGACGAGCACCGGCGACGAGCTGAACGTTCCGCCCAGTCGTTCTTTCCAGATTTCATCACCGGTATCAACCTTCCAGCAGGTCACGATGCCGGCATCCAGAACGGAGTACAGATACCCGTCGCGAATCAGCATGGACGGAACGTAGACTCGCGACTGGTTCTCCCAGACGGGTTCTTTCTGAGAACCATCCGCTTTATACGCGGCCACGTGATTTTTCGGATAACCACCGCTGGTGATGATGAAGTTGCCGTCGGTCACGGTGGATGTCACGCATTCAGTAGTCGCTCCTTCGTGTTCCCAGAGTTTCTGTCCGGTCTTCGGATCGAAGCTCGACACCAGATCGCAGCCGGTCAGAAACAACTGCTCACGACCGCCCGCTTTCAGGATGATCGGCGACGGGTAATTCGGAGTCTTCGGTCGGTCGTTCTGCCAGATGATTTTCCCGGACTGTCGATCCAGCGCGGCGACTTTTCCGCCAGCCTTATTGTCTGCCGAAACGATGACTGTCGATCCGTAGGGCATCGGTGACGAACCGTAGCCCTGATGCAGCACGTAGTCGGTGATTTTTGTTTGCCACTGCTGCTGACCGTCGAGATTTAACGCTGTCGTGTAAACGGCGTCATCATGCAGAAAGTTGATGAAAACCCGCTCGCCGTCACAGGCCACGCTGGACGAAGCCATCGTCGCTTTCTTGTTGCTCTTTTTGGGAAATCCGCCTTTGTGCAGTTCCGTCTTCCAGAGTTGTTTTCCGCTGCTCCGGTCAAAACACAACACCGATTGGACCTGGGCGTCCTCTTCCGCGGTGGCGAGGAAAACCCGGTCACCAACGACGGTGGGCGAGCCATGTCCGCGTCCAGGCACGGGTGCTTTCCAGACAACATTCTTCGACTCGTCCCACGAAAGTGGCGGTGTTTGATCGGACGCAGCGTGACCGTTGCGTTCCGGCCCGCGCCACCACGGCCAGTCTGTTTTGTCGAATTCGATTGGCTTCAGCGGAATTCGGCGAGCCAGTTCCTCTGCCTGAGCGGTCGTCACGGCAAGCAGGTTCGAAATCAGAAACACAACAACTATCAAACGCGACATCATACCGTTCCTCGGGTGGGATTTGTGACCGGATCAGCAGGGCAGGGCAGCAACGCTGGTTAACAGGTTTGTTTCAGCGTAGGAGTTCCGCTGTCGGCTCGCCAGAGTTCGTGGGTCTTCGCTATTGACCGATCGCCTGGAATGGAGCTGTTGCGAGTGTTTGGCAGGCAACCAGTGAGATGGTCTGCCGGCCCGCGCCGTATGCAGCCGTTGAAGTGGTCTTGACCGGATTTCCTGAGAACCGCTATCCCACCACTCCCTTCCACAGGAATCGTTCCCTGATTCCGCACGTCACGCCCTCCTGCGGCACCGTTTCCTGGTGAAATCTTCTTCACTCTTTTTCAGTCTTTGCGTTCTACTTCTGTTGGGCTCTGCCGCGCAGTGTTACGCGCAGCAGTCTTCCAACGGGTACGGGCTCATTGCGCCCTGGGGAACTCCTGAGCCGGGCGGTCAACTGGCAACACCGGCTCAATACTCGTCGCCGCGAAGTGGTTCACCGGTTGGTCTGGGCGAGCCGCTCGATCCGCTGACCGGACTGCCGTTACGGATGACTTCTCTGGCGAATTCGGACGGAACCGGACTGGCGCCTCGACTTGCTGACGGCACGCCAGAAGTTCCGGTGCCAATCAACGCTCCGCCGGATCGACCGGGAACGCCGTCCAGGCACCGAGCCGACACCGCTCAGACGCGAGCCGGGCAGACTCACAGGCAGGCCTCGCCACCAGCACCAGTTCTTCGCCCCAATATTCTGACGCCAGCACTGCCGGCTCCACCTCAGAACCCGTTGATTCCACCGTCGATCATCGACCCATTCCAGCAACAGGATCTGTATCAGAACCGAGACACGTTCGGCGGGCCGGTTCAGTTCGAAGGTGGAATCGAAATCCCCGACGGCGGTGACGGGTTCAAGTTTCCGACGCTGCCCGACGCAAACCCGTTGATTCCGCTACCGCGAATGGATCCGGCACTGTTTGATGCCGGTAACCGCGACGGCGAACTCGACTGGATCGACCTGATCGAGGAATACGCTGGCCGAGCGACGCGCAGCAACATTCCGCGTGACCCGGCTCTCACTCCGCCCCATAACCGCAGCTGGCTGCGACTCGAACACTGGCATGCCGATGCGACATCTGCCGTCGCTGGTTCCGGCGATTTCGGCCTGGCAACATTTTATGGCGGAGCCACCATTGGACTCGCCAAAATCCGTGGGATCACGGTCACCCCGTCAGCCGCTTTACATGAGGGGCTGGGAACTGCCCGAACGAAACTGGAACAGAAACTGTACGATTTTCGGGTCAACGTGGCGTGGATGCGCCAGCTCGACGAGCGATGGCGGATGAGGACCGAAGTCGCTGCGGGTCTTTACAGCGACTTCGACATTGAGAAAAAACTGGACGCGCTCCGCATCACTGGCATGTCGCTTTTTACGTACGAGGCCAGCCGCGACATCCAGATCGTGATGGGGGCCGCGTATTTGAATCTGGCGACCCAGGCGTTCTATCCGGTGGCAGGAATTATCTGGCAGCCGCACGACCGGTTGCAGTTTGAGATTCTGTTTCCCGAATTCAAGCTCGCAAGCTTTGTGAAAAAAGTACGCGAAGGCGAAATCTGGTCGTACTTCGGAGGCGGCTTTTATGGCCGGACATGGCGCGTTCAGCGGACCAGTGGTCTGGAAGATCTCGCGACGTACTCTAACTGGCGAATGCATCTTGGCTGGGAGAAACGGCACATCTCCGGCATCACTTACTTTGGCGAAATCGGGTATGTGTTCGATCGCACACTCCGCTATCAGTCACATGTTGGCAATTTCGATGCTGGTGGACTCGCCTTTGTCCGAGCCGGTATGAATTTCTGAATCAACGTCTCGTGAATCGAGAACGGGTTTGCGATCGTGCTCCGCTGATCAACTCTGATTTTCGCAGATCAGGCAGACATGAAATACGAGAGTCATCGACGTCGAACAGTGTGAATCCGCGTTCCTGATACGTGACGAGTCTCGGTGTCTGGGCGTCTCGGCGTCGGAAGCTCGTGGTTCAGATCGGCATGCCCGAGCGAGAGTTATCCGAGCACCTCGGCCAGCTGGACCAGACGGCTTTTCTCGTTCAGCGACCTGGCACCGGCGTGGACGATCGCTGTGACTTCCAGAATCTCCTGGTGAGAGTTCGGTTCCTGGCGGGAATGGAGCATGTCTCGAAACGCCGCGGCCATGCGAACCATTTCGTATTTATGGCCGACCGCAAAATCGCCCTCGATCGACGGCGTGAACGTGTAGAGCTTCTTTTTGAAATACACGTCCGTCCGGTTGTACTCGAACCTTTCGAACGGCTGTCCGTACCAGACGTGGCACGGATAACGATCCTGGTACGTCATCTGAGCGTGGCAGGTATCTTTGTATTCGTACATGCTGACGGCATCGACGCCCGCCCCCATCAGGCTCATCACCGTCCACACCGGATGCTGCCCGTAAATCATCCAGCCATCGAGCCGGTATCGACTGTGGAGACGCGCCGAGACATGTTCGATGTCGCCGAACTCGCCCGAGTCTCGCATTCGCTTCGCGGCTTCCATACCCCACTCATGATTGAAAATGCTGCCGGACATCAGCGGCGCATTGTGCTTGCGTGCGAAGTCAAGAATCTTCCGCGTGCCTTCGACCGTGCCGCCGATCGGTTTGTCGCAGAAAGTGGGCAGGCCGCGAGCCAGGCCCGGCGCGACCAGATCGAAGTGGTCTTCGCCCTTGCCCGACGCGTCGCCCATCCAGATGGCATCAACTTCGCCAGCCATCTGTTCGAGGCTCGTGGCGACCTGAACTCCCGGAAAGACTTCTGCAAACGCTGTCGAAACGCTCGGATCGGCGTCGTAGTAATGCGTGATCTTCGTGTCCGGCAGCGGCAGCAGATCGAAGTGCAGTTTCGGATTTCGATAGACCTTCAGCCAACTGTCAACGACCTGAGGATAGTGCTTCTTCAAAGCGTCAAAGTCGCAGGTCGGATGCAGATATTGACCGAAGTGCCACGTATGCCCATTCCGAATCTGAGGCTTGCCGGAAATCGCAGCCGACACGACTCCGATCCGGAATACTTTCCTTTCAGCGGCCTCCGAAAACAGTGGGCAACAACGCGTCGAAAGCACAGCGCCGCCAGCGAGCTTCAGGAGATCGCGTCGAGAAAACGAATGCGTCATTCCAGGTCCCTTTTAAACAGAAACACCAACTCCATTGCAGGAACATCCGTTGGTGTATTGAATTGCTGGTCATTGGAGTTTTGCACTGGCGAAGCCAGTGGCACACTCTTTCAACTGACTGGCGTCCCTCAGTTGAATTCAATTTGGACTCTTCCTGCACGTGCCTTACAGAGCCCAGCCGTTTCGAGGAGTCCGCTCGATAAGACTGGCGGCGGACGGGAGATTGGTCACTTTCCCGATCGCGCCGTCGTAGTCGATTGATTTGCCCGTCCTGACGGCTACGTTGCCCAGCAGCATCGCTTCGGTCAGCACCGACGCGTAATCGAAGTTGCTCAAAGGTTTCGAGCCGCCCTGGATCGCGCGAATCCACTCGCGTTTCTGATTCTCGTCCGGTCCGACTTCATTCCCGAGGCGCTCGATCGTTTGCTCTGGCGTCCTGATCTGACCTGCGACTTCGAGCTGCTGCTGGTCTCCGGAATCGCCAGGGGAATACAGCCGCCCTTTGTCACCAATCAGCAGGCACCCACTGTCGGTAGGAACCTGATTGCCCGGAATCTTCTGTTCGGGGAGATTTCTTTTGCCGTTCTCCGAGCCTTCGTACCACACGAGTTTGACCGGCGGCTGATCGCCGCGTGCCGGGAACTCGTAGGTGATCGTCGCCCAGGCCTGGTACGTTTCCGAATTGACTTCGGAACTCACGGCATACACGCGAGTCGGAAGGCCTAGCTGCAATGCCATGAATGGCAGGTTCGCCGTGTGACATGCCATGTCGCCGAGGGCTCCGGTACCGAAATCCAGCCAGCCGCGCCAGTCATGTGGCTGATACGCCGGGTGGTAAGGTCGCGCCGGCGCGGGGCCGAGCCACAGGTCCCATTGAATGTGGTCCGGCACTGGTGGAGTCTCTGTCGGTCGGCTGGTGATCTGCGGAGCCTGCTTCCAGTACATCTTTCCTTTGGCCCAGTCGGAGTACGGTCGGTTGGTCCAGACGTGGACTTCCCGCACATCACCAATCGCGCCGCTGCGGATCAGCTCAACTCCGGCGCGGAACCCATCGTGAGCAGTTCCCTGGTTACCCATCTGAGTGACGACCTGGTGCTGCCTCGCCGTTTCGCGCATCAGCCGCGCTTCGGAAGCCGAATACGTCAACGGCTTCTGACAGTAGACATGCTTGCCGAGCCGCATCGCGCGGACACTGGCGGCGGCGTGCGTGTGGTCAGCGGTGCTGACGGTGACAGCATCGACCTTGTCGCCCATCTCGCTTAGCAACTCGCGGTAGTCGTGAAACATCTTCGCGTCAGGATACTGCCGCGCCTTCTGCTTCAGTCGCTGATCGTCGATATCACAGATCGCGACGATCTGACCGTACCGCGCGGCACCGTCGGTATCACTGGAGCCTTTGCCACCGACTCCGATTGAAGCCACGGCCACTTTTTCATTAGGCGACTTTCCCAGGACGCGGTCGGACTGCGAAGAAATCCACCACCCGGCACTACCGGCTGTAACCACACTGGAAACAAACTTGCGTCGATTGAGTTTACGTGGCATCGGTATCTCCGGCTGGTGTTACATGAGCCTGCACTGGCTTCGTTGGACGCAGGCAAAATTCCGCGCACGGTCAGGAGTGAGACGTTTTGACGCAGGAGTCTACTTGAGAATTGCCTCACACAGGGGACAGGAACGCGTCAGGTATATTCCGGCAGCAACAAAAAACAGGGCGGCTGCGCTGAAACGATCGCGAGTCAAGCAATCAGTCAGCCAGTGGCAGCACTTCAGACTTGCGGATGTGAACGATGCTACCGGGATCGTGGTGCTGAAACGCGAAGTGGCCGGCGGGGAACGTCTGTGCGAAGTCCATGTATTCGTACAGTTCGTTGTCATCGACGGTGATCTTAATGCGTGTCATCTTGCGACCTCGCCACACATCGTCGCGGACTTCAATCTCGTACTTGAACCAGGTGTCCGGTTTGACGAGTTGCTTGTAAACATGGCAGAAGCCGTACAGCGAACCGGTGCGAATCGGATCCCGATGGGTGCTGTCAATCTGCGCTTCATAGCCATCCGAGAAACCTGGCTTCGCGGTCGTGCGGAAGTAGAGGCCCGAGTTGCCGCCATCGCTGATCTTGACCTCGGCCCGGTACTTGAAGTTCTTATACGGCCCTTTCGTGGAGACCAGCATCGACGCCGGCCCTGAACCACTCAGAGATCCGTCGACGACTTTCCATTCGCTCTTCTCATTGCCGACTTTTTCCCAGCCGTCCATTGTCTTGCCGTCGAACAGCGAAATCCATTTCTCGTCGTCGGCCTGGGCACTGGCTTCGAACAGCAGGGACGCGGCCACGCAGACGCTGACAGAAAGTCGAATCATTGAAGTAGTCATGGGTAAGTTCCGTTGTTAACAAGGATGTGCCTGATTACGAAGTTGCCGTTCAAGGATGGACAATCCAATGTCAGTGGTCTGACAATCATGCTTCAGGCCGGGACGCGGATTATCGCTCACTGAGAACCATTCTGTCACGGCACTGCTACTCTGAGTTCTGTCCCGTCGGCGTCAAACTGGCAGGGGCGCAGGAGAGTCACTGAACGCTGTACTTCAACCGCGCCGGTAAGTTCAACAAGGAGCTGGACTGAGAAACGGGCATCATCGCCAATGCAAACCAGCTCGACTTCGGCGACTTCGATCGCGACGGCGACTACAACATGCTGATGGCCGCTGGCGATCCCATGAACAGCGTCGCTCTGTTTGAAAGCACGACCGGCCCCCGACCATCTTCCGGCATCCACGTCGGCGGAGTTCGAGTCGCTCACTCGTCGCGTTCAAGTTTCGTTTCGTCCGGCGGGAGATGAACGGCGGTCAGCAGTCCGAGAGCCAGGAGAGCCAGTGCGGCACCCCAGCCGAATGCCGCCAGCGGACCGAACTGGTCATACAGCAGTCCGAACAACAGGCTCGCCGGCAACGCTGAAATTCCAATTGCACAGTTGAACCAACCAAATGCAAGTCCTTTGTGCTCTTCACCCACCAGCCGACTGACAAGCGTCTTCTCGGCGGGTTCAGTCAGCGCGTAGTAAATCGCGTAAACCAGAAACAGTGCCCACACATGCCAGGTTTCCGTGGCGATACCAAACAGCAGGTAAACGACGGCATACAACAACCAGCCGGCTCGCAGCGGACGCAACGGTCCGGCTCGATCCACGAACCGCCCCACGATGAGATTGCCGCCGCTTTTGGCTACATGAAAGACAAACCACAACAGCGGCAGCATCACGGTCGGCACACCCAGTTCACCGGCACGTACGAGTAGAAAGGCGTCAGTCGAGTTGCCCAGTGTGAACACGATCAGCGACACCAGAAAGACGCGGAAGTCCCGTCCGAACGGCTGCAGTGTCAGCCGGCCTCGTTTCTCGTTGTTATCGTCGATCGGTGCCGTCTGTGGTGGCTCTTTCAGACCGAAAGCCAGGATGAGCATGACCGCGATGCCAGGCAGCAGTGTCAGAAGAAACAGGCTGCGCAACTGATCCGGCCAAAACCACAGGAATATCGCGGCCAGGGCCGGCCCGAGGGCGGCACCGCCGTGGTCCATCGCCCGGTGAAATCCGAACGCGCGACCGTGGAGCTCTTTCGGTGTTGAGTCGGCGATCATCGCATCGCGTGGTGATGTCCGAATCCCCTTGCCAATCCGATCAGCAGCGCGGGCCGCAAATAGCTGCCATGGCGTAAAGATGGTCGACAACAATGGACGCGACAGCGCTGCCAGTCCGTAGCCGAACAGTACAAAGCCTTTGCGTCGCGTCGAGCGATCCGAGCGCGCACCCGACCACAGTTTCAGCAGACTCGCCGCTGAATCCGCGACACCCTCAATGACTCCCAACGCCAGACGGTTACCACCCAGCACCGTGATCAGAAAGAGCGGCAACAGTGGGTAAATCATCTCGCTGGCGACGTCGTTCAGACAGCTCGTCCAGCCGAGCAGCTTCACGTTCCGAGGCAACTGTCCCGCGTTGCGTTCTGGCAAGCCATCGGGCAGCTTTGATTCCGGCACACCGCTCATCTCGCTGCCTTTATTGCGGCCAGGCCGCGTGCGGGTCGAGAGTGATGATCGTCGTCGCCGGGTGCTCCGGAATGCGAGGCCGCAGGTACGGCTTGTCCGCCGCCTTGTGACATTGACTGAAGGCCACAAATCCTGCCATCAGACAGGCCACCAGAATCACCGAACGAATTTCAGACTTCATGAGAATCCTCGCATCAGGGATCGTTTTGACCTCGTCGGCAGCCCATGAATAACGAACATCGTCGCACTCAATACATTCGGGAAGTGATTTCGGAGCGGACCTTATGTGAACAACTCATGGATCACGCGGCCGTGTACGTCGGTCAGGCGGAAGTCGCGGCCGCTGTAGCGGAATGTGAGTTTCTCATGATCGAGCCCCATCAGGTGCAGGATGGTGGCG
>JABMPE010000718.1 GCA_013203845.1 Rhodopirellula sp. | reverse complement strand
GTCAAGGCATTAATCGCCTCACTCATCGACTCATTCATGGCGGGCATCTCCAATCGGCGGAGGACACAGAACTGTTTCTTTCTCTGCGCTCTCCACTTCTCTGCGTTGCTGTCTTCGTGTCCGCGGTAGGTTGCAACGCAGAGGACTGAAGAGCGCAGAGAAATGCACGCTGAACGTCACTCACTTCCCCGCTCCGAATTCTGTTCCGAACAACTCCGCCGCCCCGTCGACGACTACCCTGGTGCCGACTTCGGGACCGCGGCTGAGAATCGCCGACTCTTTTGTTGTGAAGTGAACTTCGACGCGGTGTCGCTTGAATGTGTGCTCGGCGGAATTGACGTAGACCCACGCGACGCCGTGGATGTCCCGCAGGATGGCCGCTCGTGGAACGACCAGCGATTCCGTTTCACCTGTCAACGGCAGCACGACTTCCACGCGTTCTCGAGGACGGAACCGGCTGTCGGAGTTGGGCAGTTCGTAAAACAGGTCGATGGTTGTGGCGAGCGGATCGGCACTCGGCGGCGCGGAAACCGGCTTGACGGAGACACCGGTGGAGTCGCCGCCCAGATTTCTCACGAGAGCGTTGCTTTGTCGGGCAATATCATCACGCTGTCCCGGATAAATGGGCACTCGCACCCATAATGTGTTGAGCGTGACGACCTCAAACAGGGGAGCCGCCAGGCTGACTGTCTGCCCGACGGATGATGACACCATTCGCAGAATGCCTGCGTGGGGAGCCAGCACGGGAATGTTCGTGACGGTCCCTCCTTTGGCCTCCAGCGTGAGTTTGTCGAACATCTGCTTGCGAGCGCTGGCTGCTTTGAGTCCTTGAATTGCGATGTCGAGTCGCGCTTGAGCATCATCAACATCTCGCCCGCTGCCGGCTTTGTCGGCCAGCAGTCGTTTGGCTCGGTCGAGGGCGATCTGAGAAGCTTCGACTTGAGCCTCGGCCTGTTTGACGTCCCCGTCCGCAGTTATCTGTGACGAGATCAGCGTCGCTGTTGCGCTGGCCATAGCCACCCGTTCGGCCGCCGTCGGCACTTCCCGCTCTGGCGACAGCAGCGGCAACAACTGAAACAAGGTCTGACCGGCAGTGACACTCTGTCCGGCGACTGGCATTGCACCACCAGCGGGCTGAAGCGTCCCGGTAACGGGAGCGGTGACGAACACGCTCGCACCGTCCGGGACGGTCACCTCGCCACCAAACAGGCGAGTTCGCGGCATGGCTTTCAACTCGACGGGTACCGTGCTGATCTGCAGCCGCTCTTCGGCTTTCGGCGTCAGCACCAGGCGGTAGGCATCACCTTCGTTGGGATGCTCAATCTTCGCGGGTGCCGTCTTCGGAGCCGGCGCCGCTTTCTGCGGTCCGCACCCCGGAAGGCACGAGACGAGGATCAAGCCGAATATCAATCGTGACCTGCACATGTTCGGCTTTCTGATTCGTAGGCTTCCAGCGGTCTGATCCCGCCCTTCGACTTTTCTGGTCCTGTCTCCGCTGGTGACTTTTGTTCGCACCTCGTTGTCTGGACGTGCCATCGTCATCGCTGACTGCAGATAGGGTGCCGGTCTCATCCCGAGTCAGACGCTGCGGAACCTGGAGCAGCCTGACGTCAGCGTCGTGAAGTTGCGAGTCCGTCGCCTTAGCAATCTGTAGTTTTTTCACATCAACGTCGGGATCCGCTTGATAAGCGACGGGGAAAATGGTGGGGATCAAGCCCGCTTCGTCGTCGGACAAACCCGGAACAGCCGGAAGTTCGATGGCGGTTTCGACACTCGCCTCAGTTGTGATCCGCCGTCCCACACTACGGTCGAGTTCTGCAGCCGCTTGCCGAACATCTGCAACAAGCTGCAGTTCCCGTGTCCGGGCATCGAGATATTGTCCGGTCGTCTGCAACACCAGGAAGTACGGAGCACCACCGTTTTCGTAGTTACGTCGGGCGAGCTTCTCCGCTTCACGCAGAACCGGCAGGATCTGGTCTCGCAGTGTCTTAAGATTCTCCTGAGCCTGCAGCAGTTGCGTTCGAGACGTGCGAACTTCCAGCGTCACCTGATCTCGAACAGTCGCGTACTGCCGGCTGGCCTGCTGGACCTGAGCTTCCGCAATGGCGATTCCTCCACGGTTTCCGTTGAACACTGGCAGCGTGAACCGCAAACCGGGACTCGACAGGAACCCGTGGTTGCCGACCGGCTTGCCGTTGTAAACTGCGTCAAGATTCATGAACTGATTCTTAGCCAGCTCAAGCCGTTCGCAGGCGGATTCGATCGCGATCTCAGCCGCTCGCAGATCCGGTCGAGCCCCGAGGGCCGCATTGACAAGCTCCACTTCACTCGAACCAGACACCGAAACGGAAATGGCATCAGCCGACTGCGCCGTGGGAGTCAGTGGGTCGTTATACATGCCCAGGCCCATCAGTGTCCGCAATTGCTCGCGGGCGATGGATACATCGTGAACCGCTCGTTTCGCAGCCACTTCGGCCTGCAGCGCATCGATTTGCGACGTAGTGGCTTCCAGTTCGCTGATGTCTCCGGCGGCCAGCCGCTTCTGAGCCAGTGCTGCAATTTCGCGACGCAGCTCGGCCGCCTCGCGACTGACGATTTCGGTTTCCGTGGTTCGGGCGAGTTCCGCATGAGCCCGTCTTACATCGCGAATCACGTTCAGCCCGTTCTGCACCATCGTCTCACTGACGCTGTTCAGATCGAGTTCGGCGGCCCGGACCCGGATCGGTTGCAACCACAACGCATCAACCGCCTGATAACCGAATGTTTCGATGACTTTGGGATCGACCGGAAAGTACAGCATGAACTGCGGATCGCTGATCAGTCCGGCATTCAGAAGCTGAGCGTTGGTGACTCCCAGTTGTGCCAGCATCGCCTGATAAGCGGCGTTATTCCACAGCGCCGTCGAAATGGCTTCTTCAGCCGTCAGGCCATCATCCGTTGAGACATCCGGAGGAATGACCGCCTCGCCCGGTTCCCGTTCCGTCCCGATCTCCGCCCCGAACCGGCTTGTGATCTCTCCGGAAACGATCGTCCGCTGATCGCAGAGTTCGGCGGAATGACAACCAGCCAGCAGCGTGAGCACTGCCAGAATCGCGAACGACCCAGGACGGTTCCCGCTCAGGTTTCGTGATGATTTGAGCTCGTCCACTTTCTGTACTCCGTTACGCCACATGCATTCCCGACATCGCGGTGATGGCCGGCCTCAGAGTCTCCACCCTTTGATCGGTCTATCGGTCATCAAAACAGTCGCGACCACTAAATCCGCGCGAACCGGTGGAGCTGTTTCAGTCGGAAAAGTTTGCCGTCACTTCCCACATTGCCAGTCAGAGTCCGCTCAGCAGAGTGAGTGTTTGGGGCATGCCAATCTCCAGGCCAACTCGATGCGGGGAGTCCATCAGGCTCACGCAGCACGCAGAGTCATTCCGTCGAGAATTGATGCACGAGACTTCTGCATGTGACGGTCAATGGTCATCAAAGACCGAAGCAGTCCTGAACGACGTGCGAAAACTGCCTGGTTGTTTCCAGCTTACAGGCCGGGTTTCGGCAGCTTTGCGGGAGCCTTCCACGAGACAACGCCGGTCGCGTTGATCTTTCTCCGGAAAACTTTGTCTTCGCAGGTCACGTACAGCGTGTCGAGTTTCACGCCACCGAAACAGACATTCGACATCCAGTCCGTGTCTGGCGGAAACGACAGAATGAGGTGGCAGCGCCCGAGGTGGTCGAAGACCTGCAGGCCAGGTTTGGTTGTCAGGTAACGGCGTCCGGTCGAATCGACCGTCCACCCGTCGGCTCCGCTGAAGCTGCTGCTGTCGGGGACGTGGACGTGTCCGTACTTCTGACCGTGCTGGAGTGATCCGTCCTTCGCGATCATGAACGCGTAGGTGAAGCGACCTCGAGTGTTCGCCACGAAGAGCTGCGTCTGGTCCGGCGAGACAATAACGCCATTTGGAAAGTTGATGCCTTTGGCGACGACGGTCAGTTCTCCCTCTGGCGTGAATCGGCAGACACGCTGGAGTTCAGGATCGGTAAAGTATCCCGTCCCGTCGTGCAGCATGACCAGATCGTTGCACATGGTGTCGGCGACGACCGTCGTCATTTCCCCGGTGGCGTCGAAACGGACGATCGCTCGCAAGTCGCGATGGCATCCATAGAGCAGACCGTCCGGACCCAGCATCAGGCCGCCGATGCCTGCACCTGGTTTTGCAAACGTGGTGACAGTTCCGTCAAGCTTCACGAGCTGAATCGTCCCTGCTGCCCGGTCGGCGAAGAAGACCTCGCCGACTGCATTCACTGCCGGGCTGTCGGTGTATTGATGGCCCGAGCTGACGAGTTCCCAGTCTTCGCCAGGTATGACGAGTTCCGTGCGACGCTGCGGAGGAACACCCGGCTTGATCGGTTCGGGATAATCTCGCCACAGCCAGCGCAGGGCGTCGGGCATGATGGCAGTTGAATGTTTTCCGTTGTGACCGCCTTCGCCCCAGTTGTGAGCCACGTCGTACCCCGAAAATCTCAGTGACGACAGCATGGCCTGATTGGCAACCCACCAACTGCCCGCGTAGATGTCCAGGTCGTTCGAACCGTCCTGCAGGAAGACTCGCAACGGTTTGTTTTCGAATTTGCGAATCAGTGTTGGATACGCGTCTCCACCTCGCAGTGAAACGTAGGTCCCGACGGCGCTGAAGACTCGGCGGAATTCGTTGGGACGTTCCCAGGCAGCGGTGAAGGCGCAGATCGCACCGGAACTCGACCCGGCAATCAAGCGGTCATTCGGATCAGTACTCAGGTTGTACGTCTTCGCAACTTCCGGAATGATCTCTTCGAGAAGAAACCGAGCGTACTGATCGCCCATGCCGTCGTACTCAAAGCTCCGGTTGAATCGCGGTTGCGAATCTTTATTTGCAGCCGGTACGACGCCAGGACTGACAAAGATTCCAATCTGAACCGGGATGTCGCCTTTGTGAATCAGGTTGTCGAGCACCGTTGGCAGCTTCCACCCCTTCGCCTTCCCCAGCCCGTCCTGCACAATCATCGAACAGGCAGGTTTTGACGCGTCGTATTGAGCAGGCACATAGATGGCATACTCACGAACGGTGCCAGGAAATATCTCACTGTGCCATTCAAACGGACCTTTGATCTGTCCAGTGGGGACTCCTTCCTGAGGCACCGAATCCGGATGCACCGGGTATTTGTCCGCCGCGATGGTGAAAGACGTCGTCGCCACTGCGAGGATGGCTGGCAGAACGAATGCAACAGGCAGTGTTCGAAACACGAGCGGCTCCCTTCTGGCAAGTCAGGGATCACGATTCCGGGTGGAAACGATTCAGTGTGAAAACAGCATTCTTTGACGACTCGCCCCATGCAGGCATCATTGGCAGGTATCACTGAAAGACAAAAAGCCGCAGAGAACGCGAAGAGACACTCCATCGAACGTCTTTTCTTGGCGAACTTTGCGACCTTCTGCAGATCGAAGTGGAGTCCCGCATGCACGGCAATGGCGCGAGGCTGACCTACCAGCCCAGAGACATGTTGGTCTCGATGGCTCGCTGAGCTTCCTGCAGATCGACGCCGGTATCCAGCATATAAAGTCGGATCGCGTGGACCTTGTCACCGGCTGCCCGCGACAGGCATTCGCGTGCGACGTCACAGGGCTCGGCATTTCCATCGATTCCCAGCAGCCGCTTCGAGATGACCCAGATATCGCGCGGTCGTTTGGTGAGCCTCAGGATCTCTTCTTCCGGGTAGTGCGATTTGGCGATCTCCTCAGCGTTCTCTCGATCGGTCGCCCAGGCAATCATGATGTGTGCGTTAGTCTCGATTTCAAACAGTGCCATGCTCGTTTCTCCTCACACTTCGGTATCCGGAATGGGACATGAACGCGTCTGAAGTATAATCCGCCAGACTCCATCCATCCACGAGTCAGACGGCAACAACAGGCACTTTCTGAATGTGAAAAATTCTGAGATTCCGTGCTTGCCACCACGCCCGCGATCAGTCCACAAACTGAAACTCGTTCGACAGGAGCAACGTCTGCGCGAGCATTTCCCAACCCGACAGTTCCTTCGCCAACGGGCCGTGAAACTGACTGGCCATTGAAAATTTTTCCGCGGGATTATCGACGTTACGAACTTCGAAAGCCCAGTTGAACGAGTCAAACGAAACGTTGTCTCGACAGTCGATGATCAGGTCAACCGTTGCCTCAGCAGCAACTTCGAATGGTTCCGAAGCTGTCTGCACCGCACCATGTTGAGCCGGCCAGCGTTTTGTGAGTCCCAGAGACGGAACGCTGAGAATCCCTTCGACACCGTCGCCATGCTCGGACGGATGATTCAGCTGACCGGCAATCGCGAAACGTCCGGCATGTGGAGCCGTCCATCGAAAGACTCCCGCGTGAGCTGGATCGCCCGGATGTCCGCCATTCGCACTTAACGTCGTCCAGCCAAGTTTCAGATCCGGCAGCTTCGCTCCTCCCTGCCATGCGGTGCCCGTGAAATGAGGCAGGTGCTGAAAATCTTCGAGCCGGTTTGTCTTCTGATCAAATCGACCATACCCGTACTGCCACAGAGGTTTGCTTCTCGCGTTATCGCTTTCAAACTGCGTGAGGAACGCCTCTGCCAGTTCGATGTCCCTGGGAGTTGGGTCACGGCTGAGTGTCGTTCGGAACAGATCACGGATTCGAATCGTGGGCGATGTTTCCGTGTCGAGCCGTCGCACGACGCGTCGAGCTTCGTCCACAAGAAAATCACTGTTTCTGAGGTACAGCGTTTGTTGCGGAACCGAAGTCTTGAATCGTCCGGGACTGTGTGTGTCCGGTCCGGCGAAATCGAACGTTCGAAACAGGCCAGGAAGATTCTGCCGATCAATGAAGCCGTAAATCGTACGCCGCCGAGGTGTCGGATCTTTCACGATGTCAACGGCCTCTCCGCCAACCGTCAGATCCAGATCACCGCCGACAGACAGAATCGCGTCCCGCATGGGTTCAAGTTCCAGCCGATGTCGATTCATTCTCCAGTACAGGCTGTTCTCAGAATCGATTTTCCGTTTCGCCGGCACGTCGACGCTGGACTGCTGCCACGTGGCGGAATTCAGAATCGAACGGTGCAGCTCTTTCAGTGACCAGCCCGACTCGACCAGGTGCGACGCCAGCCAGTCAAGCAGTTCAGGATGTGTCGGCGGCTCGCATCTCAGACCGAAGTCACTCGGCGTCGTCACCAGCGATGAATGAAAATGATGCATCCAGACGCGGTTGCAGATAACTCGCGAGGTGAGCGGGTTGTCCGGGCTTGTGATTGCTTGAGCGAGTTCCAGGCGACCGCTGCCATGTTCAAAAGGTTTTCGTTCCGGACCAGCGACCACTTGTAGAAACTGTCGGGGGACTCGCGGGCCGTGATTGCCCTGGCTGCCGCGGAGGAAGACATACGGATCGAAAGGCTTGTCACTTTCAAACAGCGGCATCGCATTCGTGGGCTCTTTCGGCTCTGTCGAACTTCGCAGCACTCCGTACAGCGAGTAATAGTCAGCCTGTGGAATGGGGTCGTACTTGTGATCGTGACAGCGTGCGCAGGTCACAGTCAGAGCCAGCGTGCCCCGGGAAATCACGTCGAGACGATCGTCGATGATGTCGTTGATGTTGTTCAGGAACCGTCGACCGAGCGTCAGAAAACCCATCGCCGCGAGTTCGCTTTCGGGCAGCCCTTCTTTCACCAGCCAGTCAGCGGCGATCTGCCGATTGAGAAACTGATCGTAAGGCAGGTCTTCGTTCAGACTCCGCACCACCCAGTCGCGATACGTGTAAGCAAACGGGTACTTCCGCTCTTCCTGAAAAACATACCCTTTGGTATCAGCATACCGGGCGACGTCCAGCCAGTGTCGGCCCCAGCGTTCTCCGTAATGAGGCGATGACAGGTAGCGATCGACCAGGTTTTTCCAGGCGTCTGGTGACTTGTCGTTGACGAACGCCTGCGTCTCTTCGAATGTGGGCGGCAGCCCCAGCACGTCAAACTTCAACCGACGAATCAGCGTCTCGCGATCGGCCTGGTCCGACGGAGTGAGGCCGGCCTCGTCGAGCTGACGCAGGACGAATCGATCAATCGGCGTCTTCACCCAAGACTCGTTGCTGACGGTCGGCGACTGCGGCATCACCACCGGTGTAAAGGCCCAATGTCGCTTTGCCTGAAATGCGGCGTCGGGCCCACCTCCGACGGTCATTGGCCATGCGGCACCGGTTTGAATCCACGTGCGAAAGTCGGCCACCACGTTGGCGGGAAGAGGATCGTCCGGCGGCATCTGCAGATCTTCGTTGACCGGGTCGATGGCCTGGAAAAGCAGGCTCTCTTCGATTTTTCCCGGAACGACGGCCGGACCGATCTCGCCGCCTTTCAGCAGTGCTTCCCGGGAGTCGACGCGAAATTCGCTGCTGGCTTTCTCGCTGCCGTGGCACTTGAAGCACTTTTCGATCAACACCGGCCGAATCCGGGTTTCGAAGAAGTGGTCATCCTCTGACGCAGCGAAAACGCTCGTCGTTGAGACACAAAGAACTGTCAGCAGCAGGCCGACAGAATTCAGACGTTTCTGAAGAGGCATGAAGCACCGAACGGGAGAATTGATGGGGAGGAAGGCGTGGGGAGTCGTGGAGGGAGAACGGGTTGTTCCTTTCGCGTCTGGCAATCGATACCTTACGCAGTCCGCTCTGCCCGCAATCATGACAAACTGATCCGGCGTCTGGAAGCGGCATCGTCATTCATAGAATCGTAAATTCCATTCTGTCGAGCTGCGCCGATTTCCGGCAGAATACAAGTTCTGTCGACAGCCGTTTTTCGCGGGTTTCGATGTCATTATTTCGAACGTCATTGTCTCTGTGTTTTTTCCAAGCGAGTACGATTTCCTGTGATCGAAACACGCCAGCTCACTAAGCGATACGGCGAACTCATCGCCGTGAACCATATCGATCTGAATCTTGCCGAAGGGGACGTCTTCGGGTTTATCGGCCCGAACGGTTCCGGCAAGACAACAACGATGCGCATGATCGCCACGCTGCTGCAACCTGATTACGGCGAAGCTTACGTTTGCGGAAAATCAATCTACACGCATCCGCAGGAAATTCGCCGACTGATCGGATTCATGCCGGACTTCTTCGGCGTGTACGAGGACATGACTGTCGTCGAGTATCTCGAATTTTTCGCCGCGGCCTACCGCGTCGTGCCAGACAAACGCCGCAAGGTCGTCGAAGAAAAGCTTGAACTCGTCGACATGGCGTTCAAGCGGGACGCGATGGTGAACCAGCTCTCGCGAGGCCAGACGCAGCGCATCGGCCTGGCCCGCGTCATGCTGCATGACCCGCAGGTTCTGCTCCTTGATGAACCGGCCAGCGGCCTGGACCCGCGAGCGCGTATCGAAATTCGAAACCTGCTCAAACGGCTCGGCGAATTGAACAAGACGGTCATCGTTTCCAGTCACATTCTTCCCGAACTGGCCGACGTTTGTACGCGAGTCGGTATGATCGAAAAGGGGAACCTGATCGTCGACGGCGAGGTGGGCGAGGTGATGAAAAAGGCTCGTCAGCGAATTGTGTTGCAGATTCAGGTGAAGGGCGACGCGGCTGAAACTGACCGTGCCGCCGCGCTGCTCGAACAGCACGATCTGGTCGATTCGGTTTCCGTGACGCCTCAGGCCAGAATTGATGTAACCCTGAAGGCAGAGACCGACGACTACAGCGACCTTCCATCGGCGCTGCTCGAAGCTCGCTTCAAACTGAAGCTGTTCCGAGAGGAAGAAGTGAATCTCGAAACCGCCTTCATGGAACTCACCAAAGGCCTCGTGCAGTAGTTCATCAAATCGCCAAGACTCACTGAGTGACCAGTTGCAGCAGACGCCGGAAATCAGTCGGCCCTGCGCGTTTACCGCGTCTTGAATTTCCGTTCGAAACGAAAGCATCTGATACGAAATAAACCCGACTCTGCTTCAGAGTCGGGTTTCGGCAAATTTCGATTTTCAGTAGCAGTGCTTTCGATTGGCGTGTTACAGGTCAGCGATAGTCTTCCCGCTGAAGCTGTCGGGGCCGAGGTCGAGTTTTTCAGCCAGTGAGGCGTGCAGGTTCGACAGCGGCGTGTGTTCCGGGCAGACGAGGTGTCTGCCGGTTTTGATTCGGCCCTGTCCGCCACCGGCAAGCAGGATCGGCAGGTTCTCTCGAACGTGGCCGTTACCGTCTTTCATGCCGGAACCGTACATGACAATTGAGTTGTCCAGCAGGCTGCCGTTGCCTTCGTCGATCGCCTTCATCTTCTGCAACATGCCGGAGAACATCTGGATGTACCAGCGGCTGACCGTGGTGTATTCGGCGACCGCGGTCTCCTGGTTTTTGTGATGTGACATGCCGTGATGGTCGCTGTTGACGCCGTCCAGGAAGCTGAAGTTCTGACGGCTGAAGCCGTGAGCGGTCATCAGCGTGCCGACTCGCGTCGTGTCCGTTTGTAATGCAAGTACCATCAGGTCGATCATCAGTTGCAGATGCTCGTCTCGGCGTCTCGGAATTCCGGCAGCCGGAGCGACGAGTTCCGGGCTTGTCGGAGGCACCCAGGATTTCTTCGGTGGGTTCAGCGACTTCTCGATGCGCTCTTCGACCGACCGCACGCTCGACAGGTACTCTTCGATCTTGTGCTGATCGAGTGAGCTGGCTCTGCGCTTGAGTGCCTTTGCATCTTCCAGTACCAGATCGACGACACTTTTACGGTCGAGGTTCTGCCGTCTGGCTTCCGGACTCGCCTGATTTCGGAAGAGCCGATCGAAGGCAACTCGCGGGTTGATTTCAGGACTCACTCGCGTCGTCGGCGAGGCCCAGGAAACCGTATTCGCAAAGGAGATGGGATTATTGCCGGCGTTGCCCTGGCGAGGTGGTTCAGTGCCGAGCACCACCGAAGGCAGGTTGGTTTGGCCGCCGACTTTTTTAGCCATCATCTGGTCGAGAGACTGAGCGTGTAGTTTTCCGTTCATCGCGACACCGGTCAGGAACGAACCGGTCATCTGAACGTGCCCGTTAGTCCCCACGTTGTCGAGATGCGAAACGACTACCAGATCATCCTTCACCGGTGCGAGTGGCTCCAGAATGGTCGACAGCTTGAAATCGCTGCCTTCGCCGGTCACATCCCAGGCTTTGGGATAAACACCGTTGGGCTGAAAGACGGCGAGGAATCGCAATGGTGGCCCGGCGACGTCGCCAGCTCTGGCCGTTTGACTCATGATATCCAGATGTGGAAGAGCAAGGCTCGCTCCCAGCCCCTTCAGGGCGGTTCGACGCGAGATGTTCCAGCGATTCGACATGGGTTGAGTCTCCGACTTTGAATTCAGGCGGGGCCGCCGTGATGGAATTTCAGGAGGGGTATAGAGTTTTTGAAGGTTCTCAGAGTACAGAATCGGCCGTTCAATGGACAACCTGTTGATATTTCACCGTAAATTGACAGCAGGTAGCCACGGAAGGGCTGGATTCTTCACGTCCTGCCTGATCTCGTATCAAAATGGGTCATCGCATAAGCAGCTTCGCACGCCGTAAGCCTAATAGACAAGGTTGTGTAGTGAACGGTTTGCAACAGTCAAGGTGAGACACACGCAGTACCAGACGATCGGCGATTTTCGAGCGTCACGCGAACAGCTAACCATCAGCAGTGCGACCGCAAGTAAGCCAATGACGGGAACAACGACCAGTTGAATGGCTACGCGCTGAATAACACATTCGTCAGGCGATGACGGAAGCGGAAATTGAATCCGGATCCCAATGATAAATGCGACCAGTGCGAAAGTTCCAACGGCGTACCAACGGATTAGGCCCCAAACAATGCTGTGCCGCTGTGTTTGACGATGCTGTCGTAGCAGCAACAAGCTTGTCATTGTGACTACAAGCACGCTCACCAGATCCACAAATTTAATCCGGATTGTCCAGTAACCTGGTAGAAACTGGGCGGCCCCCAGCCCGACCACCAAGTAAATGGGAGCCCAACGTATCGTGAATTGCAGCTTTGGTGTCCAGCTTCCATCTTCCGGCTCGATTGTCTGAGTCATAACGATTTCCGCCTCTGAAAACCCTGCCGGCTAATCTGTAGCGACTGCTTCTGACGGCAAACGTCCCGTCTGATACTGGAATGGATAACTGAGAACGATCTGATTGAGCAACTCGCGGCTGCTGTAGTTTGCAGCTTCAACCGCGTTGACGATCTTTTCGATAGAGGGTTCGTCGAAATACTGAAGCTCGCGGCCGAGGGCGAAGCTCAGCAGTCGTCGAGTCAGGTTGCGAGTGAATTCGGTCTTCCGTTCGGCAACCAGATAGGCCTTCAATTCGACGGGCCCGTCGAAGGTGATTCCGCCGGGCAATTCGCCTTTGGCGTCAATGGGCTTTCCGGCATGCTTCTCGCGGAACCGACCGATGGCGTCGAAGTTTCCCAGACCGAAGCCAATCGGGTCGATCTTGTCATGACACGCGGCGCAGGTTGGATTTCGGCGATGCAGGGCCAGCTCTTCGCGAAGGGTGCGAGCTTCTCCGGCGTCACCGGGTAATTCACCTGCGTCGGCAGGAGGTTCCGGCAGGGTTCTTCCCAGCAGCGTTTCCAGCACCCACTTGCCACGGACGACGGGGCTGGTGCGTGTCGGGCTGGACGTGGCCGTCAGAATACTGCCCATGCCAAGCAGGCCGCCGCGGGTTCGATCTTTTAACGAAACTCGAACAAATTCATCGCCGCGTACGCCTTTGATTCCGTAGTGCTGTGCGAGTCCCGCGTTCAGCCAGGTTTCCTCAGAATCCAGCAGCTCCAGGAGGCTGCGGTTTTCCTTCAACAGGTTGCCAAACACCAGAGCGGTCTCCTGCTTCATCGCTGTGGCCAGTTCAGGTGTGAACTGCGGAAACTTCTTTTCGTCGGGCATGACACTTTCACCGAGCGCCGCAAAACCCAGCCACTGTCCGGTGAACGCTGTCGCGAACGCCGCTGATCGAGGATCGGCCAGCAGCCGACCAATCTGTTGCTGCACGACGTCAGTGTGTTTCAGTTTTCCCTGGCCGGCCAGTTTGAAGAGTTCGTCATCCGGCATCGACATCCAGAGGAAATACGACAACCGTGACGCGAGCTGGTATTCGTCCAGCTGAAACTCGTCATCGCCGGGCCCAAGTTCCAGGCGGTAGAGAAACTTCGGCGAAACCAGCACGGCGGTCAGCGCCAGTTTCAACGACTGCTCAAAGTTGCTGCCTTGTTGCTGAGACTTCTCGTACAGAGAAACGAAACGCTCCAAGTCAGAACGTTCAGCCGGGTGTCGGAAAGCCAGACGCACGAAGTTCTCGATGATTCGCTGCGCGGCTTCCGATTCGGAAATTCCGTGACCGGGCTCGACAATAAAGATGCGGGAACCTGGCTGTCCCGAGAGCTGTACCGCGTCAGCAGCGGTCATCGTCGGCGGGACAACCGGTCCAGTAATGCGAACCCAGTCGATATGAACGCTGCCGGGTTTCTGCTTTTCTTTCGCCGGATCTGGCTGCTTCCGGATCTTTCGGAATTCGGCGACTGTCGCTGCCACCTGATCCAGCAGTCGCTTGTTGTCGGCCAGTCGTTCGACGTTTCCGTACCGTTTATTGAACTCTTCGTCCGTGATCTGCAGCGCAGCGGCGAGTGCCAATTTCGCTTTGTCGTAAGTTTGAACTCGCTCTTCGATGTACCCGGTGAAGCGGTCGAGCTGGCTCGGTTCTCCGTTCGGGCCGTGGAGCCGCAACCATTCGAAAGGTCGTTGCAGGTCGAGTGCCGCCCCGTCGACCGTCTTGATCAATGCCACAATTTCCGGCGGCTCATCTCCTTTTGCCGGGTATCGTGGATGGTTCCTGGCTGACTCGACATTAATGATTGAGTTCGCGTTGGCGGGCAGCTTTGTGTATTCGCGGCGTTTTGCGGTTTCCGTTTCCTGCTGCGGAGCAACGGAGCTGACCGGTTCCCCTTCGGCAGATGCGGATTCACTCGGCTGCGGTTGTTTCTGCTGTTTCAGGCGTTCAAGTGCCTGCTGAACCTGAGCGGCACCTGGCACTTCGATGTTCCAGGCGATCTGATGGCTGCCCTTCGCCACGAATGTGGTGAATGCGCATTCGTCGGGCGTCGCCGACGGAACAATGATGTCACCCTGAGTCACGTCGTTAATGCGAAGCCGGGTTCCCGTGGGGCCGGCGGTACTGCGAGCGCGAATGCGGAACTCGTAGTAACCGTCGGCGGGAAAGTTGACAGATTCATATAGAGTCATCTGGCCGCGGTTGATGACGAATCCCAGAAAGTCGTCACCAAACTTCTGCGGAACTTCCTTCGTCTCGGTCATGAACATCGCTTCGGATTCGAGCTGCCGTTGCATGGGGTCATGCCGTAAAGCGATGAGACTGTCGAGCGCCCGCTCGGCCGCTTCGAAATATTTTTCCAGCTGTGCCGGCGTCACGAACAGCGCGTCGCGGTCTGTATTGAATCCGCTGTTGCCTTCACCATCTTCGGAGAACCTTGCTCCCGGTCGCAGGTCGACGCCCAGGAGATCACGCATCGTGTTGTTGTATTCGTCGCGTGTCAGACGCGGGATGGTGACGTGTCCAGGATTCTTCACTTTGGACCAGTCAATCTTCGTCACGTCGGTCAGCCAGTCGACAAGCTTCTGGCGTTCGGCTGCTGTAGGCAACGGCTCAGCCGGCGGCATTTCCTCTTCGCTGACGACCAGCAGAACGTTACGCCATTCTTCGCGGGACTTTTTGATCTGCTCAACTGTTTTGAAATGAGTGAGGTCAAACTCGCCCTTCGGCTTTTCACCCTGGTGACACTTCACGCAGTATTTCTGAAGAAGTGGCACGATCTCTTTTTCGAACGACACAACGGCAGCGTGAACTGCGTTGGTTGTGAAAATTGCCGTCAGGCATACAGCGATAATCAGTGCGACTCGAAGCATTGTTTCGTTACCTGAGGCGGGATTCCGTTCGGGCGTAACGGATGAGGAATTACGATGACAACCAATCTACCCGGGAAGAAAGCCTGTGGCGACCGCAGCGGCAGGCGAAGTCTGTCATGGGTGAGGCAATCACTCGCCAGTCTGAACGGAAAGTGAAATTAGACGGATCGCAAACCAGAATGCCAGTTCTCAAACTGGTCTGTCAGCCTGGCCGGTGAAACTGGGATACTGCGTCCGGTTTCTGAAGTCAGAGATCATGTTCCGACCGCCAGCGGTCGCGTCAAATTCGTCAACATACCGCTGAAGGCGTTTTTGATGTGCGTACGGATCAGTCGTTGGCTTTGTTATCTGCGTATAAGTTTCTGCGTATAAGCTTTCTGATCAGCATGTAACAACGAGATGAAATGAGAGCGTGAGCATGGCATCTTCAGAGCGAAACCCGAAAATGAACCAGCCTGCCGGTCGAAAAACTGGAAAGGCGGCGCAGAAGAGTCAGACCAGGAAGCGGGCGCACACGCACGAAACCGCCACCGGCAATCTGGCCAACGCTGTGGAGTCGTCGCGTTCCAGCAACGAGGAAATTCAGCCAACGATCGGCGAGTACCTGATCCGGCGGCTGGAAGAATCCGGCGTGCGGCACGTTTTTGGAGTGCCTGGCGACTTCGTGCTCCACTTTTATGGGATGCTGCAGGACAGTTCGGTGGAAGTCATCGGCACGACCAACGAGGCAGCGGCTGGCTACGCGGCTGATGGTTACGCGAGAATCAATGGTCTGGGCGCTGTCTGTGTAACCTACTGTGTTGGTGGCTTGAGTCTGTGTAATTCAGTCGCTGGCGCCTTCGCTGAGAAGTCGCCGGTGATCGTTATCAGCGGCTCACCAGGAATCAGCGAACGTCAGCACAACCCGCTGCTGCATCACAAGGTGCGGGACTTTTCGACACAGCGCGACGTCTTCGAAAAACTGACCGTCGCGACAGCGGTGCTGGACGACCCGAACACGGCTTTCCGCGAAATTGATCGCTGCTTTGAAGCAGCTCTGCGCTACCAACGACCGGTGTACCTGGAAATCCCGCGAGACTGTGTCGACCTGCGTCCTGCCTGGCCTTATCAAAGAAAAGAAATCCTGGAAAGCAGCGACGCAAAAGCACTGTCTGAATCGCTGACGGAAGCCGCCCGGATCATCGAGTCGGCGAAGCAGCCAGTTATCATCGCCGGTGTCGAAATTCATCGCTTCGGATTGCAGAAACAGGTCATCGCACTGGCTGAACGAAATGGAATTCCTATCTGTTCCACACTGCTGGGCAAGTCGGTCATCAGCGAGAAACATCGACTGTACCTGGGCGTCTACGAAGGCGCGATGGGCAGGCGTTTCGTGCAGGAGTTTGTCGAGTCCAGCGACTGCGTCATTCTGCTGGGCACGTTCATGACGGATATCAATCTGGGAATTTTCACAGCCAACCTCGATCCAGCCAGGTGCATCTACTGCACCAGCGAGTCGCTACGGATTCGGCATCATTTTTACCACGACGTTCCGCTGCAGAAGTTTGTCGGCGGGCTGAAACGTCGCAAACTGTCGATGTCCGCATCGCCCGTCGAAATTCCGGTCAGAGATGACGGGCTGCCGGATGTTACACCGGAAGAGCCCCTTTCTGTGCATTACCTGTTCCGGCGGGTCAACCAGATTCTCGATGAAAATTCCGTCGTGATTGCTGACGTGGGAGACTCGCTGTTTGGAGCGGCCGATCTGTGCATCCATCGGCAAAGCGAGTTTCTCAGTTCTGCTTACTACGCGACGATGGGGTTTGCGATACCAGCGGCGCTGGGAGCTCAGGCGGCGAATCCGAAACGACGTCCGATCGTGCTGGTCGGTGACGGAGCGTTTCAGATGACTGGTATGGAGCTGTCGACAATTCTGCGTCGCGGTGGCAATCCCATCGTCATCGTGCTGAACAATCATGGTTATACAACAGAACGATTTCTGCAGGACGGCCCGTTCAACGACATCGCCAGTTGGAACTTTCACTGCCTGCCGGCTCTGCTGGGCGGTGGACTGGGACTCGAAGTGCGAACCTGCGGAGAACTCGATCAGGCCGTGGAGACGGCAATCGCCAACGAGAAATCGTTCAGCCTGATCAACGCTCATTTACGGCCGGATGACATCAGCCCGGCTCTGTCTCGACTGGCGGAACGTCTTTCCGAGCAGGTGTGAGGTCTTACATTCTGAGGGTGCGAGGACAATCAGATGGCTGAACATGCTGCGAACTCACCAGATGGTTCCGGCCTGGCAGACGACGGGCCGGATCGCGGTGGTCCTGTCAGCGAAGATGTTGAAATCGCCGGCCACATTATCGACAGCCTGCTGTTACCGAAGGTGCTGGATTGCATCACTCATCGCGGTGGAGCATTTCGAATTCTGGAATTAACTGTCGGGCAGCAGCGTAAAGATGCGAGTTTTGCGAGGATCGAGGTCTCCGCCGGGACGCAATCGGAACTGGATCAAATTCTCGCCGTCATCAGCGATCATGGTGCAGTGCCTGTTTCCAGCGAGGATTGCCGACTGGTGCCTGCGGATATGCCCGGAGCTTTTCCCGAAGGTTTCTACAGCACGACGAATCGTGCGACAGAAGTACGGCTCGACGGGGAATGGATCCCCGTCGAAATGCAGGAAATGGATTGCGGAATTGCCGTGGCTGCCAATCGACGGAGTGCGTGCTGCGTGCCCATGATTGATGTGCAACGGGACGTTGCCATTGTTGTGGGACATGCAGGAGTCCGTGTCACGTCAGAACCGCGACTGGATCGCAGGTCAGGCTTTGAGTTCATGGACAGTGCTGTTTCGTCAGAAAAACCGAAACGGGTCGCGGCTCGGCGCGTTGCCGAATGGATGGTCGAGAACAAACGAAGTGGTGGAAAAACGCTGATCGTTGGTGGACCGGCCATTATTCACACCGACAGTGTGCAGCACCTCTGCTCGTTGATTCGTGATGGGTATGTTCACAAGCTCTTCGCTGGCAATGCTCTGGCAACTCACGACATCGAGAACTCACTGTACGGCACGAGCCTGGGGGTCAGTCTGGAAAAGGGCGAGGTCGTCGCAGCCGGACATGAACATCACCTTCGGTCAATCAACACCATTCGTCGCTGTGGCGGAATCGCTGCCGCCGTCGAACAGGGCGTACTCAAATCGGGCATAATGCACGAGTGCGTTACCAGCGGTGTTCCATTTCTGCTGGCTGGCAGTATCCGCGACGATGGTCCGTTGCCGGAAGTCATTACGGACTGTCTGGATGCTCAAAGCCAAATGCGACGTGAAGTCCAGGACGTCTCGTTCTGTCTGATGCTGGCGACCATGCTGCATTCCGTGGCCGTCGGAAACCTGCTGCCAGCGAACGTTCGAGTTGTCTGTGTCGATATTAATCCGTCGACAGTGATCAAACTCAGTGACCGGGGCTCTTCGCAGACGATTCCCATCGTGACTGATATCGAACCGTTTCTGCGAGCGCTTGTGGAAGAAGTACGCCGGCTGGAGCAGACACCATGAGCCAACCAGACCCGGTGCCCGACCCAGTGCCCGACGCTGAGAATCACGACGTCGAGAATCACGACGCATCGACTGTTCACATTCTGATGTGCCCGCCTCAGTATTTTGGCATCGAATACGAGATCAATCCGTGGATGAATCGCGAACGCGAGGTCGACCATGACGTTGCCATCACGCAGTGGGAAGCTCTGCGGGACATCTTAAATTCGTTAGGGGCGGCAATCGATCTCGTCGATCCGCAACCGGGACTGCCCGATCTGGTGTTTACAGCGAATGCGGCGATGATGTTTGAGCGTCGAGCTGTGCTGTCACGTTTTCGACACTCGCAACGACAAGGAGAAGAACGGCACTTTCACGCGAGTCTCGAAACGTTGGGGTTCGACGTCCTTGAACTGCCAGACGGTTTCTTTTTCGAGGGCGCAGGCGATGCGTTGTTCTGTGGCAAGACATTATACGGTGGCTACCGGATTCGTAGCGTGGCCAGGAGCCTGCAGGCAGTCGCCAAATTAGTTGACCGTGAAGTCATTCCGCTGGAGCTGATCGACAGCCGTTTTTATCACCTGGATACGTGCTTCTGTCCGATCAATGCTGAGACAGCGATCTGGTTTCCGGACGCATTCGACGAATATGGTCAGCAGGTTCTTCGTTCACGGATCCCTGACCTGATCACTCTGAATGAAGTCGAAGCCATCGAATTCGCTGCCAACGCCGTCGTTGTGGGGCAGCATGTCGTAACCAATTCCGGCTGTCCGCAACTGGCTCTCGAACTGCGATCCCGAGGTCTGGAGCCAATCGACACCCCACTGAGTGAGTTCGTTAAAGCGGGTGGCAGCGCCAAGTGCCTGACGTTGCGACTCGATGGAGAAGATGCCGCCGCGTGATTGAAACTGGCCGTTAAAAAGCTGTTCCGTTTCCCATGGAGAAAAGAACCATGTCGATCGTTGGAGTCCCTGCGGAGATCAAGAGTGACGAGTACCGGGTCGCCATGTTGCCGGTTGGTGTTGAAGAACTGACTCGTCGAGGGCACAGAGTTCTCATTCAGTCCGGGGCCGGGGTCGGTAGCGGAATTACCGACCAGCAATACCAGGATCAAGGGGCCGAGATTGTCCCCAGCGCGGTTGCAGTGTTTTCGCAGGCAGACTTTATCGTCAAAGTCAAAGAACCCTTACCGTCTGAATGGCCACTGATTCGGGCAGATCAGGTTGTCTTTACTTACTTCCATTTCGCGGCAGATGCAGCATTGACACAAGCGATGCTCAATTCCGGAGCAACCGCCGTTGCGTACGAGACACTACGAGGCAGAAAAGGAGACCTGCCGCTGCTGACTCCAATGAGCGAAGTCGCGGGACGCATGAGTATTCAGGAAGGAGCGAAGTACCTGGAACGCCCGCAGGAAGGCCGCGGCATCCTGCTCGGTGGCGTGCCCGGAGTGTTGCCGGCTCATATTGTCATTCTGGGGGGCGGCGTGGTTGGCAAAAACGCGGCTCAGATTGCGGCCGGTTTCCAGGCGGATGTGGCCATTCTTGATATCAGCGTCGATCGACTGCGCTATCTTGAAGACATCATGCCAGCCAACGTGAATACGCTGTTCAGCGATCGGCACACCATTCGCGAACAACTTCGACAGGCGGATCTCGTGATCGGAGCCGTGCTCGTCGAAGGCGCGCGAGCGCCTCAGTTGATTACTCGCGATGACCTGTTGCTGATGAAGCCTGGTGCCGTCATCGTCGACGTCTGCATCGACCAGGGAGGCTGCACGGAAACCAGCCGACCAACAACGCATTCAGAGCCGACTTACATCGTCAACGACATCGTGCACTACTGCGTCACGAACATGCCGGGAGCTGTCGGGCGAACCAGCACCTACGCACTGTGCAACGTGACGCTGCCCTACGTTCTGCAGATCGCAGACAACGGACTGGCTTCAGCGGCGGTCAAGGATCCGGGGATCGAACATGCCATCAACATTCACGGCGGAACGGTCAGGAATCAGGCCGTCGCGACAACGTTCGGGCTTGAGTATCGACCGTTTGTGTAGGTCTCTCTGATCCGGGCACGCGAGCCAGGGCAAGCGAGATTCTCATTCACGACCAGAGAAAGGCGACGGCGAAAACGCTGGCCGCTCCATAAAGCAACGGATGCACTTCCCGCACGCGTAACGTCACGATCTGAATGGCCACGTAGGTCAGCAGCCCGTAACCGATGCCGTGAGAAATCGAATAGGTCATTGGGATCAGGATCAGCGTGATGAACGCGGGAATTCCCGTGTCGGGCTTCGTGAAGTCTATCTTTGTAATCGACTCAGCCATCAGAAAGCCGACGATGATCAGTGCCGGAGCAGTCGCCGCTGCCGGAAGAATGGCGACCAGGGGAGCCGCAAAGATGCACAGCAGAAACAGCACGCCAACGACCACCGAGTGCAGCCCCGTCCGTGCTCCTTCCGAAACTCCTGATGCTGATTCGATATAACTGGTGACCGAGCTGACGCCAAAGAATCCACCAATGGCTGCGCTCGCGGAATCGACCGCGAGAATCCTTCGCAGGCCAATGATTCGATTTCGCTCGTCTTTAACATTGGCCTGATCGCCGATCGCCGTGACCGTTCCCAGTGTGTCGAAAAAGTCGACCATCAGTAGCGTTAGCAGCAGAGGCAGAAACTTGAACTGCAGAGCCGCTATGACGTCGGCCTTGCCGACAAGGCTTCCCACCAGTGCGAAGTCGGGAAGTGCAAACGCGGTGAACGACTTTGCGACTTCAGCTGGCGGCGTTGCGTTTTCAGCAAAAAAGTGAAGACCGAACCCGCACGCAACGATCCCGATCAGAATGGCTCCTGGAACTCTTCGAGCCAGCAGAACTCCCGTCAGGACGACTCCGCCGAGCGTGATCAGGACTGTCGGGTCACTGAATGAGCCAGGTTTGATCGGCGGAACCGGCATTCCGGAAGACGTCACAATGCCAGCGTTGACGCATCCAATTAACGCGACAAAGAGACCGATGCCTGCCGCCATCGCATGGCGAAGATCGAGCGGGATGGCGCCGAGCATGGCTTCGCGAAGCCCCACAGCGACAAGCGCGAGGATGATCAAGCCGTCGAGAACGACGAGTCCCATCGCCGCCTGCCATGATCCCATCGCCGGAGCGGCGGTATAGGCGATGAACGCGTTGAGGCCCATCCCACTCGCCAGCGCCAGCGGAAAGTTCGCGACCAGCCCCATGATGATGCAGCAGATCCCAGCGGCGAGTGCCGTGCAGATAATCGCAGGCTGAGTCGGGACTCCAGCGTCACTCAGAATCGCCGGATTGGCCGCCAGGATGTAGGCCATCGTCAGGAAGGTGGCGATGCCGCCGCGAACTTCTGTCGCGATGGAGCTGTTCCGTTCTTCGATCCGGAAAAACTGATTGAGTCGATTCATGAGTCCGTTCGTCGGGGCAGGGGGCATTGCGGTAAAAGCAGTCAACGCCTCGTTGGGGCGAATTTGATCAGCAGCAGTGTCCGCATAAGTAAGACGCCGCATCCAGATCCTGCGGCGCACCAAACACCTGAGACACTGCCCCGGACTCAATGACCGTACCAACGCCGTCGCGTTGCCAGAAGACGGCGGCGATGTCTGCGATGCGTTTCGCCTGAGCCAGATTGTGAGTGACGATCACGATCGTCACTCGGTTACGCAGCGAAGCAATCAGCTTTTCGACAACGTTAATAGAAAGGGGATCCAGCGAGCTGCACGGTTCGTCAAACAGCATGACGTCGGGACTCAACGCCAGAGCGCGAGCGATGCACAGCCGCTGTTGCTGCCCGCCCGAAAGCGTCAGCGCGGATGAATCGAGCCGGTCCTCCACTTCGTCCCACAGCCCGACGTCTGAAAGAGTCTGCTCCGTGATCATTGCGATCTCGTTCTTTGAATAGCCGTGTTCTTTGAGCGGGACCGAGAGATTTCTGCGGATCGACAGCGGAAACGGATTCGGTTTTTGAAACACCATTCCAACCCGGCGACGCAATAACTGCTGATCGCAGTCTGCGGTGAGAATTTCTTCGCCGTCAACTTTGATCGAACCTTCCACTCGACATTCCGGAATGAGATCCGTCAGGCGGTTAAGCGACGACAGGAAAGTGCTCTTCCCACAGCCGGACGGCCCGACGATCGCCAGAATCTGATTGCGGGGAACGCTCAGGTTGATTCCTGATACGGCTCGGTGAGTCCCGTAGGAGACCGATAGATGCTGCACGTCGAGCATCGAGGGAGCATCAAGTTCAGCAATCGTGCCATCCGAAGACGCGACGGATTCGCTCAGTTGGACAAGTGGATTCACAGTGGCCTCTGGAAGCGGGAAACCTCGAAGTGACGCCAAACGTCTGACGTCACAACCAACCGTACAAAGTAATTGCGTTACCAGGAAAGTCTGGACGGCAATCAGGCCATTGTGACGAGACGGTCAGGCGGCTTCTTACCGGGGCTGTCCGCTTGGCTTTCCGATCGAGCGAAACCCGCCGCCGCCATCGGGTCCGGGGCGACCTGCTCCAAAGCCATTGCCTGAAACGCCCGGGGGGCGGCTTAAAAACTTGTCAAACATGATCCAGAGTTGAGAGAGACTCTGGCCCGCTTCAGGGGAGAGTCGTCGCGTCACCCACATTTGCTGCAGGTATCGGTCCCTCAGCTCTTCAGGCATGTCAGTAATTGATTTTCGGCGTGCTTCCGGAAGAGCCCGGAGAACTCGATCAAGCTCTGCTTCGTTCGGGTGGAGCGACATTGCGACGCGACGCGTTTCATCGAACAGGCCACGAGCGAGCAGCGTCACGGCCATGAAATTCTGAGTCATTGCTGGCCGCCCCTGAATTGTCCGCTTTATATTAGAGTCGCTCAATTGCTCCAGCAGGACTTCCCGCAACTCGTCCGGGAAGTTGGGACGCGGTCGATTTCCCGCTCGATTGATGGCGATGCGCCAGCCCGGCAGGACTTTGTCCATGATCGCGGCCAGTGCGGACGCGTGATATTCCAGCTGTCCCAGCGACGTTTTCTCCGTTGGCGTCGACGGAAGTTCTGCCCACTTCGCCCCGGCCCGCATCATGCGTTCGTAGTCGTGCAGCGGGACTCGCAGATTTGCGAACTGATTTCTCATCGCCATGTCCAGCGTTGGCCTGACGTCTTCACGGGAGTGAGGTGACTCGGCCTCTGCTTGGAGCTGGCGAATGATCTGTAACCGGTCTTCGGGATTTGACGTCGCCAGCAGTTTTTCCCGATCGGGAAGCGACAGCGTTGCCAGCCACGAGTGGAACCGCGAAATCGTTTCGGCGAGTTGAGGTTCTTTGTCGGCAGCGTCATGAATGAACTTCACGCGTTGCACGTCCTGACGTGAAAGCTTCTGGTACTGCTCGTAATTGTGCCGCAATCGGTCTCGTTCGACGCGTGACATTTCCTCGATCGTTTGTCGATTTTGCCGCATCGTCGGCGTTTCCACTCGATGTGCTTCCGAGCGAGCCATTATCAGTACAAGAAGCGATCCCGCCAGATACCAGCGATTGTTGCTGATCCAGCCGAGCAGTCGATTCGGTTTTACGGAAACTGATTCGCCATCGTGCGAAGACGAATCAGTCTTGAGGAGCCTGGTCTCGCTCATTGAACAATCCGCTTTCGCTAAGAGCTTTGAGAAATTCCACGTCGCCAGTTTCCTGGTACTCGTCGAGCCGTTGAATCACCGGCAGCTCGGTCAGCAATTCGTCGATGGGTTCACTGTCCTGCCGAAACGAACGGTTAAAGCCGATCGTTGCCGCGACCAGCAGACCGGCAAACGCTGCCACTCGAATTCCCCATTCGACTACCCGCCGCGACATTGCGGACGCCTGAGTGGCTGAAGTGACTTCGTCGGTGGTTTCTGATTTCCGGGGGCTGCTTTGTGTCCGGATGGCTGTCAGAGTCTTTTCCGCAAACCCATCCGACGCTTTCGGCTCCGGAAGCAGATCGAGCAGGTCAAACGTCTTTGTCAGCTGTTCCACATCGCGACGGACTGACGCATTTTCGGCCAGCGACTTCTCCACTTGAGAAGCCTGCTCGTCCGGCAGTTCGCCATCGAGGTAAGCGACAAGGTCTTCTTTGGATTTTTCGGACGACACGATCACATTCTCGAAACTTCAGGCAATGACAGAACAGGTCAGGTCCATGATCTACTTTTTCGTTTCCCGATCGGACGAGCCGGTGAGGTACGGTTCGAGCTGCAGACGAAGATTCTCGCGGGCTCTCGTCAGCAGCGACTTCACGGCCTGGACGCTGAGATCCATCGACACTGCGATATCCGCGTAGCTCATGTGCTCGAACTTGTTGAGCAGCAAGGCAATTCGCTGCCGCTCGTTAAGCGTCTCCAGGGACTGTCGCACGACTTCGCGCATCTCCTGCTTGTCGAGTTGCCGGGCTGGCATCAGCGCCGACTTCTCAGCAGCGAGGTTTTCTTCCGGGCGGTGTCCCAGCGGCCCGGAGTCGGATCCCTTCAGCGAAACTTCTTTCCGGCGGGAGACCGAACGCTGCCGATTCGTCGCCAGATTATTCGCAATTCGAAACAGCCACGTCGCAAACTTTGCTGTGGGCTGATATCGATGCCTCGCGCGAAAAACTCGTAGAAACGCTTCCTGAGCCAGATCCTCGGCCGCGGAACTGTCATGAAGGACGTGCGTAAAAATTCCAATCAATCGATTCTGATAAACGTCGACAAGTTCAGCGAACGCAGTCTCATCGCCATCACGCACCCGCAGCATTCGCTGCACGTCCGGATCCCGCAGCCAGGCAGTCTGGTCGATCTGATGAGTGGCGGAGGACATTACCGTCCTGGTTCGGAAATTCTGATGTGAGGACTCGGCCAGGGATGCGTCCGAAAAACTTTCCTGTCAGGTCTCTGAGCCTCTGTGGTGAAAATTCAGAATCATTGAATCGGGAAGTTGATCTGGGCACGTTTCTGACTGGACACGTTCCTGATGGGGAGAGTCTTACAGAATTTCGCGTCGGGATCGAACCATTCGTCTCGATGCACCGCGAATCAGGCCAGTTCGAGTGCCAGTCTGAAAAGAACCATTGTGAAGAATCCGTCGCGAGAAATCGCCCGGACGACGGTCTGCCGTAAGAACCCGGGGTTTCAAACCCCGTCGAATGGGAAAGGTTTCGAGATTCGGTTCCAGCAAGCTTCGGAATCGGTCGGCGCAGCAGAAAAGCCGGCAGGAAATGACATACCTGCCGGCTGCTGATTTCGTTTCAGAACAGCGTAAAACCCAGTCGTACGAAACCGCCCACTGCCAGGTTGACGCAGAACATTCCCGTACAGGTTTTCGGTTGGGGATTTTCCGTGAGAACTTCTCAGCGGTAGGTCGGCAGCGAGTCCATCGCAATAGTCGGCTGCAGCATCTGAGGATACGCGACCTGCTGTTGTGTGTATGGTGAAATGGCGACGGGTCCCTGTGCCGGATAACCGGTCTGGATCGTGCCGGCTCCCTGGTAGTAACCAGTGGGGCCCATGCCTGGAGCACAGCCGCCCGTTGCACAGCCACTGTTGCAG
>JABMPE010000717.1 GCA_013203845.1 Rhodopirellula sp. | reverse complement strand
CCCGGGAATTCTAATTGTCGCTGAGTCAGCACCACGGCCAACGCTCAAGCAACACAGTCATCAACCGGAACTTCTAATTGTCGCCAGCCGGGAAAACTAATTGTCGCTACACAAGGATGACCGGGTCGGTATAGAGGCTCGACGTACCACCGCGCGGCATCGTTGCCCAGTACGAGAATCCGTCCTGCGGAGTCATGTTGGCACCCAGATGCCATTTGCCGCTCAGGCCACAGACGTAACCTTCCGAATGCAGAATTTCCGGTAGCGTCTCGAACTCTTCCAGCGCGTAGTACGCTTCGGGGCCCATCATGTATTTGCCGTCGAGAAACGAATGCAGGCCGTGCTGCGAAGGCATCAGTCCGGTCAGGTAAGTCGCTCTCGTCGGCGAGCAGACCGGGTTGCTGCTCATCGCCCGTTTGAACAGCATGCCACCAGCGGCCAGCCGATCGATATTGGGAGTCCGAATGTCTTTGTTGCCGTAGCAGCCCAGCGTCCACGCTCCGTGATTGTCGGTCAGGATGAAGACCACGTTCGGACGTTTCGCCGCGGCAGCGTTCGGCACGACGGCAAGCAGTACCAGCAGAAAAATTCCGAAAGCGGTGCGTCGAGAATTCATGTCAAACTCCGATGGTGATTCTCAATACAAGTGTCTGAGCGAGTTCGCGAATCGTATCGGGCGAGTTCTGTCTCTCCTACTCACGCCGCTCGCCAACGCGATTTAGAAGAATGCGTTTTGCCTGCAGTTTATCTGACGCAAAGTCGCGAAGACGCCATGGACCGCAAAGATGTAAGGAGCGTGGTTTGTTTATCCATCGGCCCTGTTTGGGCTGGGTGAAGCAGTTTCCTGGCGAACTGCTGCGTCTTTGGGCGATGGAGTCAGATGGCCATGGGTTTTCAGGAACTCGTCTCGGGAATATTCGGCTGGGTAACTAGACTGCGTGCTGGCTGCCGTCTGGCTGGATCGGAGTTCAAGGATGAATCGCACCTGTTTAACTGTGTCGCTGTGTATCGTTTTCGCCGCTTTGCTGCGATCGGCGAGTGGGGAAGACGATCCATTTGCCTTCAGTCAGTCGGCTCAGATTCACCCGTGGAAGGACGACGCGGCTCTGCACGCCGTCGAGGTGCTTGGTAAAAAAGTCGCCTGGGCCGTCGGGGATCACGGCACGGTCTGGCAGACGTCGGACGGTGGGGAATCGTGGAGTCTGTTGCAGGTTCCCGCCGATTGCTCGCTACGCAGCGTGTGCTTTCTGTCAAAACGCGTCGGCGAAGGGCAGGTGGGGACGAGCCAGATTGCATGGCTGGCTGGTCGAGACACTCGCCCTTACACCCGCTCTGGTTACGGAGTGATTCTGAAAACGGCCGATGGTGGCAAGTCGTGGACCACGCTTGGAGCCGGACAGGTTCTCCCGCCGCTGAATTACATTCGCTTTTTCGGACCGAATGACGGCGTGGCGGCGGGTGAGGCAACGCCCGACTTTCCGACGGGTGTGCTCACGACGCAGGACGGTGGGGAAACCTGGCAGCCGGCTCCTGGTCAGCGGACAGCGGGCTGGCACGCGGCAACTTTTACGGAGCTGCATGACGGAATCGTGACTGGACCGCGCGGACGGATTTCGCTGGTCGCCGGAACCAACGTTGCGCCGCCACGGCTGGACGCGTCCAGTCTGCGAGGAATTCGCGCCGTCACCTCTGATGATGGTCTGACGGCGTGGGCGGTCGGTGACGGCGCGACCGTGTTGTCGTCAACAAACGGCGGAGTTTCCTGGGAAACGTTGAACGCGTTATTTCCGCCGGAACTGTCGCGCTTCGTCGACTTCTCCGCCGTGGCCGCTGTGAAGGACAAGGTCTGGTTCACGGGAAATCCAGGTGGCTGCGTGTGGCACTCGCCCGACGCCGGAGTCAACTGGACGCGGCAGGCGACAGGGCAGTCGGCTCCGATCCACGCGTTGAATTTCAGTTCTGAAGAAGTCGGTTTTGCCGTCGGAGCGTTTGGCACGATCCTCCGTACCAGTGATGGCGGCAGTTCATGGAATGTCTGTCGAGCGGGACGTCGTCGCGCGGCGATTCTGGCCATTCACACTCGTCCGGAAAGAATTCCGTTCGGGATGCTGGCGAAGCAGGGGGGCGACGAAGGCTTCCGCTCCGTGGCGATTGTTGTGCCGCGTCGAGATTCCAGTGCCGAGTCGGATCTGAGTCTCGAACGTCAGATGCACGATGCCGTGACGACTGTCGGCGGCTCGGCAGCGGGAGTGGGTTGGCGGTTGCCAATCGCGCTGCCCGAAGTTGATGCGAGCGTCGATCTGCTGACCGCTGAATGGCAGAAGCACACAGAAGGGAAGCTGGTGGAAGTGGTCGTCTCCAATCTGGTGGCGGCGATTCGAAGCTGGCGACCGAGCGTCGTCGTCGTGGAAGAACCATCAGAAGGTGATGCCGCCGCGAAGTTGATCTTCGATGCCGTCCAGCGAGCAGTAGCTCAGGCCGCGGATTCCACCAGCTTTATCGAGCATCAGGAGTATGCCCGGCTGGATGCCTGGAAGGTCGAACGCGTGTTCGCTCGCGTTTCCTCAAAGACGCGCGCCGGCATGACGATCGATCCATACGACGTACTGCCTCGACTCGGTACCACGGTCGAAGCGGCAGCGTCCGCAGGCCGCGCGAAACTGATCACGGCGATTGAATACACTCCGCAAGCCGAACCGTTCGTGCCGATCGAGACGAACGACAGTCGCTTCGAGCTGGTCTCTCATCGCGACTTCTGGTCGGGAATTGCTCTGTCGCCCAACTCGGACGCGCGGCGGCCTCAACTGCCAGTCATTGAGGGCGAGCT
>JABMPE010000716.1 GCA_013203845.1 Rhodopirellula sp. | reverse complement strand
TGATGATATCACCAGCCCCTTTTCCAACTCGCGACAGGACACCGTCCTCGATCTTCCAGCCGTCGCTGACGGAGTCCTTTTTGTAGTTACGCCAACCCTTGGTCGACTTGCCGTCGAAGAGAAGCTTCCATCCCGAACGTGACTCGGCCTCTGTCAGTTCGTTGAGCCCCGCTTTTGCAGAAGCTCCAACCGCCAGCAGGCAAATGGAGGCAACGAAAACAACCAGTCGTGGAGAGCGCATATGTCATTTCCTTTTGATGGAAGAGTTAACAACGAAGGAACCAGAACGGTTTCGCAATAGCCCGGCAAACTGTCCCCAAAATAAAGCAGACCCGAAGAATGACGACCGCGATTCAGCAACGCAACGAGCCCGTCAGTCAACAGTCCCAGGAACCTGCTTTGTTCGACCGATCGTTTCATGGACCGAGCCTGTCACGGCAGTACACAACCGGTCGAAATCAAGATCGTCTTCGTCGTTGCCGAATGGCTGTTCGACATGTTCCGGACGATCTCGCTGTCAGTCTTTTAAGCTTGAGGCCGCGTCACGAAAGCTGCGAGTTCGACCAGCAGCAGACTCGCGCCAACCATCTCACGCGTTCCCGTGAATGATCTTTGTAAACGTTCTTTACAAACTCCGGATTGTCCGATAGATTTTTCAGCCACACCTGAATCATCCTCGCGAATGTGCCATGCCAGCTTCGTCTCAAACCCGCCCGCGACTGCTACGTCAGATGAACGAGCGGTCCGTCGTGCGCGTGCTGCAACAGCACGGGCCGTGCTCAAGAGCGGACATGACTCGCAAGCTGGGGGTCACCGCGCCAACAATTTCAAAAGCGGTCTCTTCGCTTCTTCGGGGGCGGTTGCTTGAAGAGTTTGACAGTAAGCAGGACGGCGTTGGAAGACCGGCGCGGCAACTTCGACTCGCGACGGAGACGGCGCAGGTGATCGGAGTCGTGATTGACGCTCAGCACTGCCACCTTGTATCAGCTGGACTCGACGGCCAGCTTCTATCTGAGAGTCTCTGTCAGTTCGAAACACCGAAAACGTATCGCGGCCTCATTTCAAAGGTCGTCAAGTGTTTCGAGCAACTGACCGGCGGACGTGGTCTTGAGCCCCTGGGTATTGAGACGCTGGGGCTGGGGATCAGCATGCCGGGCTTGATCGATTACCGGCAGCAGAAAGGGCTTCTCTCGCCAAACGTTCCCATCACCAACGGCCAGTCTCTGGCTCGTGATCTGACGGAGCGGCTCGGTATCGATTGCGTCATGCTGCAGGAAGCGCATTCGCTCTGTCTCGCGCAGCATCATTACGGAGAATCGCGAGGGATCGACAACTTTGTGATGCTCGACATCGGCGCCGGACTGGGCATGGGCGTGATGGCTGGCGGTCGCGTCCTGACCGGACATAGCGGACTCGCTGGTGAACTCGGGCACCTCCCGAGAGTTTCCAACGGACGAGCATGCGGATGCGGGAAACGCGGTTGCCTCGAAACCGTTTCCTGTGATTCCGCCCTCGCCTGGCTGGTGTCTCAGCGGATTGGTAGAACGGTCGGCATCGACGAGATCGTACAGCTTACACAAACGGGCGAACTGTCGGTCGAGGATGAAATCGAACAGGTTCTGCCTCATCTGAGTTTTGCCATCTCAGCGGTAATCAGCCTCTACAACCCGTCGAAGATTTTTATCTGCGGTCGCATGTTCGATCTGCACGAAGGACTGTTCGAAAAGCTGCTGTCAGAAGTAGCGGCGAGTACACTTGCGCCAGCATTTGCGGACTGTGAAATTGTTCGCGCCAGTGTCAGCAAAAGTCAGGGAGCGGTCGCTGGAATCATCGAATACCTCACCGACTCACTGGTTCCGGGAGTCGACGGGTTGTTTGCCCGAACGAAGGATTCTTCCTCTGAGCCAAGCGCGGAAACCAAATCCCGATTAACAACAAAGTAAGAGCGCAACGTCAATCACTCGGAAGACAATATCAGCGAAGCCAGTTCACCATTAAGAAGCTGTGATCATGATGACACGACTATCGATCTTAACTCTGCCTCTGCTCTCCCTGACGGCGGCCTTTTTATCACCGGTTGCATCCGCAGCTGACGCGGACTCGGCAGCCTTTTACAAAGAGAAGGTGCTGCCGATTCTCGAAGCAAGCTGTTTCGAGTGTCACGGCCCCAAATCAGAACTGAAAGGCGGGTTGTTTCTCGGCAACCGCGAAGGGTTTCTGGAAGGCGGAGAATCCGGCCCGGCCATCGATCCTGACGCTCTCGGAGAAAGCATTTTTCTCGACGCGATCAATTACGAATCGTACGAGATGCCGCCCAAACGAAAGCTTCCCGATAATCAGATCGCGATCCTGACGGAGTGGGTTAAAGCGGGAGCGAGTATTCCGAGCGATGCGGAGTTCGATCGACCGGAAGCTCACAAGAGAAATCCAGCAACGCTGGTCACGGACGAAACGAAGAATTACTGGGCGTTTCGACCGGTTGAGAATTCTCCCGTGCCGGATGTGAACAACGCCTCGTCGGTCAGTAATCCGATCGACAACTTCATTCTGCAGAAACTTGAGGCGGCCAACCTGTCTCCGGCTTCCGCTGCCTCAAAACAGAAACTCATTCGCCGAGCGACTTACGATCTCACCGGGCTGCCGCCGTCCATCGCAGACATTGACGCGTTCGTCAATGACAAGTCTGATCGCGCCTTTGAAAAAGTGATCGACCGACTGCTGGAGTCACCTCAGTACGGAGAACGCTGGGGGCGACACTGGCTCGATCTGGTTCGCTATGCTGAAAGCAACAGCTACGAACGGGACGACTCCAAACCGTTTGCCTGGAGATATCGTGATTACGTCATCAACAGTTTCAACGCCGATAAGCCGTACACGCAGTTTATCAAAGAGCAACTCGCTGGCGACGAGTTTGAACCTCGCACGCCGGACTCGATCGTCGCGACCGGCTACTACCGGCTGGGCATCTGGGACGACGAGCCGGTCAGCCAGCAACAGGCGTTGTACGACGACCTCGACGATATTCTGTTGACGACGTCACAGGTGTTTCTCGGCCTGACGATGAACTGCGCTCGTTGTCACGACCACAAAATCGATCCAATTCCTCAGAAGGACTACTACAGCTTCCTGGCCTTCTTCAACGGAGTTCAGCGTTACGGAGTTCGCGGCTATCCGTCCGTTGAAGATGCTTCGATCGGACCTATCGCCGTCAACATGGACGAGGAAGACCGAGCCGCTCTTCGTAAACAGCTCGACCGGGAATTGGACGAGCACCATCGCAAGATCGATTTCGTTGAGCGGAAGCTGCACGAACTGTTGACGCCTCCGGAGAAAGAAGATTTCAAAGCGACCGCTGTGCGAGTCGATCTGGCTCGTAAGTACGCCGGCAAAGGCATCGCGAAGAAGCTGGTCGAAGAATACGAAACCGCAGTCGCCCGAAAGAGAGAGATTGAAGACTCACGTCCAGCCGAGCTGGCACAGGCGTTAATGATCAAAGAAATCGGAGCCACTCCTCGCGACACGTTTATCCTCGTCCGAGGTAACGCCAACGTGGAAGGCGAAAAGGTCGAACCCGCGTTCCCGTCCGTTCTCTCGCCGCCTCAACCGGTGATCAAAACGCCCGCGTCTGGCAAATCCAGCGGCCGTCGCACGGCACTCGCGAACTGGATCGCCAGTGAAGACAATCCGTTGACCGCTCGCGTCATGGTGAACCGCATCTGGCAGCACCACTTCGGACGAGGCATCGTTGGTTCGAGCAACAACTTTGGGAATATCGGCGACAAACCGACTCATCCGGAACTGCTTGACTGGCTGGCGACCCGCTTCATGCAGGACGGCTGGAAACTGAAGTCAATGCACAAGCTCATCATGCTTTCCAGCACGTACCAGCTGAGTTCGCAGGCCAGCGATAAGGAACTCGCCGCTGACCCGGCCAACAACCTTTACTGGCGTTTCAACATGAGGCGTCTTTCATCCGAAGAGTTGAGAGACTCGGTTCATGCGGCCAACGGGAGTTTGAATCTCAAAATGGGCGGTCCGAGTGTCTACCCGATCATTCCGCAGGAAGTGCTTGCGGGCCAGTCGCGACCTGGTGCCGGATGGGGCAACTCGTCGGTCGAAGAACAGGCTCGACGCGCGGTTTACATTTTCATTAAGCGATCGCTCGTTGAGCCGCTGATGGCGGACTTTGACTTCGCTGACGTCGACTCGACCTGTCCCGTGCGATTTGTCACGACGCAGCCGACGCAGGCCCTTAGTCTGTTGAACAGCGAGTTCATGAATCGACAGGCCACCGTTTTCGCGGAGTTCCTCAGAAAACAGGTCGGAGACGATACCACAAAACAGGTGGAACTCGGCCTGTCGCGGATCACTCAAAGACGTCCCACCCGACAGGAAGTCGACCGCGGTGTGGAGTTGATCGAATCGCTGAAGAAAGACGGCGTTCCCGCCGACCACGCTCTCAATTACTACTGCCTGGCTTTGTACAACCTGAACGAGTTCCTCTATCTCGATTGAGATCGATCCGGTTTCTGTTTCTACCCCGAAACAGACTGGTACTCACAACATGAGTTTATCGTTACGCGAGGTGACACTATGGCTGAATCAAATTTCTGCGGCCGCACTCGGCGCGAGTTTCTCTGGCAGACCGGAGCGGGCTTCACAGGCACAGCGCTCGCCGGTCTTCTCAGTGAAGACGGTTTTCTCGACAAACAGTCCGTCGCCGCTGACGGTCAAACCGCCTGGACGAACCCGCTGGCTCCCAAAAAGCCGCACTTCGATCCCAAAGCGACGTCCGTAATCTTCCTCTATATGTACGGAGGACCAAGTCATATCGACACGTTCGATTACAAGCCAAAAATGAAGGGGATGGATAACAAAACCATCGAAGTCAAAACCTTCGGACGAGGCGGACATCGCAATCAGGGACGGATCGTCGAGCCTCGCTGGGACTTCAAACAGTACGGCGAGTGCGGCAAGTGGGTTTCCGATCTGTTCCCTCATAAAGCCGAAATGGTCGACGACATCGCGTTCATTCATTCGATGACCGCGGACTCGCCGATCCACGGTTCGGCCATGCTGATGATGAACAGCGGAAAGATTCTCAGCGGAAGTCCGTGCCTGGGTTCATGGACCACTTACGGTCTCGGCAGCGAGAACCAGAATCTGCCCGGCTTTGTGGTGATGCTCGATCCTCGCGGCGGCCCGATCTCGGGTGCCAAGAACTGGAGCTGCGGTTACATGCCGGCCAGTTATCAGGCAACGATCATGCGTTCGCAGGGAACGCCTATCTTGAACCTGGCTCCGCCGCAAGGCATGAGCCGCGAGACTCAGATGAAACTGCTGGCGACGCTGGATCAGTACAACCGGGAACATCAGCAGTCGCGTCACGATAACTCGGACCTGGCCGCACGGATCGCCAACTACGAACTGGCATTCCGGATGCAGACTGCCGCTCCGGAAGCGACTGACATTGCCCAGGAAACCGCCGCCACGCAGGAAATGTACGGGCTGAATGGCGAGAAGTCGGGCACGTTCGGAAGGCAGTGTCTGCTGGCTCGAAGACTTGTTGAACGCGGTGTCCGCTTTGTGCAGATTTACTCGGGCGGTAACCACAACGATGCCAACTGGGACGCTCACGGCGATCTTCAGGCCAATCACAACCTGCACGCGGCAGAGACCGACAAGCCAATCGCGGGCCTGCTGAAAGACCTGAAACAACGAGGCATGCTGCAGAACACGCTGATCGTCTGGGGGGGAGAATTCGGTCGGCAGCCCACGGCGGAATACGCCAAAGGCACCGGTCGAGACCACAACAGTTACGGTTTCACGATGTGGATGGCCGGCGGCGGCATCAAAGGCGGCACCAGCGTCGGCACGACTGACGAACTGGGCAGCCGCGCCGTCGAAGACCGCTTCCACGTCAGAAATCTGCACGCCACCATTCTGAATCAGCTCGGCTTCGATCCAAACAAGCTGTCCTACTTCTACGATGGCCTCGACCAGCGACTGGTCGGAGTCGAACATGTCGACCCGATCAGAAAAATCATTGCTTAGCAACATGCCGGAAACAACTTCCCGATTTCATACCAGCACGACGCGCCAGGGAGTGAATTCTCAGGTATCACTCGCTGGCGCTTCGTAATGGTAACGGGAACTTATTCTGAACGCATTCCTTCGGCGGCCGGTAAGTCAGCCAGTTGTCGCCTTGAGGTCGTGTCGTCTCGCTGGATTGTGCATAATGCCGGGGAAGAACTGGACACGGGCGTCGGCGTGCTCGGTACGACTTCGCAGACTGTCAAGAATGTGTGCCACTGACTCTGCCAGCGCTGGGTGAATTCAGTGGCGGTACGAGGATTGCTCTGGCAGAGCCAGTAGCACACGAAAGCATCTGTTGTTCCGTGATTAACAACAGGCTGTCGGCAACAAGTTCATGATCCACGACCCGTCGAATTCTGGCAAAGTACAGGCAACAGTCGAGGAAAGTTTTATGACGCGTAGGTCGGAAACGAACGTAACGAATCTGCCGGGCCAGCAGTTTGCCGTGGCGCAGCGAGTGCTGGCCGGTGCGTTCTTTGTGTGCCTCGGCATCTTTTCTGGAAGCACAGCCGTCGAGGCTGATGACTCTACGAAAGGTGAGCCGACTGCTGCTGCGGGGCTGGAGTTCTTTGAGAAGGACGTGAGACCGCTGCTCGTCAAACACTGTTACGAGTGTCACGCGAAGGATGATGTGGACGGCGGGTTGAATCTTGATTCGCAGGCAGGTGTGCTTAAAGGAGGGGACAGCGGAGCCGTCGTTGTCGCCGGAGATCCCGACAAAAGTCTGTTGATTGAGGCCGTCCGTTATCAGAACCGCGATCTGCAGATGCCACCGAAAGGGCGATTGTCGGAAGCGGAGATCGCAATTTTCGAAAAATGGGTGCGGCTGGGAGTTCCGGATTCCCGCACTGAAATCCAGGAAGGCAGTGCTCGACCAACGGGAATGACGATCGAAGACGGTCGTAATTTCTGGTCGTTCAAACCGGTGGCCGATCCGGCAGTGCCAAGTGTTCAGAACACAGACTGGGTTCAGACTCCAATCGATGCCTTCGTGCTGGCGAAACTTGAAGATCGGAATATTCAGCCGGCGAGCCGCGCTGACAAACGAACGCTGTTGCGGCGCGTCACGTTTGATCTGATCGGTCTGCCACCAACTCCGGAAGAGGTCGCCGCGTTTCTCGCCGACGAGTCTTCGGACGCGTTCGACAAAGTGGTCGAGCGACTGCTGGAGTCACCTCAGTACGGAGTCCGTTGGGGTCGCCACTGGCTGGACGTCGTACGCTATGCCGATTCCAACGGGCTGGATGAGAACCTCGCATTCGGCAATGCGTGGCGGTATCGCGATTACGTGGTCGACGCCTTCAACAATGACAAACCTTTTGACCGCTTTCTGATCGAGCAGCTCGCTGGCGACCTCGTTCCTGGAGCGAATCGCGAAACACAAACAGCGACGGGATTCCTGGTACTCGGTGCAAAAGTGCTGGCGGAGCCGGACAAAGAGAAGCTCTTCATGGACACGATCGACGAGCAACTCGATACCGTCGGAAAAGCATTTCTGGGCATGACGTTTGGCTGTGTGCGCTGTCACGATCACAAGTTCGACCCACTCAAGCAAACCGATTACTACGCGCTGGCAGCCATCTTCAAAAGCACCAGCACGTTCGGCGACACTCGGACTGGCGTGATCAAACACTGGCACGAGTATTCTTACGCGACTGAAGAAGAACTGGCCGAGCTGAAGAAGATCGATGCCGAGCTGGCGAAATTGAACAGCGCCGCATCATCGTTCAAGAGTAAAGCCACCACGAAGGTGCGCGATGAAGCTCGTACTCACGCCACCGAGTATCTCATGGCGGCCGCAGATTTCGCACCGAGCGCGTCGCTCAGGGACGTGGCGGCGATTGCTGAACCACTGGGGTTGCATCCACGGATTCTGCACCAATGTCGACTTCACCTGCAGTACCACGCAGACGATCCAGTGTTCGCGAAATGGCATGAACTGAACACTGCCGCCGCTGCATCCGGAGAATCACCCCATGCAGAAATTGAAGCCCATTATCGCCCCTTGTTCGCACAGGCGGAGTCGGCGTTCGCAGAGCTGAAAAAGAAGGATCCCACGGCCAAAACGCTTGACGACGAAGTTCTGGAGCCAGCGCGCGCCGCGCTGTACGACCTGTCCGGATTCCTCGCTGTACCGCCAAAACCAGAGTTCGCTTTTGATGAGAAGACACTCGCCGAGTATTACCGCCTGATGGAAGCAGCGCGACTGGCCGAAAGCAGCGCGCCGGACGCTCCGTCTGCGATGGGGGTCAGTGACGGCACCGTTTTGACGAGCCTGCCGATTCATATTCGAGGCAGTCATCGCAACTTTGGTGAACTCGTCGCTCGCGAGTTTCCTGAAGTCATGCGAACTTCAAACGTGCGACCGGTGCTGCCTCGCAATCAAAGCGGTCGTCTCGAACTGGCCCGCTGGATGGCCAGTACGCAGCACCCACTGACCGCTCGCGTTTATGTGAACCGAATCTGGCGCTGGCATTTTGGTGCCGGAATTGTCGCGTCAACCGAAAACTTCGGACGTCTCGGCGACCGACCGTCGCACCCCGAATTGCTTGACTGGCTGGCTCGGCGATTCATGGAAGGCGGCTGGTCAACCAAGGAACTGCACCGACTGATTCTGTCGTCGAGTGTTTATCAAATGGCATCGTCGCATCCCGACGCGAATCTGGCTGAAGGGGATCCGGAAAACCGACTGCTGTGGAAGTTCCGGCTGCAACGACTCGAAGCCGAGCAGATTCGCGATTCCATTCTGGCTGTTTCCGGACGACTGAATACTGAACTCGGTGGCAAAACAATCCCGCTGCGGAATCGACAGTTCGTCTTTAATCACACCTCTGTCGATCACACAAAGTACGACAGCCTGCGGCGCTCGCTTTATCTGCCAGTGATTCGAAATAACGTTTACACGCTGTTCAGCCAGTTCGATTTTCCGGATCCGACGATGCCGACCGGGAGTCGCAACGCGACAGTCGTCGCGCCCCAGGCTCTACTGCTGATGAACGCCGGACTGGTCATGGATTCCGCCGACAAATTTGCAACAATGCTGATCAACAGGACTCAGGATCAGGCAGGTCGAATCGCGTATGCGTATGAGAGAACACTCGGCCGACAGCCCTCGGAAGTAGAATCCCACCGAGCGCTGGCCTTCGTCTCTGATCTGACCACTTCCGCATTGACCGATGCGGCAAACGTCGACGCAGAAGCGGAACGGCTGGCCTGGTCGATGTTCTGCCAGAGCCTGTTTGCCAGCAACGAGTTCATCTACCTGAGGTAATTATGTCCGACCTGCACGTGAATGATGAATTATTCCTGCCAACCAGACGTCACCTGCTCAAGACGGCTGCGGTCGGCTTCGGGCACCTCGCCTTCAGTGCGATGCTCGCTCGGGACGCGACCGCTGAGCAAGCTGGCGATGGGAGCGCCCGCGCGAAAGAAACGGCAACGATAACCGGTCCGCTGGCCCCCAGGCAGCCGCACCTGCCAGCTCGAGCCAAACGGATTGTCTTCCTGTTTATGAAAGGAGGACCATCGCACGTCGACACGTTCGATCCAAAACCAATGCTCGATCGTGACAACGGAAAACCACTACCGTTTGATCTGCCGCGAGTGACGTTCGCCAAACAGGGCAACCTGCTGCGGTCTCCCTGGAAGTTCCAGCAGCACGGCGAGAGCGGCCTGCCGGTGAGTGCTCTGTTTCCAAACGTCGCCCGGCACGTTGACGACCTCTGCATCCTGCGTTCGGTTCACGGAACGAATCCCGCGCACGGCGGCGCGCTGCTGAAGCTGCACACCGGGTCGGATCAGTTCGTACGTCCGAGCATGGGCTCGTGGGTGGTCTACGGCCTGGGAACCGAGAACCAGAATCTGCCGGCGTTTGTGACGATCTGTCCGACGCTTGCTCACGGCGGAGTCAACAACTGGGGCTCCGCGTTTCTGCCGGCTCACTGCCAGGGCACGCCCATTGGCAATGCCAGCCTGGCGTCATCTGCTGCCCAGGTGAAACACATTCACAACTCCCGACTGACTGCAGCGCAGCAGCGGAAACAACTCGACCTGATCGACGCAATGAATCGCGAACATCTTCAGGCAACGGGCAGTGACCAGGCTCTCGAGGGTCGACTGAACTCGTTCGAGCTGGCGTACCGTATGCAGTCGACCATGCCGGATGCTCAGAATCTGTCCGGAGAAACTGAAGCCACGCAAAAGCAGTACGGCATCGACGACCCTGTAACTCAGGACTTCGGTCGGCAATGTCTGCTGGCTCGAAGATTTCTGGAACGAGGTGTGCGATTCGTCCAGGTTACGCACAGCGACAGCGAGGTGCAGTGGGATCAGCACGGCAATCTTTACCAGGGACACTCGAAGAACGCTTCTGAAGTCGACAAGCCCATCGCCGGTTTTCTGCAGGACCTGAAAGATCGAGACCTGTTGAAAGACACGCTGGTTCTATGGGGCGGCGAGTTTGGTCGTACGCCCACAGCGCAAGGCACGGACGGTCGAGACCACAACCCGCACGGCTTCACCATGTGGATGGCCGGTGCCGGCGTGAAAGGCGGATACGCCTACGGAGCGACCGACGAATACGGCTACTACGCGACAGAAAACAAGATGCATATTCATGACCTGCACGCCACGATGCTGCATCTGCTGGGGCTTGAACATGAGCGGCTGACCTATCGTTATGCAGGTCGAGATTTCCGACTGACCGACGTCGCCGGCCACGTTGCGAAAGACGTCCTGTCGTAAGGCCGTCGCGAAAAGTGAACGCAGAGTTCGCAAAGGACTCGCAGAGAAATGGCGAAGTCTCTTGTAGCCTCAGCGTTTGTCACCTCTGCGAGCTTTGCGTTCAAAAATGCAAAGTAACTCGCCGGACTCTCAATGAATATCGAATCGGTCGAGCAACTCGACGACGCGTTAAGTCTGCCGCCAGCCTCGCTGGTCGAGTCGCTGGCGCGGCTCGATGGCGACATTCTCGTGCTGGGCGTCGCCGGAAAAATGGGACCGACACTCGCTCGCATGGCGAAGCGAGCATCGGACCAAGCCGAAGTTGATCGACGCGTGATCGGTGTCGCTCGCTTTTCGAACCCCGAAGAGCAAAAAAAACTTAATGCCTGGGGAATTGAGACAATCCGAGCCGACCTGCTTGATCAGAAAGCCGTTGCCGAACTTCCGAACGCGCCGAACGTCGTCTTCATGGCTGGTATGAAGTTCGGATCGACGGACAACGAGGCACTGACCTGGGCGATGAATGCGGTTGTCCCGTCGATCATCGCGAACCAATACCGGGACAGCCGAATTGCCGTCTTTTCAACCGGCAACATTTACGGACTGGTACCAGTCACCGGTGGCGGATCGGTCGAGTCGGACCCGCTGAACCCCGCAGGCGAATACGCAATGAGCTGTCTCGGACGCGAAAGAGTCTTCGAATATTTCAGCCGAACTCACGGAACGCCGATGTCGATGATCCGGCTGAACTACGCCTGCGAGTTGCGGTACGGAGTGCTCGTCGACCTGGCCACCAGAATCAGAAACCGGAAGCCGATCGACCTGACGATGGGAGCATTCAACGTTATCTGGCAGGGCGATGCCAATGCTCACGCTCTGTCCAGCCTGGTCGACTGCGACAGCCCGCCATTCGTCATCAACGTGACTGGTCCTGAGATTCTCAGCGTCCGCGTCATCAGCGAACAACTGGCCGAACGTTTGAATCGCCCCGTTGAATTCGTTGGAACAGAATCGACAACCGCCCTGCTGAACAACGCCCAACTCTCTCACAGGCGTTACGGTCAGCCCTCAGTGAACGTCACGCAGATGCTCGACAGCGTCGTCGACTGGGTGACTCGCGGCGGCTTGAGCCTCGGCAAACCGACCGGTTTTGAAGTCCGCGACGGAAAGTTTTAACACCGTCTCCAATCTCCTGAGAATCGCCTTAACGCGCGACTCTCAGCGCAGAGAGATCGCTGCAGACGTCCTGCGATTCCGAACGGGACTTCCGCCCGCACTCGCTTTCAGCGCTGGCCAGGCAGCGCGGTCACTTTGTATCGGCTTTGTTCAAGGCCAGATTGCATGGTCAAAGCGGACTGTAAGATCTCGACCGAATGAGCCATCTGGCTCGATCACTCAGTCGCGTCGCAAATCCGCTATGACCGTCAACATTGACCTGATCGGCAAACTCAACCAGCCAATGAATTTCGCACGGCATCTTTATTTTCCGAGAATTTGCGTCGCGCCTGTCGATCCTGCGAACAATTCCCGACCGAATAACCGGAACATCCGGAACATCCGGAACACCAGCACGAAGCAGTATTAACGCTCTGTTAAGTAAACACATTCTTAACATTCCAGAGCAGTCGATCGTGACGATTCTACAGCCAACGGTGTTAAAGAGCGGTCCAGCAGCAGGACCGCGAGGACCGCGCAACTGCGCTCATTCAGAAGGAACGTCACCTATGCTCTTTAAACGACTGGCATCCGCCGCGCTGGCGACGGCCGTCGGTCTGGGAACCGCAGGATTTGCTCTGGCCGAAGACGTCAGTGTTTCATCCGAGGATCTCAGTGCCCTCATCCAACGCCTCGAAGCGGCAGAAAAGAAGATTCAAGAACTGGAAACGGCGAAGGCTCCCCTGGTGCCTGCCGAATTCGACATTCCAGCGTCTATCGCCGCAGGCAATCAGCCTGTCTATCGAAGAGCATCCAGTTCGTCGCTGGCGGACGAAGATGACCCGATCCTGAAGCGACTGTCGACGCTTGAGAACAACTGGGTCGACATGGAGAAGTCCATCAGCGAACGAGCCTCAGACGGCTCATCAAACTCGAACATGACGGTGTTCGGTCGAATCCATCTGGATCACTGGGCCTTTCCGGGCGACTCAGCTGGCGTGAATACGCTGGAAGGCACCAACCCGCAGGATCGCTTCGCCTTCCGTCGAGTTCGAATCGGCGTTAAAGGCGACATCAAAGACAACGTCGAATACAAAATCGAAATGGAATTTGCGAATCCAAACGGTCCAGAGTATCGAGACGTTTATATCGGGATGAAGGACCTGCCTGGTTTCGGCACAGTTCTGGTCGGAAACCAGAAGCGACCCTACAGTCTCGACCAGTTGAACAGCAGCAACTCCAACGTCTTCATTGAACGTCCCTACATTGCAGATGCTACTCAGCAGGACACTCGTCGGATTGGTATCCAAGCTTACAATATCAGCGACGACCAAGCGTGGAACTGGCGTTATGGCGTCTTCAATCGAAAGAACACACAATCATCCGGTAGCTACATCAGCGATTCGTATCAACTTGAAGTCGCCGGTCGCCTGGCGAATACCTGGTACTACGATGAGTGTTCTGACGGTCGCAGTTACGGTCACTGGGCGGTAGCCGCGGCCTATGGCAGGCCGGACGGCAACGGTGGTCCTGAAGCCAACACAGCCAGACTTCAAGCACGTCCGGAAGCGCGTTCCTCGAACAAATGGCTGGATACCGGAGCAATCGCGGGCGCTTCAAATTACTACCTGATCGGTGGTGAGGGAGTCTTTAATGCCGGCCCTCTGCAGCTGGTGAGCGAGGTCATGGGAGTGGCGGTCGACCGAAGCAGCGCATCCACCGCCAACTTCTGGGGCGGTTACGGTTACGCTTCCTACTTTTTCACGGGTGAACACATTCCGTGGGACCGGAAGACAGGAACACTGGGGAAAGTCAAACCGTTCCAGAACTTCTGGATGGTGGATACCTGTGATGACTGCACCGAAGCTGGCTGGGGTGCCTGGCAAGCTGCCGTGCGGTATTCGTACGCAGACTTCAATGACGACGTGATTCTGGGCGGCATCGGCGAAAGTGTGACCCTTGGACTGAACTGGTGGTGGAACCCAACTACTCGCGTTCAGTTCAACTACATCCACGGTCGCATCGACAACAGCACTCGTGGCGGCGTAGTGGCCAACTCTTCGGGCGAGTACGACATCCTTGGAACGCGTCTGATGGTGTTCTTCTAGGCCAGCCCCCAGCGTGGCTGGTTCGCCACAACCCAAAAGAATCTGAAACGACACCGAATGATGCGTGCACGTCACGCGTAAATTTGTCTGTCAGCCTCTAAGTCTGTCAGAAATTGCGTCGGAGTTGCCACAATGGTAACTCCGGCGATTTCCCCAACAACAAAACCTCCATTTGATGGAGCATCGATCATGCGAACTCTCATGACGTTAGCGACGGTTCTGCTGTCGCTGACAGCGGCTGCATCGGCCTTTGATGGCGGCTGCAAGCCAGCGGGTTGCAGCCCGGACCGGAATTGTCTTCCCGGCTGCAGACCTGTTGTGAAAAAGGTCGACATCAAGAAGACCTGTTACAACATTGAAACGAAAACAATCTGCATTCCTCCGACCCGCTTCCCGTGGGAACCCAGTCCCTGCGACTGCGTTTGCGGAAGCCACTGCGGAGCCGCTGGAAAGTGCAATGGCAACTGCGGAGCCAGCTGCACCTCTGGTGGAGCATGCACGCCCGCCGGTCGTTGTGGAGCTGGTTGCGGTAACGGCTGCGAATCCGGTGGCCTGCTGTCGGGCCTTCGCGCCGCCCTGGGCATGAGCAACTGCGCCACCAGCAAATGTGTCAAATCGCCGAAAAAGTCTTCAAAGAAGATCGGCGAAAAGTGCGTCTGTGTCTGGGAAACCTGCAGCAGTGACGCTTGTGGCGGAGCTGGTTGCAAACCAGCCTGTGCCACTCCGAGCGTTGCTCCACCCGTTTCGGCTCCCGTCGCTCCGGCACCACCGGAAGCCGCTGCGTTTCGCAGCATCTTCCCTCGTCGATAGTCTGACTTCGTGAACTGACTCGGCTCGGTACCACAGCACGGCAGCGATCTGTGATACCAGTCGAGCCTGTCTTCGGCAAAGACAAGGCGCTACAGTCTGAACCGAAGACACTCAAGCTGAACTGCCTCCTTCAAAACTGCAGATCGTTGACTCCTGGTTTTGACGCTCCTCGTCAGTCCATTCTGGCGAGGAGCTTTTTTATGCGCGAACTGGCAACTCCTGGAAAAACTGCTGGTCACATCTCTACTGAACGACAACCGCAGGCGGGACAACTTTTGAATCGCGCCAGCGACCTTCTTTCCCGATGATCAGCAATGCCATCGGAGAGTGTTGAATTCGCTGCCGTGGGGAGAGATGTCTTCGACTTGACATCGAAGTGCAAAGAGTGGGATCAACACCGGCCGTCGCGACATTTTCATATTCTGGCGTTCGTGGCGTTTTCATATTCTGGCGTTCGTGGCGTTTGATCGAAGGATCATGCTCGATGCTGCCTGAACCGGTGCTTGAGCTCCTGATGGAGTCTCCTGTTCGCGAGGGTCCAGACACCGATTCCGACACAGACAGCAACGATGACGATCCCCAGAAAAACGAGACACTTCATTCGGGAAGAGCTCTCCTGTTCTCCAGCAACAGCGTCAAAACGGACCTTTTCCATCCCGCAGGAGAATGCAAAGCGGCGACGGAGACTTCTCCTTGACTGTTTGCCAGCATTGACGTTCGCTATGAATTCGGTGTCCGCTGGAGGAATCGCAGAGCGTCGTCTACACAGTGCTGTAGAAATTCCGGCGTGTGGATCCCCAGCCACACGGTCAGTATCAGACATAACACGATGGGTGCAACCATCCCTGGATGGTCGTCGAACTGTCGGACTCGCGAAGTCAGCGGCAAGGCCTGTTGACCATCATCAGCGGCGTTCTCAGTGGGGAGATTTCGATCCGGTGCCGGTCCCAGCGCACAACCCAGCAGGGTGTGCCCCATACCGAAGAACACGAGCAACAGAAGAATGAGAAACAGCACACCGGCAGTCGTGTGCCCCGTGCTGAACGTTCCGCTGAGAATCTGGTACTCACTTACAAACGGACCGAACAGTGGCGACCCCGTAATGGCGAAGAACCCGATCACCATGAGCCAGCCGCTCCAGGGAAGTCGCTGTAGAACGCCCTGCACATGATCCGTGGTTTTACTGCCATAAGCGCGGTGGATATTTCCGACCGCCAGAAACAGAATCGCCTTGCACAGACCGTTGTGGACCACGTGCAGAAGAGCCCCCGCAGCGGCCAGGCCACCAATTCCCATTCCAAACGCCAGCATGCCCATGTGCTCAACACTGGAGTACGCCAGAATGCGTTTGATGTCCCGCTGTCGGGACATGAACACCGCAGCCGTCCCCATCGACAATAAGCCCATGAACACCATGAGACGATGTGAGTAGTCGTCGTCCTGAGCAATATGCGCAATGTGATGGAACCGCAACACACACAGAAACGCGCAACTGGTAAGACCGCCCGCCAGCAAGGCTCCTACAATTCCCGGTGCTTCGCCGTACGCATCGGGCTTCCAGGTGTGCATGGGCGACAGTCCCATCTTGGTGCCATACCCCACCAGCAACAGCACAAAAGCCGCACGCAGCCAAGGCAGAGAAAGTTCGCGTGAGTGTTCCACCAGGTCGTCAAACAGCAATGTCGATTCTGAACCGGCATAGATCATCGAGTACGCCAGAAAGAATGAACCCAGCAACGCCAGGGCGATACCCACCGAGCCGATCATCAAATACTTCCAGGTGGCTTCGAGTGATCTCGGGTTGTGGTTGAAGTAGACGCAGGGAGCGGTTGCCAGCGTGGTCGCTTCCATGGCAATCCACATTAATCCCAGATGATGCGACAGCGTCACCAGTGACATCATGGCCAGAGTCAGCAACAAACACCCGCATAGAACACGATTATCACGACTGATGCGCGCGCTCAAATACGCGGGTGCATACAGTGACAACAGAAAGAACAGCAGACTGATAAAGCCCACAAACAGCCGACTGAGTGGATCAATCGCCAGCCAGCGATCGAACATCCATTGATCGCCTTCCGGCAGAATTCTCGCCACCAGCCCAAGGTGTACGGCTCCGGTCAGCGGCAGCAACCATGGACGTAACCAGTTCCAGGGGATCAGAAATGCCCCGATCCCCGCCACCAGTGGTATGGCAACAAGCAGAACCATCATTACCGCAGATCCTTCAGACTCGACAGGTGCTCGATGCTGGCTTCAGGAAACATCCGGCTTACGTGATTAAAGATGATGCCCATCACGAACACTCCAACAAACAGGTCCAGCACGATACCCAGTTCAACCATGATCGGCACCGCCTTAATCAACAACAGGCCGAACACAAAAATGCCATTCTCCAGGACGATGTAACCCAGCACCTGACCAAGCGCTTCGCGGCGAGTGATCAGCAGCAGGAAGCCGCACAGGACTGTCGCGAGTGCCGCGGGCACAGGCAGATGGCTGACGTGTGTCGCTGCAAGTGGTAGCGACTGACTGAAGACGACAGCGGCCGCGGTTCCCACACCCCCCAGCAATAAAGGCGGCACGATGCCAATTGTTGACGTAACGCGTGATCGAACATCGGCCGACCGCATGGCTTTAAACAGAAACGTGGGAATGACCCAGCCTTTGATGATCACAATGCCTGCCGTCAGCCCAATCAGTCGCAGTGCGACCAGAACATCGAGCGGGTCAGCTTCTCCGCCAGGCGGGACGGCGGTATGAGCAATCGGGTACAGAAACCCAAGTAACACCCCCTGAAATGACACGGCATAAATCATCTGCTTCAGACTGGTGACCGTCAGAATGTAGAAGTTCATCAGCAGTGCAATGATCAGTCCCGGATCAAGTAAAAGCTCACTCATCACGCTGCTCCTGCTCACTGCCCACACGGCCAGAAACTGATCGGCCAGAATCTATCAGTCAGTCGCTGTACCGGAAATTAAGCCCGTCTGGATCATGTCCCACCCGGGTTACTAAGTAACAGAATCACTGCGAACAGCGATACCACACCAGCTCCGATCAGCAACTTCGGAATTTCCACCAGCTTCAGGCGAGCCATGACTGACTCAGCCGTCCCCACGACCACGGCGACGAGCAGCGTCCCTGCCAGAAATAAGACCCAGTCAAACAGCGCGATCCCCGTCCCGAAGGGCAGAACCAGATTCACAATCATTCCGGAAAAGACAAACAGCTTCAGTGCGGCCCCATAGACGATGGCCCCCAGGGCGGGCCCGCTGTGATCCAGAACCATCACTTCGTGAATCATGGTGAGTTCGAGATGCGTATTGGGATCGTCAAAAGGGATGCGGCAGTTTTCGACGAGCAATACCACAAACCAGCTGGCCACAATCAACAGCAACGGAGCAGCCGACGCTGTCCAGCCGATCGCCACCGCTTCACCGAGCAGGCCTGTCATCTGCAGCGAACCACTGATCCGAGACAGAACCAGCAGCCCCAGAAACAGCACGGGCTCGGCCAGACACGCAAACGTGGCTTCACGTGCCGCTCCCATGCCTTCGAACGCCGACCCGGTATCCAGAGCGGCGGCCATGGTGAAGAAGCGACCAAGTGCCAGCACGTAAGCAAACAGAATCACGTCGCCGGTAAACGACAGCGGTGCACTCGCGTGTCCCATGGGCACGATCAGCGCCGCAATCAACGCGGTGACCAGACCGACGACCGGGCCGAAACGAAAGACCCACGTGGTGGTTTCGCTGAACACCGAATCCTTGCGCAGCAGTTTGGCGAGGTCGTAATACGTCTGCAGAATCGGCTGCCCCTGCCGCCCAGCAAATTTCGCCTTGGTCCGATTAATCACCCCCAGCAGTAATGGAGGAAAAAACAGAATCACCACGATGTGCAGCAGACTGTGGATCGAAAAGGAGTGAGTCATCAAATCGCTCCGTCTGGCAGGAAATCACTTTTCGTGTGCGAGTCATTTTTGTTTTCACAATCAACCGGTGGGGCGCCATAACATTAGCCCTACCACGACGATAAGAATGTATAGAAGGTAAGCTTGCAGACTGCCTTGCTGGAGAAATCTGGACAACCCAAACAACCAGGTCAGACAACGAGTCAACGGGTTCAATCCTTGCTCCAGAACGGTGTCGTCGACATGACTTTCGAATGGCGTGTCTGCCGGAAACAGCGTGTCGATCTTTGGGAGATGCCTGACCGGACGCAGCGCCCACGCGAACAGATCGACGATCCACTGCGCGAACGATGACGACGAATACTGCATTCTCGCCGACGGCGCCGCGTATCCGCAGTCCCAGGTTGGCCCCGACGGCGCAAGGCGGACTCGTCGCAGCAGTACGATCGTGCCGACGGTCAACAATCCGATCAGAATTGCGGCGATGATGCTGATCGGCACCAGCGGTGCATAGTTCACCAGTTGCAGCGGCGCGGCGTCCCCCATCGCGCTGGCATCGGCAGCGGCCCACGTCATCGCCGCCTGATTCAGTAGTGGCGCCAGCAGAACGGGAGCGACTCCGATCACCACACAGCTCGCGGCCAGTACCAGCATTGGCGAGGTCATCGCGAAACCGGATTCGTGAGCGTGCGCTGCCTGTTCACTGCGGGCCGCGCCCAGGAAGACGATGCCATACACCTTTACAAAGCACGCTGCGGCGAGGGCTCCGACCAGAGCCAGTGCCGGCGCGGCAAACGCAGCAGCTGGGGCGAGCGACGTCGTGTCAGCATGAATCGTTCGAAACAGTCCCACGTAAATCATCAGTTCGGACACAAAGCCGTTCAGTGGCGGCAACCCACAGATTGCGACCGCGCCGACGACGAAACAGGTTGCGGTCAGAGGCATGCGTCGGGACAGTCCGCCCATGACGTCCAGCTCACGCGTCTCCATGCTGTGAATCACAGAACCGGCGACAAAGAACAGCAGCGACTTGAAGAGTGCGTGATTCCACACGTGCAGCAGTGATCCGCAGATCCCCAGCATCATCCATTCGAAATGGCCAGTGGCTCGGCCAATCAGAGCCAGTCCGAGCCCCATCACGATAATGCCGATGTTCTCGATACTGCTGTACGCAAGCAGGCGTTTAATGTCGCGCTGGCTGATGGCGAATGCAATTCCCAGCACGGCCGAGATCGTGCCGACGGCCAGCGTGATCAGTCCCCACGACAGCGGGATCTCCGGAAAGAAAGACGCCGTGCGGAAGATGCCGTAGACGCCCATCTTGATCATGACACCGGACATGACCGCCGACACGTGACTGGGAGCCGCAGCATGAGCACCGGGCAACCAGACGTGCATCGGCATCAGCCCGGCCTTGATTCCAAACCCGAACAGTCCCAGCACGGCCATAAGGACGGCCGCCGTCGATGTCGACTCCGGGATCGTCGAGAAGGCAAACGATCCCGTCTGCGAATACAGCAGCGCGAAGATGCCAAAAGCACTCAGCGTGGAGAAGTGACTGGCGGCGATATACAGCCACGCGGCCTTGCGAGTCTCAGCGATGTGATCTTCCGTGGCGACCAGAAATAACGCGGACATCGCCATCAGTTCCCAACCAAACAGGAACAGCAGCCCGTCGCCAGCGACAACCAGCACCACCATCGCAGCGGTCATCAGGCCGAGAAAAAAAGACACACGTCGGGCATTGGGGACGCCGTCCTTCTGCGGCCAGTACTGAAGTCCGTAAATTGACGCGAGCCCGCAGACCAGCAGCACTGGAACGAGAAAGAACGCAGACAGTCCGTCCATCACGACGGTCACGTCGATGCCTGGTATCGGTGCTGGCATCGTGAGTGGGGCCACTGGCCCACACGTGTAGAACGTCACGACACCCATTGCCCCAACGCAGCACCCCAGCACATTCAAGAGTGCTGCCACCGTCTGTCCGATGCTCGACCGAGCGGACAGCAACAGCGCCGGCAGCCCACTCAAGGCAGACAGGGCCGCTCCACAGAGCACGAGTTCGTGACTGGTCACAACTCCTCCTCGACTCTGATTTCAGAGAACGATCGATCGACACCACGACGTTCAACAGAGGCAGTCACTAGCACATCGAGTGCCACCTGGTCAAACTCACCGCTGACATGCCAGTTCCCGAACTACCGGCAGCAGCAGTCGTAAATCAGGGAGCCGACCTCTTTCCAGTCCGCACTTCACACGACTCGGTCACAATCAGTCCACGGCAATAAGCGAACAATAACGCCAGGAAGCACCACCCGTGAAACAATAAGCCTGCCTGACGTTACATAAGATTCACAATCGCCCAAGTTGCCTGAACCCAGTTGCCTGAAATGAGGTGAGCGTCTGCATTTCCCTGCACATCACTCTGAGCATCCACGCTTGTGAAGACTACTCGGGCAGATGCGTTTGACAGATCACAGCCGGTGGCGGCAGCCAGTTCAACGGACCGCCGACTTCGCGCGTCCTCTGACTTGAATCGCTGCGGCATGAAATTCGCCAGACATCCGAGATGCTGGATGCCTGAGAAATGCCAGGCACGAACAACGACTTTGCGTTCGCCATGCAAGCGGCGAGTCACACACTCTATTTACTGCGTTCTCGATGAAAGCGGCCCTTGTGCCGACTGAAACAGTCGGACGAAGCACGTTCTGCAGTTACCTTGAATGACGTTGACGCGTCTCCTGGAGGCCGTATGGAGCTGACTCTGAACGAGGTGGCGAAGATTTTCGACGTCGCTGAACGGAAGATTCTACTCTGGATTCGAAAAGAAGACCTGCCGGCGATGGTCGTATCAGACCAGTACCGGTTCAATCGAGCCGACCTGCTGGAATGGGCCGCATTGCGGCAAAAGCCGTTCAGTCCTTCCATCTATCTGGCGGCGAATGGCGACCTGGCTCCATCAGCGACACGTCTGGCAGACGCTCTGGAACGTGGTGGCGTCCTGAACAACGTCGGCGGCACGGATCTACGACAGATCCTGCGGACCGCACTGAGCGGTCTGCCAATTCCCGAGGCGCTGGGCCTCGACAATCTGGTCGATCTGATTGCACAACGGGACGATTTTGGATGTCTGGCGATTGGTCATGGCATTGCGATTCCACACCCAAGGCGACCGATCATTCTGGACGTCCCTGGCCCGCACGTGCGGCTGTGCTATCTGAGTGAGCCACTGCCGCTCACTGGTCCAGACGGTCGACGAGTCGACAAGCTGATTGTCATGCTCAGCCCCACGGCGCACGAGCACCTGCAATTGCTGGCTCGCCTGGGTGCCGTGTTGCAGGTGGAAGCAGTACGGAACGAACTTGAAGGGAAGGCCGGGCTCGAACAGCTCTGCGCAACCATCCGCGCTGCTGGCCAGCACTTCCACCACCCTGAAACAGAGATGGCTCATTCATGACTGCACTCGCCGAATGCGTGATGACCACGAATTGTCAGCCCGTGCCACTCCGCGACGTGCCCGTGCTCAGCGAGAGTAAGTTCGCCACACAACTCGCCGACGAACTGTGCAACAACGCGAGCGGGCTGTCGGCACTGTTCGGCGTTCCGCAATCGGGTCAGCACGTTCGACTGTACGCGGTGACCAATCAACAGACGACGGGCCAAATCCACCTCATGGCGACGGACGTCGGCGACAGTTATACGTCGCTGACTCCGCAGATTTCGCAGGCGCACTGGTTCGAACGCGAGATCGCCGAACAGTGGGGGGTCGTGCCCAAAGGGCACCCCTGGCTCAAGCCGATCCGCTCACACCGTTCCTACGTGGCAGGTCGCGATGCGTGGGGGCGATCGTCAGATGATCCCATACTGCCCTGCGTCCAGCCTGCCGGGACGGACTACTTCAAAGTGACCGGCCCCGAAGCCCACGAAGTCGCTGTGGGCCCCGTCCATGCCGGAGTGATTGAACCGGGGCACTTCCGCTTTCAGTGTCATGGTGAGAACGTCTTCTCACTGGAAATCGAACTTGGCTTTCAGCACCGCGGCATTGAACAGTCGCTGATTGGCGGTCCGGACAAACGCTCGCTGCATTCGATCGAAACGCTGGCAGGCGACACCACCCTGGGCCACGGCATGGCGTACTGCCAGCTTCTCGAAGGCCTCGCCGGGATCGAGGCGCCGTTGCGGGCTCAGGCCATCCGGTGTGTGGCCATGGAATTCGAACGCTTGGCCAACCACACCGGTGATCTGGGAGGACTCGCAACCGACATCGGGTTTCTACCAACCGCATCATTCTGTGGTCGTCTGCGCGGCGACTGGTTAAACGCAACGGCTCTCATTTGCGGAAACCGTTTCGGTCGTTCGCTGGGACAACCCGGTGGCACGCGTTGGGATATCGACGACGCCATGGCGGACGAGCTTACGAAACGCACGGAAGCCGCCTTCCGGGATGTGACCGGGGCGGTCGAGCTTCTGTGGAACACACCAACAGTCATGGCGAGGTTCGAGAACTGTGGCGAAGTTCCGCGTGAGTTTGCCGACGACCTTGGACTCGTTGGCATGGCCGGGCGGGCGTGTGGCATTGACCGCGACGCTCGACGCGATTTTCCGTCCGGCATGTACCGCTTCGCCCAGTTGCCGGTCGCGGTGTGGGCGACGGGGGACGTCTTCGCACGGGCTTATGTCCGCTGGCTGGAAATTCAACGATCAATTCCATTCATCCTCGATCAACTGCAGGCTCTCCCGCGAGGCCCCGTGAAACGTCCGATGGGACCACTCCAGCCAGACTCGCTGGTGGTCTCACTCACGGAAGGCTGGCGCGGGGAAATCTGTCATGTCGCGATCACCGACACCGCCGGCCAGTTCGCTCACTACAAGGTTGTCGATCCCAGTTTCCATAACTGGATTGGCCTGGCGATGGCGTTGAGGGACCAGGAAATCTCCGACTTCCCGGTCAACAACAAGAGCTTCAACCTCAGCTACAGCGGACACGATTTATGAGTCGAGAAATGAGGGGCGAGTACCTCGCCAAACCAGGGCATCCTGAATTCAGAGAGCTTTTACCATGTTGAAAATACTGCGAGAGCGACAGCGGCAAGGGCATCGCACGATGGCATGGCCGGATGGTGACGCGCCGACGCTGCCCGAGCGATATCGAGGACTGCCGGTGCTCCAATCGGAAAAATGCCCCGAGAGCTGCCGCACCTGCGCTGAGGCGTGCCCAACGAGTGCGATCGAATTCGACAGTCAGTCGATGAAGCTCGATCTGGGACGCTGTCTGTTCTGCACCGACTGCATGGACGCCTGCCCGGAAGGTGCCCTGAGCTATTCCGGTGAATTCCGCATGGCGGTCAACTCGCGGGAAAATCTCGTGCTGGACGGGACCGCCACACGACTTGGACAAACGTTGAATGAGAAGATTCGCGGAATGTTCGGTCGGTCACTGAATCTGCGGCAGGTGAGTGCCGGAGGCTGCAATGCCTGTGAAGCCGACATCAATGTGCTCAACACAATCGGCTTTGACCTCGGACGCTTCGGAATCCACGTCGTCGCCTCGCCCCGCCACGCCGACGGCCTGATCATCACCGGTCCCGTTACCGAGAACATGAAGCTGGCGTTGAAGAAGGTGTACGTCGCGACGCCCGCTCCTAAAATCGTGATTGCCGTCGGAGCCTGTGCCATATCGGGAGGACCGTTCATTAATCGTCCCGAACAGAACAATGGAGCCGACAGTGTCGTCCCCGTTGATCTCTACATTCCCGGCTGCCCACCACATCCGATGACCATTCTGGACGGACTGCTGCGTCTGATCGGACGCATTGAAGACGGCTCACGCTGAGGCAGCACGGTTCTGCATGGCACTTCAGTAATCATCGTCGGTCGAAACGGCACTGCCGACTTCGCCACGGCGACCATCAGCATGATGCCGGCAACCGAACATTCCGCCGCCAGCATCGCGTAGATCACTCGCCGTAGAACGACGGGTATCCAACTCGGCAACGCCTCGGGAGAAGACACGACGCCGCATCCAAAAGACGCAACATGCTGCGACAAAGCCACCGAGCCGGTACTGACGACGAACTCCGCCCCATACGACGACGTGGACCCGTCGTCCGACTTCTCACGAAACGACCCACGATTGATGTCATCCGGAGCCGCGACACCCAAACGTCGACGAATTCGTCGTGACCATTTGCCGTGATCAATCGCCGGCGACGGAAGCCGAAGAAATGCCCAGACGGCTCATTTTCTTGTAGAGACCGGCACGGCTGACACCCAGGGCCTTGGCCGTTGCGCTGCGATTGTTGTTGTGAGCTTCCAGAGCGGATTGCAGCAATTGTCGCTCCGACTCGAACATATGCTTGCCCAGCTGCCAGCGTTCTCGCGGTTCTGTTCGGGGGTTTGAACTGGCACGAGCCACCGTGCTCTGCGTCGTAGGAGAAAGCGTGTCCACCGAAAGTAAACCGTCATGCGACAGCATCACCGCACGGTTCATCTGATTTCGCAGTTCTCTGACATTCCCCGGCCAGCTGTACTCTTTGAGTCGGTTCAGAAATTCGATGTCAACGCTCTTGATCGGCACGTGCCGCTCGGTTGCAGCCTGAGCAATGAAACCAGACGCCAGAGGCAGGATATCCAGCGATCGCTCCCGTAGTGGCAGCAGATGGAACTCCAGCACACTCATTCTATAGAACAGGTCCGCTCGAAATTCGTTTCGATCGACCATTTCCCGCAGGTCGACGTTGGATGCCGCAATCAGTCGGACATCCGCCTGCCGTGTTTCCGTGGAACCAACGGGTTCGAACTCACCCGTTTCGATGACTCGCAACAGTTTCGCCTGTTCGGTTGGTCCGAGCGTATCGATCTCGTCCAGCAGAAGTGTTCCGCCCTGCGCGACTTCAAAGCGTCCAATTTTGTTGCGATCCGCACCTGTGAAGGCACCTCGCGTGTGGCCAAACAATTCACTTTCGATCAGGCTGGGAGGCAAAGCTCCGCAGGCCGTATTGACGAACCGCTCTTCAGATCGCGGTGACAATGCATGAACGATGCTGGCCAGATGGCTCTTGCCGGTTCCTGTTTCACCAATCAACAGGATAGCCGCATTGTGGACGGCGATGCGTTTGAGCTGCTTCAGCAGCGGAACCATCTCGACCATCTGTGTGGTAAAACGATTGCCGCCTGCCTCGATGGTATTGCTCTCGAAGCTGACCATCTCGACGAGGTTCCCAATCGAGGTATGCTCCCGCAACGTTCGACGGAAACTGTCCTCAGACCCGTCCCACGGAATTCGGCAAGCCAGGATGAATTCGAAAAAGTCCGCCAGTTCGAATGAAACAGGCGAACGGCAGACCATCAACACACGCCGCGCCGTGCCTTGCGTCCGAATGCACTCCAGAAACAGACGCAATTCGATCACGGGCGTCTGTGACTGCAGCGAGTCGAGGTCGAGAATCAGGGTGTCGACCATACCACCAGCCAAAGCGGCTCTGGCTGAACTGACTGACGTGAACCGGGCAGGCGACTGACTGGTCAAGTTTTCGACCTGTCGGGAAAGTGCCAGCAGCCGTGGAGAGTCCGCCCCGAGCAGTACAAAATCCTGATCCATCAAATTTCTTTCTCTTCTGATGATCGGTTTGGCGGCGAGTGCAGGAACCAGCTGATATTCAGTTTCATCTCGTTCGCAGCGTTCTGAATCGACTGACTTCTGTCCTCGAAAGCTGACCCAGATGCCGACTCATTCAACCCAAACTACTCAAGATGACGAGAGACTGACTGCGTATTTAGAAAAAGTCAACTACATCTTTGCCAAATTGTCCATTTTAGCAGACATGTGGATGCAGGGTGTCCACGATGGGCGACACGATGGCTGAATTCTTTCACCGTTGGGCATCGCCAATGGGCGACTCGTTAACGCCGCAGGCTGGCCCCTGGAATCTCGTCAAATGTCCCGACGAGATCGCGTGACATCGGTTTCGCCAGTGACGCCACGATTGGTCAACAGAGTTCCAGAAGCCACGCTTTCTCGCGATTTACCGGCAATCTTCAACGCAGAGATTGTCGCCGCTGCCTGCTGGCAATCAGGCCTGAGGTTCGGAAGGCTGGCCATTGGTGTCACTCTCATTCTTCGGTCGTGCCGCAAGGGGCAAGGTCGGAATAATCCGGTGCCCCTGCATCATTGGCACAATTATTGAACTGCAGCCAGTGGGGATTTTACGAGGTCACTGTTCCGTTGACGGGTTTGCCTTTCGTCGAACATCTCCTGGAAGTGGGCTGGTGGAGCCAGCGAAAGAACATCGGGCCGCCGCCTGGTTCCCCGGATCTCACACTTAAAGCCGCTCTGGTAGCGTGTTTTGTGAAGGTCTCTGCGGATGCATGGCGGCAGCAATTGTCGACCGTTATTGAGATGGGTTTGCGGTTAGATCACATATTTTGAAAGGTTGGGGGTGTTTCCCATGCGTCAACTAAAGTCGACAACGCCGGTTTCCAGTGGTGACGGTGGTGTCAAGAAAGCAAATCATCGGCGTACAGGTGCTGTAACAGTCGAGTACATTCTTTTGATCACGATTGTCGGCCTCGGTGCGTTGGTCGGGCTGGCGGCCGTTCGTAACTCACTGATCAACGAACTGACTGATCTCGCGACCGCGATCATGGCTATCACCCCGTAGAAACTGTTCCGCCCGCGGACCATGGCTTTGCCCACCAAACATGGCCGAAGTGGAACGCCAGCGCTAATTCGAAAATCGCCAACAGGACTGATGTCTCCGATTGGCAGGTGGTCTGCATTCGTCACATCGTTCACGGTGGCAATTCAATAATCTTCCGACCTCGATCGAAGCGACCAGATGGAAGGCAGTACTTGAGGCGACCTGACGGTAGCCTGGAGGCTTCTGCACCAGGCCTGTCGGCATCATGTGTGACTGACGGATCGCCTGGCAGGTAAGGACACTCACACAGCAGGCTGCCTGCTGGATTTGGGGGCTGATCGCTCTCCTTAGGTGCCAAAGCCAGAACGAATCAGGAAACTCGTAACGATGGCCATGAGCCGAACGAATTTGCCAGTGCCAGCTCGCGTCGCGAACGCGAGGCAGATGCGGCGCGGAGTTGTGACGCTGGAATTGATCGTCGTGACTCCAATCATCGCCATCATGCTGAGTGCCTGTGTCGAGTTCGGTGTCATCCTGGCAAGTCTCGAACATATCACGGCATCGGCCCGTGCCGGGGCCAAAGTGGCCGCCGAACTGTCGACGGCGAACCTTGCCAGTGCGGCTCCGGCGAACAATATCGATCTGGTTCAGGCTGCAGTCGACAACGTGCTGGGTTCAGCTGGAATGACATCCTGCATGGTCATTCTGGAGCACAATCCAAACTGCAGCGGTCTGGTGGCGGGAACAAAGTCGGCGGGTGCGTGCGCCGGATGCGCTGCTCCGGTAGCGGCACTGCCAACGACGGTAATGATTCCTGGGGGATCTGTCCGCGTGACCGTTTGTGTCGATGCAGCCACCACCGCTCCAAACCTCCTGTCGACCTTTGGCTACAACCTGACCGGAAAAGTCATCAGCGAATCGATCACCTTACCCTACGAAAACTGCCCGTAAAGCGAGTCCTGTTACGCGACTGAGAGCCCGAGAACTTCTCTCGTTTTTCTTCCGTAACATTTCAGCAAAGTCGAATTTCCCTCCTGTAACGGAATCAGCAATTCACCATGCAGCGATTGCCGAACAACTCCAACTCTGCGTCTGCGGACAATCGCCAGCACCGCCTGCGCGCCTCGCAGTTGCAGCGAGCGGTCGGTTCGGCCCGCAGCGGCATCGCCATCATGTGGCTGATCGCCGCTGCGCCCGCGGTCCTGATCATGCTGTGTGTCATGGTCGAAGTGGGGCATATCTGGAACGCGCGCGTGAAGCTGGAAGTCGCTCTGGAATCCGCGGCGCTGGCTGGCGTCAAGACCTGGGCTGATCTTTCTGTAGCGGACGGTCACGTGGCACCAGGCGAGTTCGTGAAAACATCTGCGGCCCGCAGTGCGGCTGTCGCAGCTGCGGGAGCCAACACAATCTCCGGCACAGGCATCACGCTGAATCGAAACGAAACCGACGACGCATCGAATACGGCTTACGACAACACCAACACAACGACGGGGGAAATCATTCTCGGTGGTTTTTCAACGGCTGGAGGGGCGACATTCAACACGGCAGCGTCGGTCGGCTGCGGGCGTGTCGGCCCACCAGACGAAGATTTTGCAGTTCTGGCTCAGCAGACGCTTTCCGTGACCGCGATCTGCCAGAACCTCTTTGGATTCCCTGTGGGGCCATTCACGATTTCCGGACGATCGATCGCAACAGCCCGCTGTACCGGTGGCGGCGCAACAACAGTCAATAATCCTCAGCTGGTCAGAGTGAACTGATGCGATCCGATCATCGTCACTCACGAGCGGATAAGTTGCAGGCGACCTGTTTTTGGGAGCTGATCTGGACGGAGAAAGCGGAGCATCTCATGAGAACTACATCTCGAATTCAACAGATACGACCTGACCGACAGCGGCGGCGGCGGGGAGCGGTGTTTCTTGAGTTCGTGGTCGCGATGCCCATTCTGTTCTTTGCGTTTCTGGCCATTTTCGAATTCTCGTTCGCCATGATTGCTGTCGACACGTCCACAACAGCTGCCGTTCAGGGGGCTCGTGAAGGGGCCTTCAACCACGACGCGGTCGTTGTCTTTGATAACAACGCGGCGGCCAACACTGATCCCACAGGCAATGACGACATTGCGGATCGAATCGCTCTGTTGATGGACGAGTACCTGGGCGTGATCAACGTCGAGATCCGTCAGAACGGAGTCTCCGATGACCTGACCAAACCGAACGCCTATGTGCGGATTGTTCGTGGAGGCGTGACGGCTGAGCGGGGTGATGCGACGCTGGCCGCCACCTGCACACAGACCGGAGCGGCCCCCGCCGCCAACGAAATTGTCGTCACGATGTGCTATCCGCTGGTCGATGCCAGTAACCCGACTGGTGTCGGCAATCCCGTTCCTGACTGGCTGTCGTCGGTCGGGTTTTCGCTGGCCACTTATCATTTCGAGACGACGTCACGGGCGTTACTTGAGTAACGGCAGCAGTCGACGAGGTAGCCACTCGGAGCAGTAGCCATGAACAGCACAACCGCCTTCATCACAAGCTTCATGGCCTGGGTTGGTCAGTTCGTCGTTGTGTCGACCGTCATTCTGATCGTCACGCACCTGATTGCGAAAAAACGCCGCGAGCAGAAACGCCGTGCCGCGACTCTCACTGAAGCACAGGACGATGGGATCGAGGAGACTGTGGAAAGCGAAGATGCCGAACTTGTCAAAGTCGGCTGAGTCGCGAATCCGGAAGCTAAGAGTCCACTCAAAGAAATTCCCGATATTCCAGCCACGTCATTCCCGCGCAGGCGGGAAACCAGTTTCTCCTGGCGTTCTGGTTTCGCCTGCGCGGGAATGACAGACATCGCTAATCTCCACTCCAAGAAATGGAGCCGCAGATGGGCGCCGATAAACGCAGATTCAATGAGTCATCTGCGACCATCTGCGGCTCTTTTTGACACAGGGCTGCGTTTGAGTGGCCAGGAAACAGAAGCTATTTCGCGGTCGCTTCAACAGGGACTTCACCCACCAGGCCGTCCTTGCTGTTGGGTTGAGCGGGCTCTTTGGCACCGACCGCCAGTGGTACTTCACCCAGCAGGCCGTCTTTATTGTTGGGCTGAGCGGGTTCTTTGGCATCGGCCGCAACTGGGACTTCGCCCTGGCCCCTGGTGTCTGCTTTCACCGATGGCTGAGCGGCTGCTTCTCTACCGTCCTCGTCATCGATCTGATGGTCCCGATGGTCGATCTGACGATCGATCGGGTCTTCGTAGTCAATGAACTTTGAGCCCCCGGTGAACGCAGTCGTTTCTCCTTTGCCATTTTTCAGTTGAACCGGTGGGATCTCGTAGCTCTGGTTCAGGCTGCCGATGGCGCGACTCATGTCGCGAAGTTCGCTCAGTAGAGATCGCTGCAGATTGGAAGCGTACAGGTCCAGCCGGTGGTGCAGTCCGTCGATGCGAGCCTGGTGGACGTCGTCTTCTGACCTGGTCAGCGCGTCGACCAGTTGTGTGCTGGCACCGGCATCTTTGAGCGTCTTCCGCGTCGCATCAAGATTCTTCAACTGAGCGGCGTGTCGCTGGTTTTCGGCGTTAATCAGTTTCTGAGTTTCTTCATGCTGACGAGTCAGGGCGGCGTCAGCAGCGGCGGAACGGCTGCTGACGGTGTACCAGAAGCCGACAGCGACGACGACAACCAGTACCAGCAACACTCGGGTTCGCGTTTTCATTTCGTGTTCTCCTGTGTGAGAGTTCAAGCTCGCGGATTCGTTTTCAATTCTATCAGTCATGCCCGCGGAGGCGGGCACCCATCTAATCAGTCATGCCCGCGGAGGCGGGCACCCAGCAATCAGTCATGCCCGCGGAGGCGGGCACCCATCTACCAGTCATGCCCGCGGAGGCGGGCACCCAGCCATTCCGCCAGTCTCTGGTTTCCCGCCTTCGCGGGAATGACAAACTTCAGAGACGTGGCGCGTTGTTTCAGTGGACGTCCGGAAGAAACCTTCCGCAGCCATCGACCGAGCACGGCTCGACCGACAGTGCGTAGCTTACCCATAAATCCTGTCTCACCGAAATAGACGACTTCCCGAATGCGATGAGAACGTCGATTTTCGTCATTCACGTGCAGAGTCCTGATTCCCGCGTAGAGCCCTGCCCTCGCTAAAGCGTGGGCAGAAAAACCGGTTCTCCCTCACATTCTGGTTTCCGGTGCGCGAGGGAGTGACGTGGCTGGAATATCGGGAATTTGTTTCCGGACGAGTCCTCAGCGACGGTCTGACGACTGCTTTCCGCTGCTGTGTGAATAAATCGCGACAAACGTACCCAAATTACCCATTCAGGCACGGTAAATGTATATCACGCATTCGACGCATCTTGAAAGGGACTTCAAGTGGAGCGATGAAATCCGTAGCCGTCCTCGCAACACGCTTTTATGAAACGACTTAATGAGTCACGCCAGAGTACATCCGGTTTCACCAACAGTGTCTACCGACGCCGACTGTCGACTGTCTACGCTCACCCGCGAAGACAGTGCCACGATGTACACATACCAAAAGAAACGGGACTCTGCAAAGCGGCTCAAGGCCGGAAACCAGAACAACGTCATTCCCGCGCAGGCGG
>JABMPE010000715.1 GCA_013203845.1 Rhodopirellula sp. | reverse complement strand
GTCTGCAGGCGACCCATGGACTCGGACGCAGTGACGGCCACCGGAACCACGTTCTGAGCAGCCTGCTTCAATGGAAGGTCCAGTAAAGCCGACAGTCGACAGCAGGACTTGATCTCGGCCCCCGTCCAGTTTGTGTCGTCGGGAACACGCTGCTCCGGATCGATCTCGTAGAGATCACGATAGATCGTCCAGATCGCATCCTTCTCATCGCGACTGGGCAGATCAAGAAAGAACACACCGTCAAAGCGTTCGCTGCGGCTGAACTCTGGTGGCAGCTTCGTGACATCATTCGCCGTACAGACCACGAACACATCCGACTCATGATCATTGAGCCACGACAGGAACGTGCCGAACATCCGCGACGCCACCCCTGAATCTCCGTTGCCATTCATCCCGGCGAATGCCTTCTCGACTTCATCAATCATCGCCACGCAGGGGGCCATCGCATCAATGATTCGTAGTGCCTGGCGGGTCCGCTCCTCCGACTGCCCGACAAGCGAACCCATCAGACTTCCGACATCGAGATTCAACACCGGGCGACCGACTTCCTTTCCCAATGCCTTGCAGAATTGTGACTTCCCACAACCGGGTGGTGAGAGCAGCAGAACGCCCCGTGGTCGATTCCGCGAATTGCTGCGGTGAGGCTGCAGCATGGCTCGTTTACAAAAAGCTTTGAGTGCCGAAAGGCCTCCCAGGCTGCTGAAGTCCGAGTCGCCGCGGTACAGCGAAAGCAGACCACTTTTCTTGAGCGTTTGAGTCTTCATCTCCCACACCGCATCAGCAGTGATCCGTTCCTTTCGGACGAGTGATAAACTGAAAGCGTTTTCCGCCTCCATGCGAGTCAAACCAGCCGCCGCATCGATAACCGTCTGAAATTCCGATTCTTCGGGAAGTTCACCGTCTTCGGTGGCGATACCACGAGCGATCTCGTCAAGTTCCTGGCGGTTTGGCAGGTCGTGTTCCATCACGACAAACATCTTCTCTAACTCCGTCGGAATCTGCACCACGGGCGAAAGAACCACGACGATCGTACGGTTCTGCTTTCCGGTGATGATCTGTCGCGATAATGCCTGCACAACTTCAGCCGACTGCAGGAACCGATGGAAGTTCTGTAGCACGAGAATCGCCGTACCGTCGGGCGTGGCGAGTGCGTTGATCGATCGAATCGCGGCCAACGGATCATTGCTGCCGGCATCCTGCTCAGTCTGCCCCGACACATTCAGGCCGGATTCAATGTCCCAGGTTGCCAGTTGCCATTGCTGGCCGAGACAAAGCTGGGCGATCTCAGTAAGGGCATCCTGGTGTTCGTGGGACTCGATCCAGATGCCTGTAAAACAGGCTCTCACGTATTCGGAGAGACGATTTGTCAGTTTCAAGGTTGATCTCCTGATTAGTGACGTTGTTGATGGGATTGCTGCTGGCCTGCCTGTTGATGAAACTCGGCGGTCAGCTGTTCTTGAGTTCGCTTGCCCAGTGCCTTCTCAATGAACTCACTGGCCTGACGGCATTCGCTGCCAGTAAAGCCTTTGGTCTGGACCTGCGTTTGTCCCGTCGGCGTGACGACGATTTCGATAGTCTTGCTCATGCAGCACCTCCCACCGAAACAGTCAACTTGATGGAGCCGTCGGCAAGTGTCTGCTCCGTAACGGTGTGGCCCTTCCTGCGAGCTTCGAGTCTCGCCTTTTCGACGGCGTAACCCTGCAGGAAGCGATCAAGTTGACCCTGCTCGCCCCAGCGACCTCCATAGTTGTCGTAGCAGGCCTGGCCGGAATGCGTGTCGAACACAGCGGGGTATCGCCAGCCGGGCAGCTTGACGATCACGCCTGTGGCCGAGCTGCTGAACAGCTTTGCGGTTCCCTGTGTCGGAGCTTCCAGCTTGAGACGCTGGCACGCGGAGCCGATCGCCACCGCATCTCGGACTTCGGTTTTGATTTCCACGATGTGACTCATGGGTTCGATCTCCTGATCGTTGAATGATGGTTTAGAAAAGTGGCTCGGCTTCATTGGTCGAGTCACCTGCGATCAACGCGTGCTGGGCTTAGTCCTCATCGTGCGTCAGCTTGTCGGGACGCAGGTACGGGCCGGGAAGCAGGCGAGGCTCGCCACTGGTCAGTTCCAGCGTCAGCAACTCAACCACCGCGGCATGGTCCGGCTCCTGCGATTGCATTTGCCGAATCACGAACACGGAAACGAGCAGAGGCAACAGACAGGCAATCACCAGTCCGAAGTTCTGAATCACGGCAGCAACGATGGGATCGCGATGACGTTGCTCAGCAATCTCGCGACGATCCTGTTCCAGCTGTTCATGGCCTGTGTAAATGGCCGACTGCTGCCCGTTGAGCTGGGATGTCAGCTCTTGCTGTGCCG
>JABMPE010000714.1 GCA_013203845.1 Rhodopirellula sp. | reverse complement strand
TGCCAGTGAACTGGTAAGTTTCTGGGCGAATTCTGACGACGAACTGGATTCTCGTTTTGACGAGCATCCTCTGCTCCCCGCAGGAGAGGTTCCGGACACACGGACCGATGACGTTCCAGATTGGCTTTTCGCTGCCATTCAGTCTCAGCAAAGTGCTGGTGACGAGTCAACTCGGCCTGAAGTCATGGAGAACTGATGTTGAAACAGGTTCCGCAAATACTTCGGCCCATTCTTGTCGGTGTGTTCGTCGTTGGAATGTTGTCCGTGACGACGTTTACCGAGCGGCCTCACGCGTCAGATATTCGCCCGCCAGGTGAAGGAACCAGTCTCGAACGCCAAGCGGTGACTGTCGGACCGGTTCGAAAAGTCGCTACGGCAACAAAGTCATCCTCAGCAAAACCAGCGAACCGGACCGGTAACGGCTCTGCTGAAAAACGCGATCTTCCGATCAGCAAAGAGCGTGAGGAAGTGGCGGTAGATTTTGCCCGTGAGCACCATCCCGAACTGGCAGCTCTGCTGGAGGGACTCCGCAAAACGGACACCAGAAATTTCCAGGCCGGGCTACGCGAGCTGACTCGGGACGCCGAACGACTCGGGAAGATGCTGGAACGAAAGGACGACCGGTATCGCATTTCGTTGGAACTGTGGAAGCTGGATTCCCGTATTCGGCTGGAAGTCGCTCGAATGTCCATGTCTCCGGGTGAGGATTTTGAACTGCGACTTCGTCCGTTGATGGAGCAGCGACAGGCCGTCCGTCTGCAACTGACTCTGTTGGAACATCAGCGGACAGCAGAGCGACTCGCGAAATATGAGGAACAACTGAAGACTCTGCAGTCTGGATCGGACGAACTGATCGATTCAGAAATTGAGCGGTTGCGGAAACTTGCGGTGTCGAAAACCCGAGTGAAACCGCGTCCGCAGAAACCTCACGACACGACATCCACAACAGCTAAAGCTAAACGAGAGTCTTCTGTGACGAAGGCTTCGCGGCCAAAGAATTTACCCACCAGTTCGTCAAACTGACTCTCTGTCAGTTTGACGCCCCACCTCTGGCGACGGGTTTTGAAATTGAACTCGTCCTTGCCTGATTGTTTTATTTGAATTGAGGAGTGCCATGAAGAGCCACTTCGGACACGCTTTGTTGATCGTTGCTGCCCTGGCAGCGACGGGAACAGCGGACGACAGCCAGAAGACTCTGCCGCCTGCCGCCGAACGATTCAGCACAGGTGACGTGAAGGAAGTTCCAGACTTTCGACGACACATGGTGCCACTGCTCGGAAAGCTGGGCTGTAACAGCCGAGCGTGCCACGGCTCGTTCCAGGGCCAGGGCGGTTTCCGGCTGTCGCTGTTCGGTTACGACTTCAAGATGGACCACGAAGGTCTGGCTGAGCGGGTCGACACGGACACTCCAGCTGACAGCTATGCGGTTCAAAAGGCGTTGCTGGAAGAGCCTCACAAAGGCGGCAAGCGCTTCGATAAGAACTCGTGGGAGTACAACCTTTTCGTCAAATGGATCGCCGGTGGCGCCGAAACGGTCGATGTCGAAAAAAGTCCGCGATTTGAACGACTCGAAGTCACTCCAGCCGAGCTCCGTTTCCAGAAGGATGACGAGAAGCTTCAACTTAAAGTCGTCGCTGTCTGGTCTGACGGAAGCCGCGAAGACGTCACCTGCCTGTGCCGGTTTCAGACCAACGACGAAGTCATCGCTGACATTTCCACCACCGGCGAAGTGGCCAGCCACCAGGCTGGCGACACGCATGTCGTCGTCTTCTACGACAACGGTGTGCAGCCAGTTCCAGTGATCCGTCCCGTCAGCTCGCAGTTCGGAAAGAACTACCCACTCGTCGAAACCAACACCAAAGTTGATGCACTTGTTGTTGAGAAGCTTGCGAAACTGGGTGTCATGCCTTCCGAGATTGCTGGCGACACCGAATTTCTGCGTCGTGTGTCACTCGACATGACTGGCACGCTGCCAAGCCCCAAAGAGATTCAGGAGTTTGTCGCCGACAAGCGATCAAACAAGCGGGCACTCAAAGTGGATGAACTGCTTTCACAGCCGAGTTACGCCGCATGGTGGGCAACTCGTTTCGCTGACTGGACCGGCAACAGTGACGACCAGCTGAATAATGTCACGCCTGTTCGCAGTCAGGCTGCCAAAGACTGGTACGAATGGTTGCGTGTTCGCATCGAGAAGAACACGCCCTACGATAGGATTGCCGAAGGCTTTGTTCTGGCCAACAGTCGGGAAGACGGCGAAAGCTTCATGGATTACTGCAAAAACATGGCTCCGCTTTACAAGAAGAATCCGGAAGGTACCTACGCCGATCGCTCAACAATGCCGCATTACTGGGCGCGACAGAACTTCAGGACCCCGGAAGACCGAGCCATCGCGTTTGCCTACAACTTCCTGGGTATTCGTATTCAGTGTGCTCAGTGCCACAAGCACCCGTTCGATCAATGGACGATGGACGACTTCCACGAGTTCAAGAACTTCTTCGTCAATACACGATTCGGCGGCAGTCCAGACTACAAAGATGGGGCTGAAAAGATCCTCAAAGGACTGGGCGTCGATGCGAAGCTCAAAGGCAACAACCTGCGTCGTGAGCTACGGACGCAGATTGCGGAGGGAGTGGTGACACCATTTGATGAAGTGTGGACGGCCAAGCCGGAAGCTCCAAAGAAAGATAAAAAAGGAAAGCCGGTTAATTCACGAAATCGAGCAGTTCGCGAAGCCAAGCTTCTGGGCGAAGCAGAAAAAACCGATCTGACTCAGTACGACGATCCACGGCAGCCACTGATGGACTGGATGCGCAACGACAAAAAGCAACTGTTTGCCAGGTCGATCGTCAATCGAATCTGGTCGTGCTACTTCAATATTGGCATCGTTGAACCGCCAGATGATCTCTCGATGGCCAATCCTCCGAGCAATCGGGCGCTGCTCGATTACCTGACGACCGGTTTTGTGGCCAGTGGTTACGACCTGAAATGGGTTCATCGACAGATTGCTAACAGTGCCACCTACCAGCGAACCTGGGCACCGAACGAAACGAACCGTCTGGACGAACGGAATTTCAGCCACTCGATTCCGCGTCGAGTTCCAGCCGAAGTGGTCATGGACGCGCTGATCGCCGCCACGTCATCGGATGAAGAGTTTTCGAAACTGCATCAGGACGTGCTGGACCGAAATATCGCTGAGGTGTCTGCGGGCGCAAGGTACAACGAGAACGCCAGTAACTATGCGTTGTCGGTGTTCGGACGGTCGATCCGCGAGTCAAACTGTGACTGCGACCGTTCTAAGGAACCGAGCCTGCTTCAGACGGTCTTTCTGCAGAATGACTCTGAAATCTACAACCTGATCGACCGCGGCAAAGGTGGCTGGATCAACCAGGTCGCTGCTGATCTGGATCTGCGACAGACGCGTACGACTCAGGGCCGAAACGGTTCGAATGACGCTCGACAGGCCGCATCTTTGCAGGCTCAGATTAATCGAGCGAAGGAGCAACTCAAGAAGGCTCAGAAATCGAACCAGGAGAAACAGGTGGCTCAGGCTGAACGCCGGCTGGATGGCCTCCGTAAAGCTCTTGCAAAGGTCCGTCCGCAAAGCCCGGCCAGTTCGGAAGTGTTTACGCAAAAGGCCGATCCTGAAAAGTTGCACGAAGCCGTTCGAGAAACGTACCTGCGAACACTCAGTCGTGAACCGAAGGCTGATGAATTCGACAAGGCTGTCGCTTACGTTGAAAGCTCGGAGGACCAGCTCAGCGGTGTTCGTGACCTGCTGTGGGCTCTACTCAACACGAAGGAATTTATCGTTAATCACTAAGTTGAATAACTGCTGTCTGCGCTTACGACTCAGCGGCTGACGAAGCTGTAACAGAATTTCAGAACAATCAATCAAGCCTTACTGGCAATCTCGAAAGGACTTTCTCATGACGATTCACTCAAACTGCGAAGGTGCGACGCGACGCGATTTTCTCAAGGTCGGGGCGATTGGTGCCACGGGCCTGACCATGTCCAACTATCTGCGGATGGTGGAAGCCGGACAGATCAAAGAAGGCAAAGCCAAAGCAGCGATCTTCGTCAATTTGACCGGTGGTCCATCACACATGGACACGTTCGATTTGAAGCCGGACGCACCGGATACGCACCGTGGCGAGTTCAACCCGATTGACACCAACGTGCCTGGCATTCAGATTTCTGAGCACCTGCCGAAACTTGCTCAGTGCCAGAACCTGTTCACAATCCTGCGTGGTGTGAGCCACACGCTGGGGGCTCATCGACTCGGGACAGAATATGTCAACTCGGGCAACCGGCCACTTCCTTCGCTGGAGTATCCCGGGTACGGAGCCGTTATCAGCAAAGAACTGAACGCTCCTCAGGATATCCCGGCGTTTGTCGCGATTCCGAAGAGTGCTCAGAAACCTGGGTTCCTCGGCGTTCGGTATGCGGCTCTTAACACAGGTTCAACGCCGCAGTTCGGGCAACCGTACAGCGTGCGTGGAATCAAGCTGGGGAACGGCGTGACGATTTCCGAAGTCGAAAAGCGTCAGAATTTACTGCGTGACCTCGACACGACATTCCGGAATGTTGAGAAAGACAATCAGCTTCTCGACGGCTTGGATCGGTTCTCTCAGCAGGCTTACTACATGATCACGTCGAAAGCTTCGCGCGAAGCCTTCGACATCAGCCGCGAACCTAAAGAATCAGCTAGCCTGTTCGGCGAAGATGGCTTCGATCAAAGCTGCCTGCTGGCAACTCGCCTTGTTGAAGCGGGCACGCGCTTCGTGACGATCGAACTGGGCGGCTGGGACACTCACCGTGATGGCTGGAACGTCCTGAAAGACCGCAAGCTGCCAGTTCTCGACAGCGGTCTGGCCGGCCTGTTTCAGTCACTGGAACTCAAAGGCCTGCTCGACACCACGACAGTCTTCGTCACCGGCGAATTCGGTCGAACGCCGAAAATCAACACCGAACGCGTCGGACGCGATCACTATCCACGCTGCATGTTCATGCTGATGGCCGGTGGTGGAGTGAAGAGCGGTCAGGTTCTGGGTGAGTCCAACGAGCTGGCCACGCTGCCGAAAGATGAAGTCGGTTACTCCCCCGACGATGTCGCAGCCTCGCTGTATCACACGCTCGGAATCGATCACCACACCGAGTATGACACCAACACAGGTCGACCAATCATGGTTGTCCGCGAAGGCAAGGTCATCAACGAGCTGTTCAGTTAGTGCTTTTTCCACATCCCGGAAGTCACTCAGACGATTTCCGGGATGTTTTTCTTTGCTTCGTGAGTTTGCCCCGAAACCCAGGTGATGCCGGCCGGTTAAATCTGGCAGAGGTCACGTATCAATATCGGCCACGTCTCAACATCGTGCTCCCGCAACATCGACGAGATGTTTCTACGGGCGATGCAACTCGCAACTCCATTTCCTGATTGCGAGTTCCTGTGAAGTTTTAGAGGCCGGGAATCAGTTTCGGCTTATCCCTTTTCTTAAGTATGTGGCCTGGAGACAGGCGAAGGAGATCTCGCGATGAAGACGCTTAAAACTGCAATTATGCTGGCTCTGACTCTGGTTCTGGTAACCGGCGCTGTCGCTGAAGATGCAAAGAAACGTGAAAAAGGAAAAGCCGTTGCAAAGAAGGGCGAACGAAAGGCTCCGGGTGTGACGGCACGATTCACAGCAAAGCTCGATCTGTCGGCTGAGCAGAAGGAAAAGGTTGCTGGCATCGACAAGGAATTTGCAGCCAAAGCTGCTGAAATCAAAAAGGCTACAGACGCCATTCTGACCAAGGAACAGATTGAAGCTCGCAACGCCGCCATGAAGAAAGCTCGTGAGTCAAAAGACCCTGAAGCACGAAAAGCGGTACAGCAAGCCGTCAAACTGTCCGATGACCAGAAGAAGAAGATGGACGAAGTCAATAAGTCACGACAGGAACTGAACGGTCAGGTGCTGGCTGCTCTGAAGAAGGTTCTCACCGAAGAGCAGATCAAGAGCCTCCCACAGGCGGGTCGCGGAGCTGAAGGCAAAGGCAAAAAGCCAGCTGGCGACAAGAAAAAGAAAAAAGACGCTGCTAAATAATCGCGTCGCTCTTTAACATCACTTCGCATTGCAAAGGCGGGTATCAGAACCATACGGTTTTGATGCCCGCCTTTTTTCAACCAGCCTGGGCGTTATGGCGACACAACTTTCAAAGCAATGCCTCTCCAACGGAAAACCGCTTTCGATGTTGTCCACTTTGAGTGGCGACCGCAGGTTTGAATGGCTACCGCCAGGACAACAGCGCGTGTGGCAACGGACTCAAACGATGACGCGGATTTCGATCAGCGCATCGCACTGCGGGCACGACATACCGACGTTCAAATCGCCACGTTGAGTTCGGATCTGTGTGTGACACTCCGGGCAGGTTGCGAATATCTGTTCCGCTTCGCGAATCGCGTCGGCAGTGACGGAAAACGACTCATTGCAATGCGTGCAGGTGGCTCGTTTCCCCAGCAGGTGCTTATCAACCAACGTTTCGTGCAGACACTCGGGACAAGTCAACCCGTAACCCACAAGTGGCACACGAAGCAATTCCGCGCCGGCAACCTTGTCCCACGGTCCAACTTCTACTTCATTGACATGAATCAAACGGTTCAGTTGTGTCACCCGCATGACCTCGGCGACGTCGTCCGATGCGTTCGCCAGGTGAACTTCGCATCCCTGGTTATGCAACTGAACCAGCACGCCCAGAACACTGCTCGGGAGGTACGTTGTATTTCGAAGATCAATCACAAGTTTCAGGCATTCGTGATCGCCGACGAACCGTGAAAGCTGCTCGAACAGATCAGTTGTCCGGTGCGAAAAGTCGTCGATCTGCTGCATGAAACGAACAATGCTGACCGTTCCAGCTTCGCGGGTTTCAAAGAGGTCGAATACGGGCATGCCACTTCTCCACGGTATGAATCAACAACTTTCGACATTGTACTTCACGATTCCAATCAAGGCAGCCACCAGAGTCGGCTGACTCGTCCTGTCGCACTCGCCGTACTTACCGGGATTTTCTGTCAGGCCGATAGCCCTTGCCTGGACCGCCTCGTGACTGCTTCCGGTTTTTTCCTGCGTTCTTTTTTTCGCCGCTGACACCCGCTTCGGAGTTATGCACGTAGTCGCCACGGAATCGCTGGTTGGCATCCTTGCGTCTCGCTTCCAGAGCTTCCTTCGGCGGTCGAGACGGAATCAGACTGTCGCATCCGGGGCCGATCAGATCCTGCCGGCCCGCCTGTTCGAGTGCCTTGCGGACTTCGAAATAGTTTTCCGGCTTGAAAAACTGCATCAACGCACGTTGCAATTTGCGATCCCGCAGATGTTTCGCGATGTGGACGGGCTCTTTGGTGAACGGATTAATTCCGGTGTAATACATCGCGGTCGCAACATCAAACGGTGCCGGAATGAAGTCCTGCACCTGGTCCGGCTTGTAACCGTTTCGCTTCAGAAAGACTGCCAGATCGATCATCGCGTGCAGATCGCTGCCAGGGTGACTCGCGATGAAATACGGGATGATAAATTGCTTCTTGCCGGCCTTCTCGGACTCCTCCATGAAGACCTCAGAAAACTTTTCGAAGTCATCTGTCGCCGGCTTTCGCATCAGCCCCAGGACGCCCGCATCGGTGTGCTCAGGGGCAACTTTCAGATGACCTCCGACGTGATGCTGCACGAGATCCCGCATGTATTCCGGTGACCTTCTTGCGAGGTCCATGCGGATTCCGCTGGCGACAAAGACCTTGCGGATTCCGGGAGTCTCGCGCACGTCCTTCATCAGCTCGACCAGCGGCCCGTGATCCGTGCCGAGTAATTTGCAAATCGTCGGATGAACGCAGGACTGGCGCCGGCAAACAGCTTCAACTTCCGGCTTCGAACATTTCATCTCGTACATGTTGGCCGTCGGCCCGCCGATGTCGCTGAT
>JABMPE010000713.1 GCA_013203845.1 Rhodopirellula sp. | reverse complement strand
TCCGCGAGCATCGCTGCCGAACCGTTCTTACCCGGTCCTTCGTAAATACTTCCAGCCGGAACAAGAAACGAAAACGCGGCTGACTGAAGCCCCCGCATCTCCTCCACAATCAGCATCAATCCGTTTTCAAACTGATGTGTGTGGATACTCTGCTGCTGCATGAACATCGTCCCTGACTGGATGAATGGCTGACTCGGCGGAGTATGGCACACGCCGAAACCACTCACAACCAGGAGCGACGTGACCAGGACCGCGACGACGAGCAACCAGTGGCGACAGATCAGACGTTCTCGAGCGGCGGGTAGGCTCGAAGCTGGTTTAGCTCCAGACCTCCGACCACCTACGCCGGCACCATCGCCAGATCGGCTCCATCGCTATTCGGCAAGTCAGCGACCATTGTCCAATACATGGCAAACTGCTGGGCGACGGACTTCATCGTGTCGAAATTGACCGGTTTTGCGATGAACGAGCACGCACCGCCTTCGTAAGCTCGAAGGATGTCGGATTCCTGCTTGCTCGTCGTCAGCATGACAACTGGCACGTTTGATAACTGTTTGTCGGAACGCATTTCCATCAGGACTTCAAAACCGTTCTTGCGCGGCATGTTAATGTCCATCAAAACAAGTTCCGGCCGCCGCGTCTTTTCATACTCTCCCTCGCGTCGCAGGAACCGTAAGGCCTGTTCTCCGTCCTCAACCGCCCCGACAAACTCAATCATGGGATAGTTGCGGAAAGCCTCTTTCAAAAGCACAACATCGTCTTCACTATCGTCGACGATGAGGACCGGAATCGGACGCCCACCGCTGTTCCGGAATTCTTCTGCAAGCGTCTCGAACGATTGTGCTGGCAAGGCGGCTGGATTGGGATTGGCCCAGGGCAACTCAGCAACGTGCGCCCAGTATTGAGAGAATCGCGAAATCAGCGCACGCCTCTCGACCACGGTTTCTGGCTTGCAAACAAACGAGCTTGCTCCGTGACTATACGCGTTCAGAATGTCGGCCTGATCGTTGCTCGATGTGATAATCACAACGGGGATTGAGCGTAACCCAGGGTCACCCTTCAATTCGCCAAGCGCTTCTAACGACTGCGTGAGGCCAGACGCATCGGCAGTTTCCGGCCCCTGAATATCAAGAATGACGAGTGACGGAGTGATCCGATGCGATCCGCGCAGGGCTCGAAGCGCAGCCTTAACGTGAGGTACCACCTGGACGACCTGAATCAATCCAGTTTCCTCAAACGCTTCACGCAACCATTGAGTCTCCTGATCGTCACCTTCGACGAGCAGAATCTCCACCTGTTGAGCCCCGACCACCACGTGTATGCCCTTTGCTGGATTCTTCCAACTGCCAGAAATGAATATCGCAAGGCTGTGACACCGTTCGAATGCCGGTTGCCGATCCCGACCGACAACACCAAAAGAAACACGGACCAATCCGCTCAGATCAGACCTGAAACGTCTATTAGAGCTCATACAGAAAACATAAATGCCGCGACCAACACTTATCGTTGAAAGGTAACCGTGAAGACCGAACCGCCGCCCTCTCGCGGTTCATACCAGGCATTGCCTCCATACCGATTTGAAATCTGGCGAACAATTGCCAACCCCGCTCCAGTCCCTTCCACCTGACGCCCTACAGCTCGCTGAAACAATTGAAACACTCGTTCCACATATTGTTCCTCAACCCCCGGTCCGCGATCTCGAACGACCAGTCCCGCTACCGGATCGCTGTCTGAGTTCGGTTCGTAGGCGGCGATCTCGACAATCGGTGACTCATTGCTCTTCCGAAACTTCAGTGCGTTACCCACCAGATTGAACAAAGACCGTCGCAGCCACCGAGGATCCACGCGAATCTGTGGTAAATCGCCAATAATTTCGACTACTCCCTGAGTTTCCGCGATCCGAACATCGAACTGACGAATGACGTCTCTCGCGACAATGCCTGAGTCGACAAGCTGCGTCCCTTCACTGGCCCTCTGAGCCCGAGACAGCATCAGCACGTCCTCAAGCAGACGATTCAAACGATCCGCCCCATCGACCACCCGGGACAGAAATCCCTGCTCGACATCGTTCAGTTTTTCGCCCGCGCGGTCGGACAGCAATTGCGTAAAACTTCTAATCGCTCGCAAGGGTTCGCGCAAATCGTGAGACGTCACGTACAAAAGCGTTTCGAGATCTTTGTTCTTCTGAGCGATCTCTTCCTCAGCCCGTTTCCGTTCCGTAATGTCGTTCAGAAACATCGCAAAAACGGTCCGGCCTTCGTACGGAATCGGCTGCATCGCCATCTCGGCGTTGAATCGTCGTCCATCTTTGTGCTGAACCGGAATTTCCGACCGCCTCCCCAGCATGGAACCTTCTTCATGATCCGTTCCGTAGCGATCGCGATTCGCCCGCGGCCTGTCTCTCGCGTCGGGCGGCACCAGCGTGTCTTCCATGCTGCAGCCAATCAGTTCTTCACGTCGAAACCCGAAGACTCGCTCCGCACTGCGATTCACATCAAGGATGATGCCTTCCTGATTAACCAGAACAATACAGTCGAGGGCCGAATCAAAGATCGCCCGCTTAAGTGCCGTCGACTCTTTCAACGCCGCTTCCGCTTCGTGTTTTGCGGTCACATCCCAGAACAGTACCTGTGTTCCAACGACTTTGCGGCCTGAATCGAAAACAGGAGTCTTCAGAATCTGGACGTACCGAAGCTCACTACCCTCGCGTACAAGGTGCCTTTCGACGGTATCAAGAACTTCACCGGTCGTAACGACCTTCTGATCGTCGGCCTGGTACTTACGAGCAAGCTCTTCCGGAAACAGGTCATAGTCCGTTCGACCGATCACTTCGTCAGCCGGCTTACCGATGAATTCAAGAAACTGAGTATTTGCAAACGTGAATCGACCGTCCAGGTCCTTGTGCAGCAGACACATCGGAAGCTGATCAACAAGCGAGTGATACATCGCCTCCGAATCGCTCAACGCATCCAGTGAACGGCGAATGACGCTGAGATCGGTCACTAGCGAATAGAAGCCGATCGTCGCTCCGTCCGGTCCAATTTGAGGCACCAGAATAAACTGAGTCGCGACCAGTTCGCCGTCATGTCGTCGTAGCGTCGATTCAAACGTAACCTGCCTGCCCGCAAGCGCTGCCTGAAAGTAGGGGGACAATTGAAAGTACGTTGCGTCACCGTAGAACTGGCGAAGATGCTCGCCGGCCAGTAACTCGACCGACCGACCGTACCATGTCTCGAAGGCTGAATTGTTAAAACGGAACCGCTGTTCGGAATCGACATACGAAATAAGGACCGGCATCGATCCGGCAAGAAAGCCGGTCGGCTGATTGCTGTTTTTGAGGTCGCCGGTCATGAGATTTGGCCAGACTCTCGAAGACACGGATTTGCCGGACTTATCCCAGCATCACAGGTACGATTGTGCCCGGCACCGCTCTTCCTGCCAACAATTACACGGCAAATTCACTTCAAAATGTGGATTATCAAAAAGCAACCGCATCCTGCAGTTTGTTTCGCCCGACATCCACAACCGCTTGAAATCTTACGGTTCGATTCGACATGCTGTCACTCAATCAGTGGCAGATCACGGATCACATAACCCGCTGAGAAGCCTGAAAACAAAGCAGAGCATCGAACCTGAATTCAGACACTGCCGATGTCGCCAGTGGCCATCACGTGGCAACACAAGTCAGATGCATCCAATCCACGACCAGCTAAACCAGGACCAACGCCATGAGTATTGACGCCAGAATCACTGAACTGGGACTCGAACTTCCCGAAGCTCCAGCCCCCGGCGGCAACTACACGCCAATGGTCCAGGTTCACGACATGTGCTACGTCTCGGGACACGGCCCGCTGAAGCCGGACGGAGAAATGCTTCGAGGCCGAGTTGGCGCCGAAGTCTCAGAAGAGGATGGTTACGCGGCGGCACGACAGGTCGGCCTCGCCATGATTGCCACGTTGAAAGCTAACCTTGGAAACCTGGACAGAGTCGTTCGAATTGTCAAAGTGCTGGGCATGGTCAACGCCGCGGCTGACTTTCAGAACCATCCAAAAGTCATGAACGGGTTCAGCGACCTGATGGTTGAAGTTTTCGGCGACCCCGGTCGAGCGGCCCGTAGTGCCATCGGAATGGGCTCACTGCCGGGCAACATTTCCGTCGAAGTCGAAGCCATCGTGCAGGTTCGCGACTGATTTCGTGCCCGGACCAATCACCATTTGACGCATAAGCTTGCTGACGCAGATCACTTGCCGATGCAGAAGCGGCTGAAAATCTGGTCGAGCAGATCGTCGGTATAAATCGTGCCGACGATCTCGCCGAGGGCTTCAATCGCCGCTCGAGTTTCGAATGAAACAAGCTCGTCTCCCAGTCGAGCATCCGCCGCGTCGTGCGCCCGCTCCAACGATTCGCAACTGCGTCGCAAACTGTCGCGACTTCTGGCGGCGGTCGACCCGACAAACTGCCGTTCTCCAGGCGACCGTTCGGAAAGCGTCTCCGCCATCAAGCTGCGAAGTTCATCCAGTCCAGCGCCCGTCATCGCGCTCACGGTCAGTGCGGCGTGAGACGATTCATGATCGACGTTGCCCATCAGATCGCCGCGCGTTGCCACCAGCAGAACGCGGTTCGTTCGTGACTTCAGTTGTTCGAACGCCAACTGATCCGCCAACCGTTCTTCCGACGTCGCGTCAATTGCCATGCACCATAGCACCAGATCCGCTTCGCCCGCGCGATCTCCGCCAAGCTGCTGGGCGAAACCGTCGATCCCGGAATCGGACTGATCCAGTCCAGCGGTATCAACCAGTTCGATGGCCAGTTCTCCACAACTGACTTTCGCCGATAAATAGTCGCGAGTTGTACCGGCGACCGACGAAACGATCGCCTCATCTGAATTCGAAAGCGCGTTGAACAGCGTACTCTTACCCGCGTTGGGCAGCCCTGCCAGAACAACGCGAAGCTGATCATCCGAGAGCATGCGGCCGTCCGCCTGATCTTCCAGCCGCCGCACAAGATCGATCCCATTTTGAAGCCGTCGCAGCACTTCCTGACGCGACACGAACTCGATGTCTTCCTCCACAAAATCGAGTCCGGCTTCAAGATCCGCCAGAAGCTCCAACAGGTCACCGCGTAACTGCAGCAGCTTCCCCGAAAGGCCACCGGCAAGCTGATTCAACGCAGCTGTCAGCTCCTCGTAATCATCCGCGTCGATGACTCCCAGCACGGCCTCGGCCTGAGCCAGATCCATGCGGCCTGCCAGGAAGGCCCGTAGCGTGAACTCGCCCGCTCGCGCCGGTCGCACTCCATACTGAAAGAGTGCTTCGAGAACCCGCTCTAACAACGGCGGACTGCCCGGCAGATGCAGTTCGACCATCGGCTGGCCGGTGTAACTGCGAGCGGTCGGCCAGACCCAGGCATCACACGGAACCGGCGGAAAATCCGGCATTCGAATCGTGCCTGTTTCGCGATAAGAAACAGGACTCGTCGCCCTGGCGTGTGTATCAGTCGCATTGAAGACTTGACCGACCAGCGAGACCGCATCGACGCCGCTGACACGAACGATTCCGCGACCAGCGTTTCCGGGAGCCGACGCCACGGCCGCAATTGTCTGGTCAATATCAGCGGTGAACATCGCAGCTTCCAGTCAGAAACTTCAACAACGCAAGTCATCCCCGCGTTGGCTAGTTTTCGGTCAACTCCAGACACGGATCGAGTCCCATCCGGCGGTACGACTCCGAGCGATGCTTGTCCTGCTTCATCATGTCTTTGCGCTGTTTGTAATGCAGTTTTTCCAGCTGACGTTGCGTCTTTGTGAAAAAGCTCAGCCAGCTTCCGTTCAGCTCGCCATGCGCATTGGGGCTCGCCTGCTTCTTTTTTCTCGCCATCTTCTCAGGCGTGTGGCAACGCATCAGCTCGTCCTCAAGGGAGAGGAAAAACTGATAGCCACCTGGATCGCCCTGACGAGCCGCTCGACCGATCAGCTGCCGATCGATCCGTTTGGAAGAGTGCATTTCCGTCGCGATGACCTGCAGACCGCCCGCAGCTCTCAAAGAGTCGGAGAGCTTAATGTCAGTCCCTCGTCCGGCCATGTTGGTGGCGACGATAACTCTGCCGGAATCGCCGGCATTCTCCACAATTTCCGCTTCCTGTTCGAGATACCGGGCATTCAGAATTTCGTGCTTGATCCCGCGATCTCGAAGCATTCGACCAAGTGCTTCCGAAGCGTCGACCGACGGCGTCCCGACCAGAACGGCACGGTCAGCGTTAACCAGCCGTTCGATTTCGTCAGTGACGGCGCGCCACTTGGCTTCCATCGTCGCGAAGACACGCGGCTTGTTAAGACGCCGGATGCACGGGCGGTGAGTTGGTATCGCCGTGACCTTCAGGCTGTACACACGCCGAATCTCACTGGCACATTGCACGGCGGTTCCCGTCATGCCTCCAATGTGCGTATAAAATCTGAAGAAATTCTGCACAGTGATCCGAGCCGCTTCGCCAGATGCCGCCGTGATGGGAACAAGTTCCTTCGCCTCGATCGATTGATGCAGGCCGTCCTGCCACTTCCGCCCATCCATGATCCGACCGGTGCCTTCGTCGACGATGCTGATTTCGTTGTCGACAACGACGTAATCGCGGTCTCGCACGAATGCAAACTTCGCTGTCAAAGCCTGTTCGACATGCTTGTAGATTCGCTCGGTGTCGATCGAGTCGATCAATGCCGGCTTGCCGAGCAGCAACACTTTCCGACATCCATGATCGGTCAGATAGGCTGACCGTCGCTCTGGCTCGTAAACAAAATCAACGTTGGCTTCCAGATGCGAAACGGCACGGTGACACCATCGAAACAGACTGACCGTTCCCGCATCGTTGGGCATGGTCAGGCCGATAATCAGCGGTGTTCTGGCTTCGTCAATCAGAATGCTGTCCGCTTCGTCGATCAGCACCGCATAATGTCCGCGCTGAACTGGAGCCTCGCCACCCGCCTGATTCGAAAACAAAGTCCGTCGCTTTTCGCCACCAGCCGCAACTCCCTGACGGAGTCGGTCCCGCAGCAGGTCGAAGCCGAACTCTTTGGCTGTGCCGTAGGTGATATCTTTGGCATAGCTCTCGCGACGCTCGTCGGTCTCCATCGGGGTGAGAATTCCACCGACGCTCATTCCGAGAGCTTCATAAACAGGAGCCATCTCTTCGGCATCGCGTTCCGCCAGATAGTCGTTGACAGTGACGACGTGGGCTCCTTTGCCGGGCAACGCTCGCAGCAGAGTCGGCAGCGTCGCCGTCAGCGTTTTGCCTTCGCCGGTCTGAAGCTCTGCGATACCACCTTCAAAGATCGCAATGCCACCCATGATCTGAACCGGGTAATGCTCCATGCCGAGTTTGCGCCGCGAGGCCTCGACTCCCATGGCGAACACTTCAACCATCAGATCCTTCAACGGAACTCCGGTTTTTGCCCGCCAGCGAGCGTCGCGTGCCTGGTTCAGAAATTCCTCATCGCTGAACGACGCGAACTTTTGAGATTCCCTGAGAACCCGGTGAGCTGTCGCTCGCCATCGCGACAGTCGGGACTTCGACGGAACTCCGGCTCCTTTGGCGTAGTGGAATGCCTGTCCAATCATGACGCTCGCTCCTAGTCGCGTATTCGCTCCAACGCTGCCGTTTTCGATTCGCTGCGGACTCGTGGACTCGTACTTCAGATGTAAACGATGAAAACCAGCCACAGAGGGCACAAAAAACACGGCGCTACAAGAGACCGGTGAACACAGCAGCCTGGTGATTTCCAAAAAACTCTGGCAAAGCCAGTGGTCACACCGTATTCAACAGGAGACAAACTCCAAACTGTTTCTCAGCGCCTTCGGTGAACTCTATAGCTTCATGAGTCGGTAATCGTGGGCTGCTGGTTCCCGAATCCATGAAACAGCCCGATTGCGGCCTGTGATAACCGAACAGAACAGCCTCCGACAAGAGCGATGGCACCCTTACGCCCAACGTTGCCGCCAAAGAACCAAATGAACATCACCTAAGTGTCCTGTTCAATCCGTATTTTCGTCATAGACTGATATCGTTGCAGGAGTTGGGGCATCGACGTAATCTGCTTCGACTTTTCCAGTCGTAGGCGACCTGCGCGATTTCAGAAACTCTGAAGTTATTTCCTGATATGAGTTTAGCGAGCCAGTTGTTATCGCAACCTCGCGAAAGAATTCTTGAACATTGGGAGGCGCGGTGTAGAATTGCAGGGTTCGGCCCACTCGCCAGGAAGCCTTGGAGATGTTAAGCCAGGAAGGCTGCCGAACCTGCAGAACTGTTACCACACGCCGCCGAGCACTCGACTGTCAAGTGGTTCACAAGTTCAGTTCTGCATGCGTTCCCGGTCGTTGCCCGTTGCGCCTCGTCCGGTTCGGTTTACTCAGGTTTCCATTTTCACGCACGGGATGTCTCCCGCACTGCATCCGGGTCAACGGGACTCGGGCTCCAGAACGGACTTTGCAGTCTTGAGAACAACCGCATTCAGGAGTCGCAGGCTGTGGAGTTGACCAGCGATTTCAAAGAGCTTGTCCGATCGCGGACAGAAATCGTCAGTCTTATCGGGGAATCGACGACACTCATTCCCGAGCGTGGCGGAGCTGAATACAAGTGCCTGTGCCCGTTCCACCCAGATACAAATCCGTCGATGAGGATCTATCCTGATCGGCAAAGCTTCCGCTGCTGGGTCTGCGACACAGGCGGAGACGTCTTTACGTGGATCATGAAGCGTGAGGCCCTCAGTTTTCCGGAAACGATGCGGTTTCTCGCCGAGCGTGCTCATCTGGAGATGCCGGAGCAGTCAAAACATCAGTCAGATCAGTTTGCGAAGAAAGATGAACTGCATGCCGTTCTCAAGTGGGCCGAGATGCAGTTTCACGAGTGCTTTCTGAAAAGCAGCGAAGCAAAAGACGCTCGGGACTACATCGCCGGGCGCGGATACAGCCAGCAGACCGTCGAAGAATTCCGACTCGGTTATCACCCGGAAGACTGGGACTGGATTCAGCGAAAAGCAAAACCGCAGTTCTCGATCGACGTCCTGCAGCAGTCACAACTGATCCGGCCACAGGACGACCGGCCTGGATATTCCGATTATTTCGTTGATCGGGTTCTGTTTCCGATTCACGACGAACGACGACGGACTGTGGCTTTTGGGGGACGTCTTATCCCTGGCCACAAAGAACGAGGCGGCAAGTATTTTAATAGTAAAGAATCTCCGGTCTTTCATAAGAGTCGAGTTCTCTATGGCTTGCCAAACGCCAGAGACGGAATTCGCGATACAAACACAGTGCTCGTTGTCGAGGGGTATGCGGATTGCGTCGCCTGTCACCAGTTCGGAGTTCGCAACGTTGTCGCCACTTTGGGAACGTCATTAACGGAACTGCACTGCAACCGTCTGAAAGCGTTCGCTCAGAAGGTGGTGATGGTTTACGACGGCGACGATGCGGGACAGAACGCAGCAGCCAAAGCAGTTGGAATGCTGATCGGACAGAGTATCGACCTGCGAGTTCTCACACTGCCGGAAGGCGCTGACCCGGATGACTATCTCAAATCAAACGGAACCGAAGCATTTCAGGCACTCGTCGACAAGGCTCCGGAAGCCTGGGAGTTCCGGTTCAATTACGAAGTTAAGAAGCACGGACTGGACTCGATCAACTCGCGAGAAACGGTCGTGACTGAAATGCTGCAACTGCTGGCCGGGGCTTCCGACCTGCAGGGAACAGCTCGGGAAGACATCATCCTGACTCGACTGGCACCGCGTCTGCAGTCGAGCGAAGGAGCCATTCGAAACCAGCTGAAACGAATTAGAAGCGGTAATCGTCCGCAACAGTTTCAGACCAAACCGGCACAGGAAGAACAGCCTGCACTCGTGCAGGAAGAACGGATCGAAGTCCACCGGCAGCCACTTTCAAAAAATGACCGGATGGAATGCGAGCTGCTGGAAATTCTGCTCACGGAGCCGGAACGGGCTGAGCAGACTCGGCAGGAAATTGGAGTTGATGATTTTCTGAATCCACACTTACGTGAGTTACTCCAGATTGTCTACGACGTGGTCGAACTGGGTGAAGTACCTTCATTTGAACGTGTGACTTTGGAAATGGAGCGGAACGAGCTGAAAGGATTGACCGTCTGGCTGGCGGATCAAGCTCGCGAGAAGGGAATCGAGCACAAGCTCCGAGAGAACTCGGACGGAGGAACGTCGATCCTGTTGCGACAGGTTCTCGACGTCCTGAAGTGGAGGCGGGAAGTCCTGTCTCACAATGCAGATTTCCAGAAGCAGGCGATGAGCGGCGAGGGCAACGATGCCCTCACCATGCTGCAGAAAGCGGCGGCATTTCATCGCAAGCGAGTCATGAACCAGCGGTAGGTCAGGTTGCACCTGACGAAGCAGTGGAGCGGCTGAGTCGTTCTGTGGTTTCTGCAGAGTTCGACTGAAGCAAAGCCTTCAGTCGCCCCTGCACTGCAGTCTTCTTTCAAAGGAAAAGCTCGTGCATACAGTTGACGAAACTCTCAACGAACTGATCACTGCCGGCACCCGTCAGGGCCACCTGAAGTTCTCGCAGATTTTCAATTATCTGCCGAACGAAGCGGTCAGTCCGGAGAAACTCGACAACCTCCTCATGGCCATTGACGATCTCAACATGGAGATCGTGGCCGACGACGAATCGCTCACAACCTACGAGAAAAAGAAGAAGAAACAGAAGGTCAAGCCGATCGACGGTGTCGACTTTGAAACCGAAGAAGGCAGCCGCAGGATCGACGACCCGATCCGCATGTACCTCACACAGATGGGTGAGATCCCGCTGCTGACCCGCGAAGAAGAAATTGCGCTCGCCAAAAAGATCGAAATCACTCGAAAGCGGTTCCGCCGCGAACTCATGGAGAGTGATTACGCAATGAAAGCCACCATCGACGTGCTGACGATGGTTCACACTTCCGACCTTCCGTTTGACCGAACGATCAAAGTCTCCGTCACCGAAGGTCTGGAGAAAACGCAGATCATGGCTCGCATGCCGCACAACCTGCGGACACTTGAAAACATGAGACGAGCCTACGTCGAAGATGCAGAAACGTTGATTCTCGACGCTTCAATCGCTCCGCAGGATCGACGCGAACGCGAACGAAAGCTGAAAGCCCGACGTCGCAAAATGGTCATCCTCGTTGAAGAGCTCAGCATTCGTACTCAACGACTTGCTCCGATCATGAAGCGGATCGAGCAGATCAGTCAGCGAATGACCGAACTGGAACGGCGGCTCAGCCGCATCCGCAACCTTCCGTCAGCCGCAGCCGAAAAGGACAGTATCCAGAACGAGCTTCGCGACATGATGCTCATGTCGCTGGAAACTCCGGCGGC
>JABMPE010000712.1 GCA_013203845.1 Rhodopirellula sp. | reverse complement strand
CGCGTCGCGCGAGCGGACTGTCAACGAAGATCGGAACGTTCGGCAGTTTGCCTTCGTTGTGAAGTTCGTTCAGAAAGTAAACCAGGTGCTGAGTCCGCCCCAGGCTGAATGCCGGAATGATGACTCGCCCGCCAACAATCAGCGCTTCGCTGATAATGCGTAGCAGCTCACCTTTGATGTCACTGGCTGAGGGATGAACGCGGTTGCCGTACGTTGATTCGGTAATCAGGACATCGCAGCCCTCGACGATTTCCGGATCCCGCAGAAGCGGCAACCCGCGCCGGCCAAGATCACCAGTGAAAACGATCCGCCGCACATCACCCTTTTCTTCGATTTCGATTTCAGTAATCGCCGACCCGAGAATGTGGCCGGAATCTGAAAATCGGATCCGCACGTCATCTGCCAGCTCGTGCCACTCATGAAAGCTCAGCGGTTGAAAGTGCCGCAGTACAGCTTCAACGTGCTCACGCGTGTAAAGCGGTTCGGTTCCCGAATGACCTTCTCCAAACTTTGTCGTGAGATATCGCGCATCCTCTTCCTGAATCTTCGCGCTGTCTTCCAGCATGAGTTGCGCGACATCCATCGTAGCCGCGGTGCAGAAAATGTCTCCGCGAAACCCTGCTTTGTAGAGTCCCGGAAGATTTCCGCAGTGATCAATGTGAGCGTGCGAAAGAATGACCGCATCGAGGTCCGCGGGCCGACAATGAAACTTTTCGTTCTTCGCCCGTGACTCGGCACGATGCCCCTGGAAAAGCCCACAGTCCAGCAGAATCCGACGATCGCCAGCTTCGATCAGATGCTGGCTACCCGTAACTTCACCAGCTGCACCGTGGAATGTGAGTTTCATATTTGGTTGTGAGTTCGATGTTCGTTGACAGTCCGCTCGCGCGACGCGTGACGCGAGTTTACCGCGACCACAAAGAAATCATGGATGGCGAGTTGCAGGAAATGCTTCGCCGCGATCAGGATCCGTTTGGCTTTCCGGGAATGACCTACATCGCGACGCAGCGTGAAAGTCTGGAACTGAATCGTCGCGAAGGTCCATTCGTTGTGATCTCGGCCAGCGGGATGTGCGAAAGTGGTCGAGTCGTACACCATTTGAAGCACGCGGTCTCAAATCCCGAGAACACGATTGTCCTGATCGGTTTTCAGGGGGTGCATACGGTGGGGCGTAAAATCTCGGAACGGCAACCGTATGTGAAAATCTTCGATAAGGAGTATCCTCTGCGGGCTCATGTCGAAGTTCTCAGCGGTTTGTCTGCCCACGCGGATGCTCAGGACTTCCGCTGGTGGTTTGAGAAGATGCATGCCACATCAAGTATCGGTCAGGCATTCATCGTGCATGGAGAGGCTGAGGGAGCGACTGCTCAGGCCCAGGTGCTCGAAGAGTTCTGCGACGAGCCGCCGATCATTCCGGAACCGCATGTCGCTTACGAAGTTTGAAATCAGCAAGGCAACCAGCACGTGAATTGGGACGACCTGAGAGGACACCGCGACCAGATCGAGATGCTGCGTCGTTCGATCGCGCGCGGGCGGCAGGCTCACGCGTATTTGTTTGCGGGAATGGCGGGCATCGGCAAGTCGCGGTTTGCGCGGATTTTCGCTCAAAGTCTGTTCTGCGAAAATCATGCCGATACCGAGCTGATGGCTTGCGATGAATGCTCACCCTGCCGGCAGATGAACGCCGGGTCGCATCCCGACTTTTTTGCGATTGGATGCCCGGAAGGCAAGAACGAGATTCCCGTCAGCGTTTTCAACGGCGATAAAGAGCGTCGTGGGCAGGAAGGTCTGATTCATGACATTTCTTTGCGACCGATGGCCGGCTCACGGCGCATTGCGATCATCGACGACGCCAACCGCATGAATGAGGAAGGCGCGAACGCGATGCTCAAAACGCTCGAAGAACCGCCGCCGAATTCGATGCTGATTCTGATTGCCGAAAATCTCGATGCGCTGCTGCCGACGATCCGGTCACGCTGTCAGCTGGTGCGTTTTTCGTCGCTGTCGGCGAATGATGTTTCCGATCTGCTGCTGGAAACGGAAATTGCATCAACTGCCGAAGAAGCAACGGCGGCGGCGGCGATGTCGGAAGGAAGTCTGCACATCGCCGCGCAGCTGTTGAATCCAGCATTACGGACGCTCCGTCTGAAACTGTACGATGCCTTGTCGACGTCAGACCTGCGTCCGATCGACGTGGCAAATTCGATGACGTCCGGTATCGACGAACTCGGCGGCGACACGAACGAGCATCGCCGCAACGCTGGCTGGTTGATCCGCTTCGCCCAAGAGTTCTATCGGCAGGTCGCTCTGCGTCTATCCGGCGACAGCGTACCTGAAGGTCCCGGCACGGAGTTTGTTGCGAGATTCACTGCTCTGTTAACGGCGAAAGGGGCGAAGGGCATTGAGATCGCGATGGAGCTTTTCGATCGTTGCGTCCTCGCGGAAAATCACATCAGCTGGAATGTCGGTCCCGCGAAAACAATGGAATTGCTGTTTGATGACCTTGCCAGAACAGCGCGTACGCGACTGAAGTCGGCTCGTTGAGTCCCTTTGGTCGGTCGCCGGTTCGGTGAATTCCATCAATGCGAAGGCATTCGCGACTGGGCTCAGGATCGCGTATTCTGCCTTCGTCGAGTTCATCACGAAGGCATTGCGAAATTGAAACTGTTCTGTGAACCTGAAGCGAAAACTGGTGACACGCATGAGTGTTGAACTTCCCGAGCCGCTGGATGTGATTGCCGTGGGGGCTCACCCGGACGACGTTGAGATCGCCATTGGTGGAACGCTGGCGTCGCTGGTGCGGCAGGGGTATCGAGTTGGCATCATCGATCTGACGGATGGCGAGCCAACGCCGGGCAGTCCGGGGCCGGAAGTACGACTGGCCGAAGCGAAGAAGGCGGCGGAGATTCTGGGCGTGCAGGTCCGGGAAACGCTTGAACTCCCGAATCGGCGTCTGTTTGACTGTTTCGAAGCGAGAGTTGAGCTGGGCAAAGTCTTTCGACGGTACCGACCGAAGATTGTGCTTGGCATTGCCGGGAAGACACCGATGGCTTCGCCGGACCACTGGCAGGCGGCTCAGATCACCGATGCGGGCATCTTTTATTCCCGGTTGACGAAGTGGGATAATGATTTCGACGGATTGCCGGTTCACACGGTGTCGAAGCAGCTCTGGTATCCGTTAGGATTTCGCTCGCTGGAACCGCTGTCCGGGTCTGGTCATTTTGTCGTAGATATTTCTGAGACGTTCGACCTAAAATTGGACGCCATAAGGGCCTACGAAACTCAGTTCCCGCCTCACAAGCAACAGGTCTTCCGACTTGTCGAGGGGCAGAACAGACTTTTTGGTACAAGTGCCGGCTTTGAAGCTGGCGAAATGTTGATCTGCGCTACAACTCTGGGAGTCACCGATCTTGTCAAAACTGTTCTTCCGTAAACGGAGCACGAAAGTCGAATTTTGACGGAATGTATGATCGAGCAGGCTGACGTCCATCGACACAGCGGACGCGGCAATCGACTGCGGGACTTTAAGAAGCACTGAGACTCCAACGGCTAAGCAATATGCTGAATTTGAAATTTGGGCACCTGAGCGTCACAGGCAACTTTCGTGAGAACAACGAAGACGCCTGCGTTGTTGACAAATCCGGACGGTTCTTCATTGTGGCCGACGGAATGGGCGGCCAGGCGGCTGGTGAGAAAGCCAGCGCCCTGGCGACCGAAATTGTGCCGCGGAAGCTTGACCAGTTGATCGACTTCTCGTCGGATGTTGGCGAGACGCTGAAAAAGAAGATCGACGAAGCGGTAGGTGAAGCAAATTCAGAGATTCTCGCCCTGAGCGAAGTCGACCCGTCGTACCACAACATGGGGACGACGATTGTTTTCATCGTCGTTTCCGGCGGAAACTTCTATGTCGGCGGGATCGGCGACAGTCGTGTTTACCTGCTGCGTGACAACCAGTTAACTCAGATGACGACGGATCACTCGCTGACTCGCGCACTGGTCGAAGCGGGGACGATTTCTGAGGAAGATGCGGCGACGCATCGTTACCGGAACGTTCTGTACCGGTATCTGGGCTCAAAAGAGGGCGGGACCGGAACGGAGTCCAAAGAGCATGTTCCTCAATCGGGCGATCGTTATCTGATCTGCTCCGACGGCGTCACCGATGGCATCGGCAATGCCGTTATTCAAACGGTTCTGGCAGGTAACGATGATCCTCAACAGTGTGCCGAGGCGATGGTCAAGGCTGCGCTCGACGGCGGTTCGAAAGACAACGTCACCAGCGTGATTGTTTTCGTCGAGTAGTTTGGTTGCTGTCATTGTCATTTCGCGAGTAAGACGGAACTCGCAGGCAAATAAGACGGAACTCGCGGGCAAAGTTGAGACATTGGCGTGTCGGCCACTCTCAGAAGGCGACCGCCGCTCGTCCGTAGGACTGGGAACTTCCCAGAAACATCTAGCCTGCTTTGCGCACCGGTGTGATGGCTGTCTGGGTTCTGTTGTCGCTTGGCGTGGTGTTGGCGGGTCGGAGCGCCGGGTGCGGGCGAGAGGGGCTGATCCGGTTCTTTGGGGCTTGAAACGGCGAATTATCTCTGT
>JABMPE010000711.1 GCA_013203845.1 Rhodopirellula sp. | reverse complement strand
GAAGTATTACCCCTTCCTTAATCCATCGCCCAGACCATTTATCTTCCCAGATGCCCTCATAGACATGCTGCATCCCGATCGAAGCCTGACGCACCATTTCACAGGCGTCGGACACTGGGAGCGAAGAAATGCCGGAAACGAGCTGGTTGCCCGAGTGAGCATCTGAAACTCCGCTGGCAGGACATTGACTGGGAACGTGGACTGATGACAGTGACCAGTCCAAAAACGAAAAAGCAGGGAAAGCCAAAGCGGCTGGTGCCGATCTTCGACGAACTCCGGCCATACCTTGAAGAGTGTTTCGACCTGGCGGAACCGGGAGCTGAGTTCGTGCTGAGTAAGTACCGCAGTCCCAGCGGTGCCTACATCCGCAAACGTCTTGACGTGCTGGTCGAGCGTGCCGGACTGACGAAGTGGCCCCGTATCACTCACAACCTGCGGGCATCGCGTCAGACAGAACTGGAACGGAATAATCCCACTCATGTGGTTTGTGCCATCATGGGAAACACGCCGGCAGTCGCTCACCGACACTATCTTCAGACCAGCGAAGACGACCTCCTGAAAGCAGCCGGACGGTCTACCGAAAAAGCGGCGCAGAATCCGGCGCAGTACGGTGCCGATTTGGGGGGGACAGGCTCGCAAACTGAATTTCACGACCCAAGCAGGGAATCGTTCGAACCCTCGACTGTGCCGCGAGATACGACACAGTGCGAGGGTGAACGAAAGGGTATTCAAAACCCCAAAGCGGGAGTGGATGGGAATCGAACCCACCAAACCCCTTTTCAGGGGTTTCGCCGGGTTTGAAGCCCGGAGATCTGTCGCTGCTACTGACGATAGCGACACGACTTGCGACGACCGTTCTCCCGTGGTTGGGCGCATGGTTGGACAACCTGCCGCCGCCTTAACGCCGCTGTCGCCGTCGCTCGATGATATCCGCGAAATGGTTTCCGCATGTGACGACCTGCCGGAGTACATTCGATCGGCAATGCTCGCCCTGCTGCAGACTGTTTCGCGAGATGAACCGAACACAGATTGACTGACTCACCGGACTGTTACAGAATGTCGGTACTTCTGTAAATCTCCCGACAAAACGTAACACGGTGCCAGGATGGTCGATCACACTTCGCAGGTGCTGGAACTGGTTCGTGAAGCCGGCATTCTCCGGCCACGCGACCTGGACGCGCACCAGATTCCGCGCGAGTATCTGACTCGTCTGTGTCACCGCGGTCTGCTGGAGCGAACTGGTCGAGGTCTCTATGTACTGGCTGATTCCGAACCAACGGAAAACCAGACGCTGGCGGAAGCCTGCAAGCGTCTGCCGAATGCAACTGTCTGTCTGCTTTCGGCGCTACAGTTTCACGGACTGACGACTCAGGCACCGTTCGAAGTCTGGATGGCCATTGGCGGTAAGGACCGGCGTCCGACGGTTGATTATCCACCGCTGCGAATCGTGCGGTTCTCTGGTGACGCTCTGACATTCGGCGTTCAGGAAACGACGATCCAGAACGTGCCGGTGCGTATGTTCTCGCCCGCAAAGACCGTTGCTGACTGCTTCAAATACCGTAATAAGATCGGTCTGGATGTCGCCATCGAAGCGCTGCGCGATGCCTGGCGGCAAAAGCGAGTAACGATGGATGAACTGCTGTCGGCTGCAAAGGTCTGCCGAGTCGCCAGAATCATGCGTCCGTATCTGGAGTCTGTCACATGACCGAGCCAGCGAACCGCAACGTGGCAGCTTCGGTCCGGCAACGACTGCTGAACTACTCACGCGAGACAAGACAAGAGTTCCAGCATGTTCTGACTCGTTACGGCCTGGAGCGTCTGCTGTATCGAATCAGTCTGTCACCGGTCCGGAAGTCGTTGATTCTGAAAGGCGCGATGCTGTTTCAGGTGTGGAGCGGTGAGCTGCATCGACCGACGCGTGACCTGGACCTGCTGGGATTTGGCGAGCCGTCGCACGATCGCTTCGTAGAAGCCTTTCAAGACATCTGCCGGATGGAAGTCGAACCAGACGGGCTGGCGTTCGATGGGGGCTCTGTCCGAATTGAAGACATTCGCGAAGATGCCGAGTACCACGGAATTCGTGTGAAGATGCGAGCGATGCTGGAACGGGCTCGCATCGAACTGCAGGTCGACATTGGATTCGGCGATGCCATAACGCCCGACCCGGTCGACACGGAATATCCCACGCTGCTGGAATTTCCCGCGCCGATCATCCGAGCGTATCCACGGGAAACAGTGATTGCCGAAAAGCTGCAGGCCATGGTCATGCTCGGCATCGCGAACAGCCGTATGAAGGACTTCTACGACGTGTGGACGCTATCCCGCCTGTTTGACTTCCACGGTGAATTGCTGACCGAAGCAATTTCAGCCACGTTTGAGCGACGCCAGACCACAGTTCCCGCTGGTGTCCCCTTCGCGCTGACCGACGACTTTGCGACCGATTCGGGAAAGGGTACTCAGTGGACTGCCTTCGTCCGCAAGGGCGGCTTCGATGACTGCCCCGCCGAGCTGCGGCAAATTGTCGAACCGTTGCGAGAATTCCTGCTACCGCCGTTGTCCGCCTTGTCCGCCGAAACTCAATTCATTCGGAGCTGGTCAGCAGGTGGCCCCTGGTTGAAATAAGCGGCCACTGAGGCACACGACTGCCGCAGACTCGGACAAAATTGTCGTAACGCGGCGCGAACAGGCACTTTTCAGCCTCTAACACCCGCAACCGTGGGGAATTGCAGGACATTTTCAGAGAGGACGTAGTCGGTTCCGGACAAGGATGGTTGTGGTTGTTGTGCGCCTCTCCAGCATGGACTCGAACGACTGACACGACACCTACTGAAAACGTTGTCGAGACGGTTTCCGACTCCGTGGGCGCTGCATTTTCCGGTGCAGTTGATGCAGCGACGATGATGAGAGGCGCCGTCGCGGAATTTCCGGTACGCACCCGAAACGATCCAGTTCAGCGTTTGCTGGCCGAAGTCTGGCGGGAGCTTCCGGACTCAGTTGAAGAGCTGGACTTTGAGACTTGCTGGCGACGGCATCGCAATCGTGTGATGGCTGCCGTAGCGTCGCACAGCGTGCCGTTGCCGGGTTGACCACCGGCTGCTGGATCAGCAGTCGCGGGTTGGTTTTCGCTTGTTGCTGCGCCGTCTTGCCCGGCTCCGCTATCGGGCGGCGACGCTTCGCACGCGCGAAACCCTGCCCCGCTTCCTGTGCGGCTCCGCCGAACTCGCTCTGGCCTCCGGCCTGCTTGAACTCACGGAACTCGGCAACGAAAGCCCAGGCTGTAGTACCGAAACTCGGGCGAGTACCCGCGCCGGTACGCCGCACGCACGAGCAGCGCGAGGGAGTACCAACTGCCGCCCCGGATCACCCGGAGCGCTGAAGCCTCGGACGGGCCGCGTGGATCACGCTCGGCAGTCTCGGAGTAGTCCCGCAGACCGTCGTCGCACCACTCATAGACGTTCCCCAGCATGTCGTACAGGCCCCACGGGTTTGCGAGTTTCTTACCAACCTCGCGAGTGCCGCCCTGTTCGAAGTCGTATTGCTGCTTTCCCCACTTCGCGTCAGCTCCGTCATCCAGATCGAAATCGACGCCGCAGTTACCGCCGTACCATGCAATCGGATCAAGCGCTGGAGCGTTTCTGTATTCGATGATGTCGATCGCGCCGGTGTAGAGAGCGTCGGTCGTTCCGGCGCGGCAGGCGTATTCCCACTCCGCTTCCGTTGGCAGGCCGGCTTCCAGTCCGGGGACTCGATCATTCAGCTTTTCAAGAAAGCTGCGAGACTCCTCCCAACCCACCTGTTCGACCGGTCGTTTCGGACTGACGAATCGGCTGGGATTCTCTCCAGTTACCGCCTCGTAGAGTTCCTGCGTGACTGGCGTATCGAACAGCCAGAAACCGTTGGAAATCGTGACGGCGTGCTGCGGGCCTTCGTTGTCGTTTCTGCCTGGCTCCTTCTTCGGTTTTTCCGGCGAGCCCATCAGAAAACTGCCCTTCGGAATCCACCGGAGCCGCTGTTTGACCTGGCCGATTCTGATTTCGACGAACGGCCCGAAGTCTTCGTCTTCTCCCCAGCCGCTCGCCCAGACCGGAGGACCTTCGAGGAGAGGGTGCCGCGTTTCGATCGTTGGTGGCGGGGGAGGCGGCGGAGGCGGATCAAGTTCATCTGTGGTCGTAATGCAGGCAGCGTTCTTATCGAGAAGCCGAACCGCATTACCATACAACCGCGAGCTGACAGCGATGATCGTGGACTGAAACAAGTCCCCGTTGTGGTCAATTCTCAGTATGTCACCGGATTGAGCTGTCCCCAATGCCGCATCCGGAACTCGGTGCAAGTGTGCCTCGTTCTTGTTCCCGTACACGGTCAATCGAACCGTGCTACCGCGGATACTGCCATCCTCAATCCACTCAAAGGGGACAATGGCCGTGGGATTACGCCCACCGGATGGATCTGGAAAGAATGATACATACGAGCGAGGTATGTAAATCTCCCCGCGTGTATTCGCACCGGTTTCCCCCAGTTCGTTTGCGGTCAGTCGTTTGAGGAAAACCTGCATTCTTCAGCCCGTTTCGGCTTCATGTTCTACCAGAGACGACTCGCCGGTGAGTTTTCGCGGACGCATCCGCAGGCCGCTACTTACACACCGGCGGCCATTTCCTGTTTGCCGTGCGATGGATCATCCGAAAACAATCCAGCACACAGACAGGTGAGTGGTCTGTTCGCGTGGAGTCCATCCAGACTCCATGTGAGTTCGGCAACGAAAGCCCAGGTTGTTGTTCCGATTCTCGGGCGAGTTCCAGTTCCGGTACGCCGCACGCACGTTCTGCGCGTTGGAGTTCCAACTGCCGCCCCGGATCACCCGGTTCGCTGAAGCCTTCGACCACTCACCCAGTTCAGACATCTTCATACCATGCAGGGGGATTTGCTGCGAGTCTCCGCCGCCATTCCACAGAATCTGCGTGAAGAGTGATCGCCAGCGCGGCTGAATATCCACACTGAAGCTGCTGAGGAGTCAATCGTCCTTCCAGCCAGAGCCGCTCCCACTTCGCTTGAGTCTGGCTGAAACGACGCCGACGGCTGGTCGCCAGTCGGATCGTCCCAGCGTAGATTCTGTAGCCGCAGAGCGTAATACCGTGAGAACTCCGGTTGATCTCGCCTGGCTCGCGGAGAGTCAGCTTCAGCGAGGCCTTCGCAAACTCGCGAACCGATGCAGTGGCGTCTCGAGTTTCATTCCGGCTGTCGCACCAGAACGCGAAGTCGTCCATGTAGCGAACCATTGCCCGAACTCTCAGTCCCTCCAGTAGAAATCGATCGAGGCGGCCGAGGTAGAAGTTGGCCAGGTGCTGAGATGTCAGGGCGCCGATCGGCAGGCCGCATCCGGGGGAATCTTCGTGAGACTCGATGATCCGCCGCAGGAGTCCGAACACGCCGCGCGATCGAAAGCGTCGGCCAAGCATCTCCAGCAGGACGCCATGATCGATACTGGCAAAATACTGCCGGACATCCTGTTTGGAATACCACTCGAATCGACGGACGTGCTGCCGGCACCGCTGGACGGCAGCGAGCGAGCCCTTGCCGGTTCGACAGGCGAAAGTGTCAGCGATCATCGATCGGTCCAGCACAGGCGAAACATGATTCATCAGTGCGTGATGAAGGACACGTTCGAAGAAGCACGGAGCGTGAATCGTTCGTGGCTTGGGATCCCGGATCTGAAAAACCGTGGACATGCCGACTTCGATCGTGTTCGAGAGAATGCCCTGGCGAAGGCGGCCCAGGTTGCCATCCAGTTCCTGAAAGAACTCCCGGACTTCGGGACGGTTGCGTTTCCCCTGTCCAGCTCGATGCGCGGCCAGGGTGAGATTCTCCCAATCGGCAATGTCGTTCAGAGAAATCCGTGATCTATTCATGGTTCGTCATTTACCTGCCCGTCCGGAGATGATTCAGACAGTTCTGACGAATCGCCCAGTTCCGATTTCAGAAGCTCCAGAAAGGCAGCTCCGTACTTTTCCGATTTCGATGGCCCAACTCCATCAAGCGACTGCAGAGCGGTTAGCGAAGTCATCTTCTGACGGACCATCTCTGCCAGATGCTCATTGGTGAAAAGTGCGTACGGTGGGACGCCGTCCTTTTCGGCCAGCTCTTTGCGAAGTGACCGTAGTTTCGAAAATACGGAGAACTGATCCGGAGGCAGGACTTCGCGGTAATCGATCCGGCTCTTTCTGTCGGCTCCGACCGACGCAGAAGCACTCCCGCGGCCGGGAGTCCATTCAACGCAGACCGTCCAGTAGCTGTTCGCTCCGTCGGCGATCAGTTCGCGAGTCACCGAACACACTCGATGGGAAGCGAGAAACTGGTTGAGTTCAGCAACCGCTTCCTGTGGGTGAAGAGCCGGGATGGCGAAGAATTCAAATCGCATGGAAAGACTTCAGGAAGATCGGTTCGAAAATTTTTGCGCCCGTCACTGCGTGACGGGGAGCTGGGGTCAGTTTGACGCTGTCGGAGTCGCACGGCTTCAGTTCGCTGCTGCGCTGTCTGCGCCCTGCTCCGCTACGGGCTGCGACGCTCCGCACTCACCGAATCCGACGACTCCTCACTTGGCTTGAACTCACGAACTCGGCAACGAAAGCCCAGGCTGAGGTCCCGATGCACGGGCGAGAGCCAGAGCCGGTACGCCGCACGCACGCGCTGCGCGCTGGAGTCCCAACCGCCGCCCCGGATCACCCGGGACGCTGAAGCCTCATCAACATCGTCCGGTACTGAGTCGCCAGGCTTCAGCCCCACGTCCGAGCACCATTCATAAACATTGCCGAGCATGTCGTACAGGCCCCACGGATTCGGAAACTTCTGAGCGACCGGATGTGTTCCATTCTTACCGCCGAGATCAGACTGGGAGTCACGGTTGCCCCAGTACCACGCAATCGAGTCCAGAACTGGCTCAGTGATTTGGTCATTCTGAAAAATCCCTGCGTAAGTCGCTTCCGTGGTTCCGGCGCGACAGGCGTACTCCCATTCAGCTTCACTCGGCAAGGAAACTTCAAGGCCCGTCCGTTCCGTCAATTCCGTCAATTTCGAACAGAACTTCCGGCAATCCTTCCAGCTCACGCGTTCGACCGGTCGCTCGGCACTCCGGAATTCGCTGGCGTTGGCTTCTGGTCCCAGCACGGCTTCCCACAGATGTTGAGTTACGGGCGTCTCGAACAGCCAGAACCCTTCAGGAATCACAACCGGGTGCGGCTCGAACTCCCTTTCGTCGGAGCGTCCCGGCTCGTCCTTTGGCGAGCCCATCGTGAACCGTCCGGGCGGAATCCAGCGCAGGCGGACAACCAGTTTTGAAATAGTGCCTTCTGGATCAGAACTTCCCTCGTCCTTCGATGCTTTCCCCTCGACTTTCAAATCCGCCCACAGTCCGAATTCATCGCGCCCAATGGCGGAAGCCCATTCGGGACGAGGGATTCGGCGCAGCGTGAGTTCTTCGACATCGGAAATAATTTTCGCGACCGATCCCTGCGGGACCGGTGTGCTGGCTTCCTGCCGGTCGATCAATTGAATCCATGTCGGCTGGTCAGTTCCAGATCCGGACGCGGTCAGTCGCTCGCCGCTCGCTGGTGAGCGGTCTCCGCGGGGCTCCGCCTTTCCGCTTCGCCCGCTCACCGCTCGCTCCGAGCTTCCTCCCTTGCCGGCTCTCGCCTGCTTTCTGGCTTGCTCGGCCTGCTCCGCAGCCACCTGACTCGGCTCCGCCCCGCGAACTCGGCAACGAAAGCCCAGGTAGTCGTACCGATACCCGGGCGAGTACCAGCGCCGGCACGCCGCACGCACGAGCCGCGCGCTGGAGAACCAACCGCCGCCCCGGATCACCCGGCCCGCTGAAGCCTGAGGCGTCTGCTCCAGCGGCTCTGTAACCGCTCCTCGTTCGTACGCTTTCTCGTTCCACGTGTCCTCGCACCACTCCCATACGTTGCCGAGCATGTCGTATAGCCCCAACGGATTCGCAATCTTAAAACGCACTTTCCGCGTGCCGCCTTTTTCGAATTCGAACTGCTTTTCGGGCCAATCGGCATCGTTGCCGTTGTCGAGATCGAACTCGACGCCACAGTTACCGCCGTACCACGCGACCGGGTGAACGGCGGGCGCATTGTTTTGCCCGAGGATCTCGATCGGACCGGCATACGTGGCCTCAGTCGTACCGGCACGGCACGCGTACTCCCATTCGGCTTCTGTCGGCAGCCCGAACTCGATTCCAGGCGCCAGGTCTCTCAGTTGCTTCAAAAACTGCTGAGCGTCTTCCCAGCTAACCGTTTCGACAGGCCGGTCCGGCGACTTAAACTCGCTGGGATTCTCGCCAGTCACCGCCTGATAAAGCGCCTGCGCACACGGCGTCTCAAACATCCAGAACCCACGGGAAATGGTCACCTCATGCTGAGGCCCCTCATCGCCATACCGCCCCGGCTCATCCTCCGGCGACCCCATGACAAACTTCCCCGCCGGAACCCACCGCAGCCGCTGTTTAACTTTCTCCGACTGCTCCAGTTGCAGACGGTCACCGCTTTCCAGCAGGAATCCAAATCCACTTTCAGTCTGAAGATTCGAGGGAACTGAGATCTCAAGGTCTGCCCACACCCCGAACTGATCAATCCCCCATTCCGCCGCCCATTCCGGCGGTTCGCCATCCCAGAAGTCCTGTTCGATGTCGAAGCCGGATTCGTCGGGCTCGGTGACCGATCGGATGTTGATGCGTTGCCGGAAACTGATTGTGGCGAGCGGACTTTCCGGTGGTTTCGCTGGTTGACTTGCCGCCGATTGGACTGAGGCTGTTACGAAGCCGCGGGCCAGCGACAAGCGGCAGGTCTGCACCGGGAGTGAAGGATCGGCGGCATCGATCGGAGCAACAAAGTCAGGCAGTTCGGCAACATGACTGTGCCGAGCGGCAAGTTTCGTCAGACGATCAAGGTCAGGACGAATCTTCGAACGCTGTCGTTCAGCTTCAGGAAACCGCGTGGCCAGCCGCATTGTCCACGCATGGTCGGAATCGTGTCCGGGTTCGGAAGTCCATTCGGTGACGGCTTCGTGTTTCAGTCGTTTGAACCACGCCACGGCATGGTCGAACAGCTCGGGATCGAACAGTGCCGTGCGGCGGGACTCGCCCAGCCGCAGAATCTCTTCGAAGCGAATTTCCTCGGGCAGACCGGCGTGCCATGCCAGGATCAGTGCGAACGCGTCCCGAATCAGAGCTTCGTCTTCAGTCGTAAACAGTTCGTCGAGCAGCATGGCCGCCGCAACAGGATCCATCGTCGCACCGAGCGGATGCCGTCCAGACATCCTCCGATCGTTCCACACCAGAGCTTCCACAGCGGGATTGGCACGGGCTTCAGGAACGAGCTGCCGGATAGCTCGCAGCAGCCCCGGTTCGACCCGGATCGCCATTGAGAGCAACCGCAGGACGCGATCCGCCGCATGCCGTGATGTGACCAGAGTCGACAGATCGCCTGCTGAGTGAATCGTGCGCCCCGACGACCACGGAATAATCTGCCAGCCGGAAACCAGCTCCGCCGTCGCGGCTTCCTCGGGAACGGGACACAACGCGACCGCACGATGGCCACGTCGCGCGAGTTCCTGCCCCCATTCGGACCAGAACTCAATCGCACTTTTCCGGTCGCCATATCCGTCCGAGTCTCCCAGCAGTCCCAGATCGGTCAATGCGAGAACGGTCGCACCGTAAGACGGAAGCGACTCCAGCCAGTCGCTCAATAGGGGATTCGCCAAGCGGGGCTTTTCCACCTCTTCCCAGATGCGTGCTTCCAGAACGGACTCGTTCGGAAACACTTTCTCCAGAAGTGGAATGACCATTTCGAAATCACGGTCGAACGGCATCAACCGCTGACTGAAGTCCCGCACGAGAAACAGCTCGGAGCCCCAGATCCGACGATGTCGATGCGGCAGACGATTCAGCCAGCGCCCCTGTCCGATCTGCTCGACGGTCTTCCGGACATCAATCTGCCGGCCTTCGCGCTGCTCAGCAATCTCACGCCGGAACCACGTGACGAGCGTGTTGACTGGTGCCAGCGCCGTAAATTCCACACGTGTCTTTGGATTGGGTCGCAAGGCGGGAAGGGCTACCTGGGGTGGCGGTTCGTCCGCGTCGGGCTCGTCAGTTTCCTGTGACGGTTCCAGGACCTTCAGGCTTTCCGCTCGCCAAAACGTCGTCGGTGCCGGCTGAAACGAAGTCGTGCCGCGACCACTCTCGAACGACAGTCGATCGGCTGCCGCCTGCAAGTCCTCGACATTCGTCCCGGAGTTGGATGAGTCGGTCTTCTTTGACCGATTCCGAGGCCAGGGAATGGGAGCGGCTTCCAGACCAAGCATTTCCGCCGTGGCTGTCTGTAGCGTTCCATCGCCGCGGACCAGAGCCCGGAAGAGATCAGCGCGTCCGGTGAGTGCTCGTGACATTTGGAAACTCGATCATTCGTCGGACGCGGATGAGGAATCGTTAGCTTCTTCGAGACCGTCTTCTGCCTCGTCGTCATCGAGGTTGCTGAACTGCTTCCGGAATGCGAATCCGGCGACGGAGTCGAGCAGCTCCAGCCGTCTGGTCTCGTCGGATTCGAGTTCCAGCGCGGCTCGCACCAGGTCGAGGAACTCAGCCTGCCCGGGAAACGGTCGGAGCGACGCGGCGATCGCATCCTGCCGATCCTTGACGAGAAGCTGAGCGGCCTTGTCCAGCAGCTCATCCGACGCGTCCGGCAAATCGTCACGATCGCGGAAGTGGGCCTTGCCACGTTCAATCAGCAGCTTCTTCAACTTCGGCTCGGACTTCGGCAGTCGCAGCTTGAGCACGAGACACCGTCTCAGGAACGCATCCGGCAGCGCTCGTTCCTCGTTTGTCGTGATGATCACGACTGGAGGTTCGCCGTCAGCGATGACCGGTGTCTGCCGCCCAAACGGAGTGAACTGCCCGGCTCCAAGCGCTTCGAGCAGACCATTGGGAACATCGCTCTCCGCCTTATCGATTTCATCAATCAGCAGCACGCAGCCGCTGTCAGACGACGTGCCCTGTTCGACGACCGGAACCGGGGAGTTGGAAGCGTCTGCCTGCTCTTCGGCACTCTTCCAGTTGAAAGCCCACCAGACCGGACCGGGACGCACAAACTTCTCGATGGCCAGCGTCGAGCGATCGACTTTTCCGCCGCTGTTTCCAGCGAGCTGCGCCTCGGCCAGCCGCATAACGGCATCGAACTCCCACAGCAGATCGCGAGACTCGGTTCGCGAGTCAACCACGTACGACACCAGCACACGTCCCGAGGCTTTAGCTACGGCAGCGGCAAGCTGAGTCTTCCCGACCCCCGGCTCGCCGCGAATGAGCAAAGGCCGCCGCGCCGCCCACGCCGCCCGGACGGCCTGCACGCTGCGCCTGTCAAAAACATGAACCTGCTCCGGTCGTCCGTGATCCGCAGACAGCGTTACTTTTTGTCCGACATCGATTTTCACGTGGGGGAGTCCTGATCTACTGGCACAAAGACATCAGTTCGACGACCGATCCAACTGCTGGACATCAGAAGCCTTCAAAGACGGAGCGGACACGTTCCCGAGCGCATCATCAAGTGATGACTCCGCATAGCCGGTTGTGCTTCGCAGCTTCTTGGCATTCTCGTACATCTCAACCAGACTCATTTCGATGAAGTGGTCGATGTAAAGCATTTCCTCGTTCTGGCCGAGTTGGATCACTTCGAGCTGCGGAAACAGGGCTGCAAGCTTCTGTGTCACCTGCGTCGCATCTGGTCCGTTCTGACGCTGCTGGTACTCGAAAAAGAAACGCCGCTTTCGCATTTGAAAGTGAAAGGCGAGATGGCAGTTCAGCCTGTTCACCAACGCGTCGGTGGCGTTTGCCGCTGATTCTTCCCTCTTTTTCGCTTCGGCCTTCGCCATGCCGGTCAGCGGTGGGATACGCGGACTGGCAGCCAGCTCCGCCACGATCGCCTCGACTTCCGCAGTGACTGCTTCACGACCGCCTTCAGGAGCGGTGTTGCTATTCACGAGATGGTGCCGCGGCCTCGCAACGTGACCCTCAAGTTTTTTGTCATACACGACTTCAACGTCAAGCGGATGCAGATTTGCGGCGGCAATTGCCACTCCAAAACCCAGTGCGTGACTGATTTCTGTGCATATCAATTGTCGCTTTGATGGTCCCATTTGACTCTGGGCAGTCAGAACCGTGCCGACCGGATATGCGAGCGGAATAATATCGCGAAACATCTCGTCGCACTGCTGCGCGGCGAACGCACCGCTCTGGCCTTCGTCACAGGACCTCCTGTGAGCTTCAGCCAACGCGGCGCAGGTGCGGCAGATATCGCGAAGCAGGGCTTCACCGACCTCGCGGGAAACAGATTCCCGGGCACCGTGGTCGCTGACGGAAAGTTCCAGCATTTCGGCGAGAGTTTGCCGGACCGCGTCCAGTCGTTCTTCGGTCAGAGTCACGATCAGTCGGTTCAAGACAGCGCTGCGACGAGATTCCGCTCTGTCGCGGTAAATGGGATCCATTCCGATTGACGTGATGAAGCCGGCATCATCCAGCAGTTGAGCGGCGGGGACGGCATCCAAACGTGTTGTTTGGAAGCCCTCCATATAGGACTGGACGATTCCGACCAGCCGGTCACCGACGAAGACCGGGGCACCGGAGATGCCCTGAAGTTCTTCCGCCTTCTCTAGAGCCTCTGGTGAGTGAAGTTGAATCTTGTCTTCCGCCCCTGCTTCGGACACCGTCTGCCCCGCGAACCCGATTGCCCGACAGGTCTGGTCGCGTTCGCCGATTTTCGGAAACCCCATGCTCCGCCATACGGTGTGCGTCGGCGGAACCTCGCTCGCCATGCTGATCCAGTCGCTCAGCAGGTCCGGAATGGTGCATTCCAGAACGGTCGCGTCGAGCTTCTCTTCGCCTCGCCACTTGACGCTTGCGGTCTTCGGAAGTACCTCCCGCACGTCATCGGGCAGCGGGTTCGACTCCTTCTCTGCACACGGCCACCGCAGCTCGATCGTTCCCTCCCATCCGTCGAAGGCGTGGCCCGCGGTCAGGATGCGTCCGGGAGCGATCACGCAACCGGTCAACAACCGGTTCTTCTTCGCATCGCTGGAGTGCCGCAGTAACACTTCGACAATTCGCCGCTCGACGGATTCTCTGGACTCCATCATTCCGGCTCCGTGGGCGATTCCGTCTCAACCGGGGGACGATCGCGGCCTTCGTCATTTACGTAAACGTCTTGGTATCGATGCTGGCCGTTCGGCTCTTCCGTAGGTGAGTGAGGGTCGATGGCCTCAGGCTTGAGCGTCAGACGAATGGTCTGGACAGCTTCCTGTTCCATCTTGCCGCCGCCCTCGGCGGAGTAGACCCAGAAGTTCACCCCGACTTTGCCATCGACGCCTTTCGTCACGCCGAACTGCAACTCAACTTCCGCTTCCTTCACCAGAAGTCTGATGTCTTCTTCCAGCCCGTCCGCGCGAGCCTGCTTCAGCCCGTTGCGAAGACTGGCAATGACATCCGCCAGTGGGAGCCGGTGGTCGTCAGTTTCCTCTTTTTCCGCTGCCTTCTTCTTTCCGCCTTCGCTCTTCTTACTCATCGCGGTAGCTCCGGAAGTCGACGCTCCGTTCGTCGTGCCTGCCGTCCGTGTAAATTTCAGATCAGAACTCCTGTAAGCATACACAAGTCACCCGGTCCAAATACAACTGAGTGAACTGCCAGAAGCCGTTTTGAATTCAGATTCCTGGGCAAGACAGAGGAATCGCGTCGACCGCCCCAGCTTGCCGAAGACAAAATGCCCGACGTTTTCGTGCGAAATAAAGTCTGTTCTGTGCCCTGGGTGTTCCATTCTAGGTCACTCGGAAACATCCCGCCGGAAGGACCCGCGAGCGTGTGCTGCCTGGCTATTCACGGTCGGGGAGGCGGTTCAGATCTCGCTGGCTGTGGTAAACTGCGGGGATGGCCACCTGGCTGTCATGCGTGCGGTAGAAGACTCCAAAGGGGAATCGCCAACGGCGACAGCGGATACAGCAGCGAATGTGTCCGAGACTTTCTGCTCTGCAGAGTGTGTCAGCGAAAGTGAGTGATCGCATCGGCTGAGGATTCGGTGTTCTGCTCCCGCATTGATCTGCACGCTTGAGCATTTGGACGGATTGTGGCACTCTGAGGCTCGAAATTGAAAAACACGGTCGCGGGTTCTGGAAGTCTCCGCGGTCCGGCGGAGACTCATGCAGAGAGCGACAACGAATGAGCCAGGCAGAACTCGGATTTGACGACCTGAAGGCGATGATTGCGAATCGGCAGGTCACGATCGTGGTTGGTTCCGGAGTTTCGTGTGCGACGACATCGGACGCTCCGACCTGGATGAAGCTGATCGAGAACGGAATCGATCGTTGTGCCGCGCTGGGGGAATCGCAGGAATGGTGCGGTACGACGCGAATGCTTCTGCAGGTAAATTCGCTCGACATGCTGCTGAGTGCCGCCGAACTGGTTCACAAGAAGCTCCGTAGCTTTGGAGAGGGAGAGTTTGCTGACTGGCTCCGGAAGAACTTCGAAGAACTCGAACCTAAAGATCGATCTGTAACCGAGGCCATCGCCGCACTTGGAACGCGGTTAGTGACGACGAATTACGACAACCTGATCGAACAGGTCGCAAACCTGCAAAGCATTACCTGGGAGGACCGGGGCGAGGTTACTCGGGATGTTCGGGGCGTAGACCGAAGAGTTCTGCACTTGCATGGTCTCTGGGATCGCCCGAAAACCGTGGTCCTCGGTCTGCAGTCCTACATCGAAGTCTCTCAGGACAGTCACACGCAGACGGTGATGAGGACTCTCGGAACAGGCACAAGCCTGTTATTTGTGGGGTGTGGCGAGGAAGGGCTTGCCGATCCGAACTGGGGACGGTTTCTCGAATGGCTGAAACGGTTCGATACGGAAGGCGAGAGCCAGCATCGGCATTACCGGCTGGTGCGGGAGTCGGAGCGTATTAATCCCGTCGGCCGGTTGTTCCCGCTGGTCTATGGCGAAAACTACTCTGACCTGCCGGGCTTTCTTCGCAAGCTGGCTCCGGAAGGCGGCGGCATTGATCCCGGAGCCGTTCAGAAAGTCAGACCAGAAGTCTCCAACTGTGTTTCGGCTTATCTGGAGCGGTTGGAGAAGCATACGGAGTTCATGGAGCTGCTCGGCCTCGGGCGGTCGCTGCAGGTGGAGCTGCCGATTGCTGAGGCTTATGTGCCGTTGCGGACGACTCTGCATCGGTCGTTTGAATCGAGAGAGTCGGATCGGTTTCTTGAGGGCCGGGACGAGGCGGAAGTCGAGGTCGAGATCTCGGAAGTCTTTCAGCGTGGGCAGAAGCTGGGACTGCACGGTGTCGTGTTGCTGGGCGAGCCGGGTTCCGGGAAGACCACCGGGGCGAAGCAGTTGGCGTGGCAGCTCGCCAGCGGGCACAGCCTGCCGCAGGATCTCGGGCTCCCGGCGGGGATCACTCCCGTGCTGCTGCGATTTCGCGAGCTGAGTCAGGACATCCTCGACTCGAAGAAGAACGGCCTGGAGAAGTTTCTGGTTGATCGCACGTTCTGTGAGGAAGCGTCGAACGGTTTCGACAATCCGGGGTCGGAACTGTGGGATGCTGAAGGCGGGCTGTTGTGGATTCTGGACGGGCTGGGTGCAGAAGGCTCTGAAGAATCGCTCGAAGGACTGGTTTCTGGTGACGTGCCGGTTTCAGGGTTACTACCGCGACGGCGTGCCGCTGGGACCAAAGTTCGCCGAGTTTCATGTGCGGCCGCTCGACGATCAGCAGATTCGCGACTTCGTGACCGACTGGTTCAGTGCGGCCTACAAAAAGCTGTTCGGGCCGGAGGAGAAGTCTCAGCAGAAAGCCGACGAGGTGAGCGGTCGGCTGCTGCAGATTCTGGCCACCGAGCGGTATCAGACGCGGCGGATACGTGAGCTGAGTACCAATCCGCTGATGCTGACGATTCTGTGCGTGGTGTTTCACGAAGAACGCAAACTGCCAACGGAACGGTCGGAGCTGTACTCGCGCTGTGTGCGCGTGCTGCTGGAGCACTGGCGGCGCGAGATCTTTGAGAATGAGCACGGCCAGGCGGTGCAGCCGTACGACGCTGATGCGGCGCAGGCCGTGCTGGCGCGGATGGCGTGGTGGATGCACTCGGAACAGGACCGGGCGGCGGCTCCGCTGGACGAACTGGCGGCTGAGGCCGAGCGTGGCCTGGCCTCGGTGTCGGCGTCGTCCGGGCTGGGACGGGACGGAGCACAATTCATCGACCGGATGCGGAGCGAAGCCGGCCTCCTGGCGAAGACCGCCGATGGCCGGTGCGGGTTTCTGCATCTGAGCTTTCAGGAATACCTCGCCGCCACTCACGCGGCGGCGCACGGGCTGTCGAAAGAGCTGGCCTCGCAGGCGGCGTCGAGCTGGTGGCAGGAGACGGCACTGCTGTCGCTGCGGACTTCCGAGGCACACTGCCGCGACTTCTTTACCGAGTTGCTGGCTGTCGGAATCGCGGAGAAAGATCCGAAGCTGGCGCAACAGTGCATCGACGAAGCGCTGTTTCTGCCGCCGGAACCGTTTGCGGATGTGCTGATGAAGTCGAAGGCTTCCCGCCAGACGGCAGTCATCCGTTTGTTGCGTAACCGGTTGGATCAGCTTCCGGAAGTAGCAGAGATCGTGAAAACGCTCATGAAGTCACGGACGAAGCAGGTGGCGAAGGCGGCAAGCGAAGCCGTCAGCTACAGCAAACTTTATGGAGCAATAGTGAGCCGGCTCACTACCGTCACACTCGAAAAGGAACGGACTCTCAAACCGGGCAATGTGTGGGTCGATGACCGCACTGGAATCACGTACGTGTGGATTCCCGCTGGAACATTCCTGATGGGAGCCGGCAGCGATGAAAAGGGACACGAAGTGCAGCTCACACAGCCGTTCTGGATGGCCCGCTATCCGGTGACAAATGCGCAGTACCGGCAGTTCCTGAAGGAACAAGGTGGGAAGGTTCAAAAATCGGAATACCTGGACGATCGGCGTTTCAACGGAGACGATCAGCCGATTGTCGGAGTGAGCTGGGACGAGGCAACGACTTTAGCCGAGTGGGCCGGTGCCGGTTTGCCAACCGAAGCTCAGTGGGAATACGCGTGCCGTGCCGGAAGCAATAAGGACTACTGTTTCGGGAACGACGTGAAGAAACTGGGCGACTATGCGTGGTACGAGGAGAACAGCAATGGTCAAACGCAGCCGGTCGGCACGAAGCTGGCAAACGACTGGGGACTGCACGACATGCACGGCAACGTGTGGGAGTGGTGCCAGGATGAGATTGATGGAGGCTCGGGCCGGGTGTTCCGGGGCGGGGGCTGGGACTTCTCCGCCAGGGGCTGCCGGTCGGCGGTCCGGTTCTGGCTCACGCCGTCGAGCCGGGGCTGCAGCCTGGGCTTCCGTGTCGCCACAGTTCCGGGAACAGGTCAGGCAGGCAATCAAGTAGCGGAGCCCGGCACGGAGCACGCAACGGAGGCACGAAGGGGCGCAAGCGGAGCCGCCCCGTAGTTGCCGCAGTGGAGTGCGTAGTTCCGTGGCGAAGCGTGGCAGACACGCCAGACTGGGCAAATGATTCCGTTTGTTCAGTATGCCGATGGAGTTCACACTTCGGGGTGTCTGGCAGCAGCATTCAATTCACCGAGTCAATTATGCCGATCCGCACATTCCGAATTCCGGTCAGTCATGGCGAGGCGACCGAAGCGGAGTTCAACACGTTTCTCCGCTCAAACCGTGTCGTGAGTGTCGATCGACACTTTGTCGCGAACGGCGAACTGTCGTTCTGGGCGTTCGCCATTGAATATCTCGACGGCACGACACACGAAAAGCCTGCCGGGCCGCCATCCAACAGAAGCCGGATTGACTACCGGGAACTCCTCCCGCCAGACGAGTTTGAAGTCTTTGCGAAACTCCGTGACTGGCGGAAGCAGACGGCCACCGACGAAGGCATCCCGATCTACAGCGTGTTCACGAACGAGCAACTGTCGCAGATCGTCCAGCGACGCATCTCCAGCAAAGTGGACCTCGCAAAGTTCAACGGCATTGGGGAGGGGCGAGTCGAAAAATACGGCGATCGGATCATCGAGATGCTGGCAGCCGCTGGTCTCCCTCCGTCTGACAAGTCTCCGGCAGCCGACAATGCGAAGACAGGCCAGTCATGAAACGAGCCGGAAATCTCTTCAGGCAGATCGCGGAACGCGGAAATCTTCAGTTTGCGTATGTACGGGCATTGCGAGGCAAACGAGATCGCCCCGACGCGATCCGTTTTGGACAGGCTCTGGAACACAATCTGAACCGCCTGGCTGAGGAGCTGACTTCGGGAAGATTGACGCTCGGTCGGTTTCACCAGTTCGTGATTCACGATCCGAAAGAGCGGATCATCACGGCTCCGTGTTTCGAGGAGCGAGTGCTGCATCATGCGATCATGAATGTCTGCGAGCCGGTGTTCGACCGCTGGCTGATCGCGGACACTTACGCCTGCCGGGTCGGCAAAGGGCGAGAAGCGGCGGTCGAGCGAGCGGCAGATTTCACTCGGAAATCCGGAGCGTTCCTGAAGCTCGACGCCCGTCGCTACTTCGACAGCATCCCGCACGACGAATTGCTCCAACTCCTGCCGCGGCTGTTCAAGGATCCGGACCTGTATGCGCTGTTCGAGCAAATCATCCGCGCGTTTCGAGGCGGGATGGGCACCGGGCTTCCGATCGGGAGCCTCACCTCGCAGTACTTCGCGAACTTCTATCTGGGCTGGTTTGACCGGTTCGTGAAAGAACAGCTTCGAGTGCGGGGCTATGTCCGGTACATGGATGACGTGATGCTCTGGGGCGAGTCGCCGCAGTCGCTCCGTCCGATCCGCGATGCGTGTGTCGAATTCCTGGCGACCGAACTGAAACTGAAAGTTCGCGAGCCGTTCATCAATCGCACTCCGCACGGATGCGACTTTCTGGGCTGCCGGCTGTTCCCGACTCACACGGAACTGAACCGCCGCAGCCGTCGCCGCTTTCGCCAGCAACTGCAGAAAATTGATGTCGAAATGGCCGACATCGAGGAAACCGGCGAAGGCTACGAACGCGTCGTGCAGCAACGGGCGGAGGCGTTATTCGCGTTTGCTCAGGCCGCAGGTGTGTCGAGCTGGCAATTCCGCACCAGTGAGTTAAAACGGCTGCGGTGAGTGATCGCAGGCTCGAACCGGGTGAACCGGGGCGGAAGCTGGAGGAACTCCGCCAGGAACTGCCGGTCGGCGTACCGGAACAGGAACACGCCGTCGAACCGGAACAACAACCTGGGCTTCCGTGTCGCCAGCAACTCCGGAAACGAAGTCGGATGACAGTTCCCGGAACAGATTGCTTTCCAGTCCGCTGGTTTCAACACAGTTGACGCAACAGCGTTGAGCCATCGGCAAAACTCACGCATGGACCGCCCGGTGCTGGTAGCCCGGACTCGGTGTCGAACGCTCCGGGCGGTCTTTTCTTTGCATACAACTCCGGAACACGGTGGACGCCAGCGGTCGATTGAACATATTGCCTCAGATGATCACTATCTCAGATCTGAGATAGTGAGACCGGGTCGAATTCGCGGCTCGCAGATTCCAGGCCGACATCAGTGAGCCGCACCGATGAGCTACAACGACGTGCAGAACGAGCAATGGACCGAAGAACTGCGCGAGATGATTCGCGAAAAACGGATAGCCATCGTGGTCGGGTCGGGCGTCTCGAAGTCGACAAATCCCGCTGCTTCCATGTGGACCGACCTGGTCGCTTCGGGCATTGACCGGTGCGAAGGCATGGGAATGTCGACGGAAGAGTGCGATTTTTTCCGGGCTGGTATTCGTTTGGGTAAGCTGACCACGCTTTTGCCTGCGGCCGAGGCGGTCCACCAGAAGCTCAGCTTAAACGGCGGCGGCGAACTGACAGCGTGGCTTCGGTCTCACTTCGAGAAGCTGGAACCGCTGCCGGATCGCACCGCCGTAATTGGAGCGCTCTTCACCCTGAACGCTCCGCTTGCAACCACGAACTACGACGAACTCGTCGAGAAAGTGACCGGCCTGGGTCACACGACCTGGCAACAGGAGAACGCCGCGATTCGCGTAATCCGTGGTGAGGATCGACGAGTGCTTCACTTGCACGGCTTCTGGGGCGAGCCGAAGTCCGTGGTACTGGGCGTAAAATCGTATCTCACAGTCGCTGAGGACAACCACACTCAGGCGGTCATGCGGAGTCTCGGGGTAACTCGGAGCCTGCTGTTTGTCGGCTGTGGTGAAGACGGGCTCGCAGATCCCAATTGGGGACCTTTCATCAAGTGGCTGGCAGACTTCAACATCCGCGGAGGTCACGAACTCCGTCACTTCCGGCTGGTCCGGCAGTCCGAGTGGTTTGAACCGGTTGGGCGGCTGTTCCCGCTGGTCTATGGAAAAGAGCACACAGACCTTTCCGTGTTCCTCCAGTCGCTAGTTCCTGAGTTTCCCGACACTCCTGCTGAGAAGCTGTTGCAGATGGTCGTCTCGACGAGTCCGGCCAGCGTTTCTGCTTACTTGCAGCGGCTGGAAGAGCACACGAAGACGTTGCAGATGCTGGGACTTGGCCGCAGCATGCAGGTCGAGCTGCCGATTGCTGAGGCGTATGTACCACTGCGGACTGAACTGCAGCGGTCGCTCGAAGGGCGTCGGACAGAGCGGCTGAGCAAAGGCGACGCCGACGCACTGGAGATGCCTTCGCGTGAAAACGTGGACCTGAACGAAGTCTTCCGGCTGGCCGAAGAATTCGAGCAGCGTGGTGTCGTGCTGCTGGGCGAACCTGGAGCCGGGAAGACGACCGGAGCCCGACAGCTTGCGTGGCGGCTGGCCAGTAAGCAGAAACTACCGCAGGATCTCGGACTGCCGGCGGGCATCACTCCTGTGCTGCTCAAATTTCGGGAGATGAGCCGTGAAGTGCTGACTCGGAAAAAGAGAGGGCTCGAACAGTTCCTCATCGAGCAGACTCACTGCCCGGACGCTGCCGAAGGACTGAAGAATCCCGGGCCGGATCTGTGGAACGCTCCTGGCGGGCTGCTGTGGATTCTGGACGGGCTCGATGAAATCGTGGATCCGGATGTGCGGGCCAAAGTTTCGGGCTGGATTCAGCGGGCGTTAAGGAACCGACCGAACGATCGTTTTCTCGTGACGTGCCGGTTTCAGGGCTACTTCCGCGACGAGAACATCCCACTGGGAGCGTCGTTTGCCGAGTTCCATGTGCGGGCTCTGACTGAGCAGCAGGTCGAGCGCTTCGTCACCGACTGGTTCGCGGCGGCGTATCGCAAGTTGAGTCTCACGGCAGACTCCGCCACTAATCGCAGTCAGCGGCTGCTGGAAATCCTCAAACGGCCGCGCTACCAGACCGGTCGCATGGCCGAGCTGTCACAGAATCCGCTGCTGCTGACGATTCTGTGCGTGGTGTTTCACGATCAGCGGGAACTGCCCACCGAACGAGCCGAGCTGTACAGCGAGTGCATCCGAATCCTGCTGCAGCACTTCCGTCGCGAACTCTACGCAGAGCCCGACAGGCGGCTGACCAGCGAAGAATCGGCTGGTGATGAGGAACTCGAAGGCCGCGACATTCAGGTCCGGTTTCCCCCGTTCAGTCCCGCTGCCGCTCAGGATGTGCTGGGTCGGATTGCCTGGTGGCTGCATCAGGAAAAGGGCCGCATTTCCGCCACGGTGGAGGAGCTGGCCGCTCAGGCCGAGGAAGGTCTGGCACTCTTGCCGGAGTCCGCCGGTCTGGGGCTGGACGGTCAGGTCTTCATCGGCCGGATGCGGGATGAATCCGGCCTGCTGGCGATGACCAACGACGGCGACGGAAAGTGCGGCTTTCTGCATCTGTCGTTTCAGGAGTATCTCGCGGCCGACTTCGCGGCGACGGAAGGCAAGGCAAAAGAACTCGCTCCACGAATCACCGACAGTTGGTGGCGCGAGCCGGCGTTGCTGTCGCTGCGTTCGACGCGTCTGTACAGCGAGGAGTTCTTCAAGGAAGTGTTGAAGGCCGGCCTGGTCGAGCAGGAGCCGGGACTCGTCGATCGGTGTCTGAATGAGACCGCACATCCGTCGTGGGACGTGTTCCTGAAAACGCTGAGCCGGAAGAACACGAAACCGGAACGCAAGGTGGCGATCCTGCGTTTGCTGCGGAGCCGCTCGCATCGGATTCCGAAACTGCAGGACGTGGTAAGTAAGCTGGTCGATTCCGAGTTCGAACCACTGGCTGAACTGGCTCGCGAAGTTGCAGGGGCGAAGCGGGCGGCTCAGGTCGCCGTCGCCACGGACCATTTGAACATGTCCGTTTCCGCTGTCGTTGAAGTTGATCGTCAGCCGGGCACTGAATGGATCGATACTCACACCGGTATCACCTACGTGTGGATTCCGCCAGGGAAGTTCCTGATGGGTTCGGCGGAAAGCGAGAAGGACCGGTACGGCGACGAAGGACCGCAGCACGAAGTGAAGCTGACTTCCGGCTTCTGGCTGGCCCGTTACCCGGTCACGAACGAGCAGTATGGCCGGTACATGGAGTCTGCCGGGGGGGACATTCGCAAGCCGGAGCAGTGGGGCGAGCGTCGATTCAATCTGCCTCAGCAGCCAGTCGTGGGTGTGAGCTGGGAGGACGCCGTGGCCTTCACGAAGTGGGCCAGCGACGACTACGAGGTGCAACTTCCGACGGAAGCTCAGTGGGAATACGCGTGCCGTGCCGGAACCACCACTCGGTTTTACTTCGGAGACGACGCGAGCCAGTTGGGGGATCATGCGTGGTTTGACGGCAACAGCAGTCAGCAAACGCAGCCAGTGGGAATGAAGCTGCCGAACGAGTGGGGTCTGTACGACATGCACGGCAACGTACTGGAGTGG
>JABMPE010000710.1 GCA_013203845.1 Rhodopirellula sp. | reverse complement strand
GGCGAGTCGAGCGTTATCGACGCCGATTCAGACTTTCACGATGGGCTTCCGCGAGTCCGCGTTTAACGAGTTGCCAGCGGCCAGAGAAATCGCACAGCATTTCGGAACGGAACACACGGAGCGAACGGTTTCGGCAGATGCCGTTTCGCTGCTGCCTCAACTGACGAAATTCTACGACGAGCCGTTTGCGGATTCTTCGGCGGTACCGACCTTTCTGGTTTCGCAGATCGCCAGTCAGCACGTGAAAGTGGTGTTGTCAGGCGACGGCGGCGACGAGGCTCTCGGCGGGTATTCGCGATACGCGCATGACCTTAAAGAAGCTTCCCTTCGACGTTTGATACCAGCGTCAATGCAGCGTCCGTGGTTGTCGGCGCTGGCGGCCGCCTGGCCGAAAGCAGACTGGCTGCCGCGCCCGCTGCGGTTGAAAACATTGCTGACAAATATGTCACTGCCAGCCGGTCAGGCCTACGCGAACACGATATCGTTGTGTCGGCTGCCTTTGCGTCATCAGTTGCTGAATGCAGACGTACGACGGTCCATCGGCGTTCACGACACATCCCGCGTGGCGGCGAATGGTTATCTAAAAGGCGGCGTGGAGCCGCTCAACAGTATGATCGCTGCTGATATGGCGACGCTGTTACCGGACGATTACCTCGTGAAGGTCGATCGAGCCAGCATGGCGAACGGGCTGGAAGTGCGACCGCCGATGCTGGATCACGAATTCCTGGAACTCTGTGCTCGCGTCCCGGCTCGGCTGAAAATCAACCACGGAGAAACGAAGTGGTTGTTGAGGCAAACAGCTCGCCGTCTGGTTCCTGCTTCGATCATTGATCGACCGAAGCAGGGTTTTGAAATTCCCGTTGATCAGTGGTTCCGCGGGCCACTGGGCGAGATGTTCCGCGACACGGTTCTGGCCTCAACTTCACCGCTGGCCAGCATCGTTCATCAACCAACCGCAGAACGGATGCTGGAGCGTCATTGCCGCGGCACTGGTCGACATGGAAGCACGCTGTGGTCGCTGCTGACTCTGGCATCATGGGCCGAGCAGTACCTCCACGAAAAACCTGCTGCTGTCACGCCGCAACCGCATGATCTCGTACAGCAGGGAGGTCGCTTGTGATCCTGCGGGCCGAAAATAAGCATGATGACCGACCGGTAATCTGCCAGGTGCTGCATAGCCTGGCGATTGGCGGAGCGGAGATTCTGGCGGCAGGGCTGGCGCGAGAACTGTCCGACCGCTATCGATTCGTCTTTGCGTGTCTCGATGACGAAGTCGGAGTGCTGGGCGATGAATTCGAGCAACGTGGCGTGCCGATGAAAGTGTTCTACCGTCAGCCGGGCATCGACTGGAAATGCTCGTTTCGACTGGCTCAGTTTTTTCGTGAGCATCGCGTTCAGATCGTCCACGCTCACCAGTACACACCATTCTTTCAGTCGCTGTTGGCTCGTCTGCGATTTCGGTACCCGCCGATCGTCTTCACTGAACATGGGCGTCACTTTCCGGACTCGCGCAGTCCCAAACGTGTCGCCGTTAATCGCGCGCTGCTGCGATCGGACGATCGACTGATCGGTGTGGGAGAGTCGGTTCGACGGGCGCTCGTCGAAAACGAAGGGTTGCCGGAACACCGGACTGAAACGATCTACAACGGCGTTCCGTTGGAAAAATTCCTCGCCGTACGCGGTGATGCCGAACTGCGCCTGAAAGTTCGAAACGAATTAAGAATTGCTCCGAACGAATTCGCCATCGTGCAGGTGGCAAGGTTGAACGCGCTGAAAGATCACGCCACGGCAATCAGAACTCTCAAGCGGTTACTTGACCACGGTGTGCCTGCAAAATTGATTCTTGTCGGTGATGGAGAAGAACGCTCACAACTGGAACGGTTCGTGACCGAGCGATCGCTCGGTCACGCGATTACCTTTCTGGGAGCCCGAAACGACATTCCGCAATTGCTGTCATGCGCGGACGCGTTCCTGTTGAGCAGCATCAGCGAAGGAATCCCTCTGACGCTGATCGAGGCGATGGGTGCGGGCGTTCCGATTGTCTCAACAGACGTCGGCGGAATTTCGGAAGTGATTGAGCACGGTACTTCCGGATTGCTCGCTCCGGCTCGCGACGACGAGCTGCTGGCAGCTCACCTGCGATTGCTGTGGCAGGATTCGGAATGCAGAACGCAACTGGCAGATCGTGGGTGCCAGCGGGCGGTCGAACGATTTTCACTCGACCAGATGCATCAGCAGTATGTCAACGTTTACGAGCAGTTGCTGGGGCGAGCGGCAGCGTCGCGATCGTCTCGCACAACAGACGGTTTACTGGCAGGCAAAAACTCACGTGGTAATTGAACTTCGTTTCTGAGTGGTTCGGCAAATGACATCAGTATCTGAGATTTTCAGTCGGGCTTCGTCCGCAGCAGTTGCTTCTCGAAAAGCGAAACCGGACGTCCTGGTGATTACCAGTGAACTGCCCTGGCCGTTGAACTCGGGCGGACATATTCGCAGCTTCCACATCCTCAAGGCGCTGTCCGAAGAGTTCAACGTTCGAGTCATCGCCGGCGCCGAACTGGCTGACGATCCTGGTTTGCCAGCTCTTGGTCGACACGGTATTCGGGTGATTCCGGCGTTTCAAAACAAACGGAATCCCATCAGCGAGCTGGGCCGAGTGGTGTCGTCGCTGATTTGTGAAGAGCCGTACGTCATGTTCAACCGGCACAAACGTCCGGCCATGCGACAGGCAATCCGCAAGCAGCTGGCGAAGAAAACGCCGGACGTGGTCTACCTCGATCATCTGGATCCGTTGGCATTTCGCGGACTGTTTCCCAGAGCCCGCATCGTCGCCGACCTTCACAACGTCTATTCGACGCTCGCAAAACGCGTGGCTACCGAACGGAAGTTTCCGGTCAATCTGTATCTTCATAATGAAGCGCGACTGCTGCGTTATATGGAAAAGCAGGTTGCGGCGGCGGCGAGTGTCATCATGACCGTTTCAGAAACCGAGCAGGGCTACTTTCAAAAACTGGGCGGCTACAACGTTCGCCTGGTGCCCAATGGCGTCGACTGTGCCGCGTTCAACAAATATCCGATCGGGAGAAAACACGCTCGTCCAACGCTGCTCTATCTGGGAGCGTTGTCCTGGCAGCCGAATGCAAAGGCGGCCGAGTTTCTGGCACGCGACGTCATGCCGCGGATTCTTGCCGAGCGTCCCGATGCTCGACTGCAGATTGTCGGTCGTAATCCCGGACCTGAAGTGACGGCGCTGGCAGAGTTGCCGAATGTCGAAGTTCACGCCAACGTGCCCGATGTCGGACACTATCTGGAGCAGGCATCGATTCTGGCGGTGCCGCTGGATTCGGGTGGTGGAACACGTCTGAAAATTCTGGAAGCCTTTGCCGCCGGGCTGCCGGTTATCAGCACGCCCGTTGGGTGTGAGGGCATCGAGTGCCGCCACGGCGAACATCTGTGGGTAGCCGAACGCGATCAGTTTGCCGAAGGCCTGCTCGCCGCGATCGATGCGCCGCAACTGGTCACCGAATTTGCTGAACGCGGTCGCCGACTGGCTGAAGAAACCTACGACTGGTCAGTGATCGGCAAGGCGGCCTGCGCCGCTGTCGCCGAAGTTGTGCAGATCTGACAGTACGTCGCGAGTGCTTTGTCAGCGATGAAAGGATGACTGACCGGCTGCCAAGCGTTGGCTCCCGAAAGGCGTTGAGAAGCGGTCGAGGGAGGGAGCCATGCGGAAGCGACACTCGTTCGCGCTGATTGCTGATAATCGCAGGGAACTTCGGACGTTGACCTCCAGCGGGAAGTTTCCTGCCGGAACTGTGCGGCGACTGCTCCCTGACTGCGGACTACATCCACTCGCGAATGGGACGTCCTTCAAGCAGTTTGACAGGGCGACCGTCCGGAGCTTGAGCGATCAGATCGAGCGGCAGGCCGAGCTTTGCATAGACCGTCGCCGCAATGTCCGCGCTGTGGTATTCGTCTTTGGCGACCGTGCCTCCTTCGCCGTCTGTTTCGCCGAGGATGTGTCCGCCAGGAACTCCGGCTCCTGCCATGATTGCGAAACCGGAACTTGCCCAGTGATCGCGACCGCTGGCGGAATTGATTTTCGGAGTTCGACCGAAATCGGTCAGCCAGCAAACCAGCGTCGTGTCGAGCATGCCCTTGTCTTCAAGGTCGGCCAGTAGTTGAGGCAGGGCCTGATCAACAGGCGGCAACCGGCTTTCTTTCAGGGATTTGAAATTGTTGGCGTGAGTATCCCAGCCACCGTCGGTAACTGTCACAAATCGAACGCCGGATTCAATCAACCGTCGAGCCAGCAGGCAGCTCTGCCCGAACTGATGTCGCCCGTAACGATCACGAAGTTTCGGATCCTCTTCTTCGATAGCAAAGGCCTTCTTCGTATCTGGCGAGGTGATCATGTTGAACGCTGCCTGAAAGTTTTCTTCGAGAGCTTCAAACTTCGCCGGTTGAAGGTCCGCTTTTTTCTGCAGGTCGTCGAGCTTCGCCAGCATCTGCCGTCGCCGATCAACGCGAGCCATCGTTGTGCCTTTGGCTGGGCTGATGTCGCGGACGCTGAAGTTCTGGTCGTTGGGATTTTCGAGCATTTCGAATGGGCTATGTTCGAGCCCGAGTATTCCCGACGTGCCGCCACCGAATCGTCGATCCACCTGGCTGCCGAGTTGCACGAACGGTGGCAACGCCGACTTGAAGCCTTTCACATAACTCACGACCGAGCCGTACGTCGGGTAAGCCAGTGCCGGGTTAAACCGGCGACCGGACATCACGAACTGATCAGCAGAACCGTGGCTTCCGTTTTGAGGATTCCAGCCACGGAGCACGGCGAAGCGGTTCAGCTCTTTCGCGAGCGTCGGAACGATTTCAGTGAATTGAACTCCCGGAACCGCCGTGTCGATGACTCCGAATTCGCCACGAATACTGACCGGAGCTTCTGGCTTTGGATCAACCGTGTCGTGATGGCTGGTTCCTCCGCGAGTCCAGATCAGGATGCAGTTGACGTCGCTCGAAGTCGCCGCTGCCGAAGCCTGTCTGTTCGCCAGCAGGGTCGGGAGACTCAAGCCCAGTCCACCGAGCGAGCCAATCTGAAGAAAACTGCGACGGGACACACCTTCACACGTGCGGTCGATTCCAGAAAGCAGATTGAGCATTGCAGGACTCCAAGGTGGGAAAACGCGAGGCGTTCGGGATGGTGAGGAGCTCGGAGGAAGGACGGATCAAATCCGCGATGGAAGCAGTCGGTGAAACTTGTAAGCAGGACCGTAATTGTACGACTCGGCGGAAAACAGATCAAAGCATGTTTACTTGATCGGCAGAAGAAGGTGCCAAATTTCAGCTCCTTGACGGTCTTGTTGCGGCGTTCCTAAACTCGCGCTGAATGGGCGGATTCAACGTTTCAGAGAATTCGACGGGTTGTCAGAACCTGTCGACCGGCAAAGAACTTTCGGGAGAAAAATCGGTGCAGATCACGGTGAACGACGAAGCTCGCGAAGTCGCTGCCGGTACGACAGTCGCCGATCTGCTCCATGAACTTGGAATGCGTCCGAAGTTCGTCGCTGTCGAACGGAACCTGGAACTCGTTCCGCGAGCGCGTCACGCCGAATGCGAACTGGCAGAAAATGACCGACTGGAAGTCGTCACGCTGGTTGGTGGCGGGTAAGTTAATGGTCTATCGCTGCGTCGCAGTTCTAATGTTTGTTACGGCACACGGTTGTAATTCGTCGCCGCCGGACAAGATTCCCATGACACCCGGAACACTTACCGATGTGTTCGGAAGTAACGAAACTGTTGATTCCATTCTGTCGGCAAACGACAGTCAGGCATTTCGGCTCGACCCGTCCGAAGAACCGTTTGATGATCTGCATGGACCAATTTATCGCTCTGAGTGGGAAGTAGATGATTACCCAATGCAGTCTGGACCAGCTCGCGTCGAGTTGGCGTTACAAAAACAACTCAACCAAGTCATTGTCGACTTATCGATTTACGAATTTGAACCCGTTGGCTGCAGGCCTGATTTTGGGTATCGCGTGCAGTTTTTGAACAAGACTCTCAGTGTCGACATACTGTTTTGCTTCAACTGCAAAATTCTGATGGTTTACGTTGATGGTAAGTCAGTTGGCGGAGGCCACTTCGTGTACGATGATGGTCGTATTCTGAAGGTCATGAAAAAGATCTTTGCCGACGACCAGTTGATCCAGTCACTTCAATAGATTAAGCGCCTAAACACAATGACGATGTCGGACAAACCACTCGTTCTGGGAACACACACTCTGCAGTCTCGACTGATTGTCGGTACCGGTAAGTATTCGACGTTCGACATGATGCAGCAGTGTCTCGAAATCAGCGGCTCTGATGTCATTACTGTGGCGGTGCGGCGCGAACGATTGATCGATGCCGAAGGCCGCAACATTCTCGACTTTATCGACCTGAGCCGGTACACGATCCTGCCGAACACAGCCGGTTGCTTTAACGCCGAAGATGCCATCCGAGTCGCTCGTCTTGGTCGAGAGATTCTGGAAGGCCTTGAAAACCCCGGAGCCGACTGGGTCAAACTGGAAGTGCTTGGCGATACAAAAACGCTGTTACCGGATCCCATCGCGACGCTGCAGGCAACGGAAGCGCTGGTCAAAGACGGCTTCCAGGTTCTGTGTTACACAACGGACGACCCGATCACGGCCAAGCGTTTGAAAGACGCCGGAGCGACTTCCGTCATGCCGGCTGGCAGCCCGATCGGCAGCGGTCAGGGAGTGCTCAACCCCAACAACATCCGCATCTGCCTGGAATATCTGAAGGCCGACGATCCGGATTATCCCATGATCATCGACGCAGGAGTTGGATCAGCCAGCGACGTCGCCTTTGCGATGGAACTTGGATGCGATGGCGTGCTGCTCAACACGGCCATCGCCAGCGCGACAGAACCGCCACTCATGGCCGAAGCCATGAAGCACGCCTGCCTGGCCGGACGCCAGTCGTTCCGAGCTGGCCGCATTCCAAAGAAGTTGTACGCAACCGCTTCCAGTCCAGAGACAGGCATCATCAGCCCGTCGACTCGCTGATGCCGCCTGCTGCGTAGTCTCCCTGTGACCACCCGCATCTGACGCGTCGTACGGATGTCGCCTCAATGAGTGCGATTGCTCGCGTTGACCTGGGATCATCCCAGATGCGTCATCGTTCGCGGAAGCAGCCAGCGAGGTTTTCTGCGGATGACGACGTAACGATTGTGCGGATTGCGGCGTCCAGGAAGGCTAACTTCGCCTGCTCCGAATTATTGCGACTGGACGGAATCCAGCCGCTCGTGCGAGGTCCAGCTGCGACCGATAGCAGACTTGACGGGTACGCCACCGCTCATTTTTAACGACCATTGGCTCAAAGTCCTGGCAGGTGTACCTCGCGGGAAGAGGTAAATCAGATGAAACGTCTATTTTCAATGGCCATTTTTGCGACAAGCCTTGCCCTTTCGGCATCGGGTTCTCAGGCCAGTGAGCCCAGCGTCTTTCCGGTCGCGGAAATTCCGAATGTGCCGGCGTCTGAAGAGCCTTTGTCCGATGTTCTGCTCGGTCAGTTTCATGGTCAGCCAGCGAGTTTCACCCGTTCTCTTGCCGAGGCTTCAGCTTGTGGTGAGGGGAGCTGCGGAGCATCACAGGGATGCGATGGCGGCCTGAGTAACTCACTCGACGGCTGCCCGCTGTTCAGCGATGAGCCACTTCTCGGTTTTCTGAAAAACCAGCCGATCGGCGATTGCTGGACCTGGTCAGTCGGAGGTGAACTGCGTTACCGATACATGGACGAAGCCGGTCGTCTGCGACCAGGCGGCCCCGGAAGAACGACTTACGATCTGTGGCGTTTCACGCCTTACGTCGAACTGAAACAGGGCGACGCCTTTACCGCTTATGTGCGGGCAATTGATGCCTCGATCTTCAACGCAGAACTGCCGGTGACGTCGATCGACGAAAACCGTTCTGATCTCCTGCAGTTTTATGCCGACTTCAGGATTGCTGAAGGCGAAGAAGGGACACTGCGCGGCCGAGTCGGTCGGCAGTTTCTGCAGTACGGTTCTCAGCACCTGGTGTCGCCGCTGGGCTGGGGGAACACATTCCGAAACTTTGAAGGCGTCAAGCTGTACTACTCATCTGCGGACTGGAACATCGACGCTTTTGCCACGCGACCGGTCAACGGTGCTGCCGGTAATATCTTCCGGCCAACTTCTGCGGATCACCCCGATCAAAGCAGATGGTTCAGCGGTGTGTATTCAACATGGAAGGGCACCGAGAATCAGACGCTGGACCTGTACTGGCTGTGGTCCAACGAAAACAACGACAAGGCGACCATTATCGATGGCGATCGCCATACGATCGGTGCTCGCTGGGAAGGCAAGCAGGCGGTCAAGGATTGCGACAACGTCGTTGGTATGTGGAACTGGGAACTGGAAGGGGCTTACCAGTTCGGCAAAGAATCGTTCCGCGGCGGAGTCAACCAGGACATTCAAGCCGGATTCGTTTCCAGCGTGCTGGGTTATACCTGGAACGATGTCGCCTGGACTCCTTCCCTGAAAGGCGTCTTCTGGTACGGATCGGGAGACAACAACCCGACCGATGGCACGAACAATACGGTCAGCTCCCTCTTCCCGCTGGGACACGCTCACTGGGGTCTCATCGACAACTTTAACGGCTCCAACCTGCTGGACTACAGCCTCCAGGGAAGCGTCAAACCAACGTCTAAGCTGAGCGTTGTGAGTGCTCTGCACTGGTTCGACAAAGCCGACGCTTCCGATCCGATTTACAACGCTGCCGGCGCTGCTTTGCCAGGTGGAGCTCCAGGCTCGACATCAAAGAATCTCGGAACGGAACTCGACATCGTCACCACGTATCAGGCCACGGCGAATCTGCAACTTCAGACGGGCTACTGCTGGTTCTGGTACGGAGATGCTGTCACTCAGGACGTGGCACTCAACCGGAAAGACGCCGATTTCTTCTACTTCATGTCGACACTGAAGTTCTAGAGTTCGACGCTCAAGTGCCAGAGTTCCGGATTCCGGAACTCGACATCTCCGATCCTGGAAGGGGCGAAGTCCAGTCGACTTCGCCCCTTCTTTATGAACAGGCCGATTCTACAATTCCAGAGAGCGTCCTGTGCTCGGAGCAGTTTTCGAAAATCAATGCTCACTGGCCATGCACGCCTGCCTCTGAATGTGGATGATTTCTCGGCTATTCTGGCGTGGCAAACCTCAGAAGATGCCATGTACCACGCGTGGCGATATTCGTTTCGAAATGTTGCCGAAGTCTTTCTGTGTGAGTGGTCCGTTCCTTGCGTTGCTCGACGCTGACCGTACTGTGTCGGGAGTGTCGCTCGTCAGCGACTCCTGAAATCTTCACAGCACGGACTTCATGAACGATCCATTTTCTGTTGATCCGTCCATCCCCATGTCTGTGATCCTGACCAATTCGGAAAGAGTACACCTGACTGTGCAGGAAGCAGTTCCATCGACGCGGCGTCCGATCGTTGTCGTTGGCAACGGACCCGTCGGCTGCCGGTTTCTTGAGCGGTTCGTGTCCGCGCGGCAGAAAACAGCAGCCGCACGACTTGAGCTGATCGATGACCAGCCACTGATTGTCTTCGGTGAAGAACCCCGAGCGGCTTATGACAGAGTGAATCTGACTTCCTTCTTCGAAGGACGAACGGCAAACGATTTACAGCTCCAGCCCAAAGAGTGGTATTCGCTGAACGGTATCGAACTCTGCACCGACGACCCGGTTGTCGCGATCGACCGCGACCGTCGACTTGTGCGCTCGCGGTCCGGACGAGAAGTCCACTTCGAGTCACTGATTCTCGCGACAGGTTCAGCGCCGTTTGTTCCACAAGTTGGCGGTACTGATCTGGCGGGAGTCTTTGTCTATCGCACCATTGAGGATCTGGAGCGAATTAAATCGTACGGTGCCAACTCGAAGACAGCGGCGGTTCTCGGCGGCGGTCTACTGGGACTCGAAGCTGCTCGTGCGCTCGTCAGTCTGGGATTGACGACGAATGTGGTCGAGAAGGCTCCGGCGCTGATGGCTCGCCAGCTTGATAACGAAGCGGCTTCGCTGTTGCGTGAACTGGTTGAGCGGCTGGGCGTCAGGACGACATTGCAACGTCAGACAGAATGCATTGTTCAACATCCGCACGGTTTGACGCTTGAGTTTCGCGACGGTTCGCCATTGAACGTTGACATGGTCGTCATCGCGGCAGGCATTCGTCCACGAGATGAGCTGGCTCGTGAATGCGGTCTGGAGATCGGAACTCGCGGAGGAATCGTTGTCGACGACTGTCTGCAAACATCGGACGACAACATCTACGCAATCGGAGAATGTGTCTGTCACGCAGAAACCGTGTATGGTCTGGTGGCTCCTGGTTACCTGATGGCAGAAACTCTTGCCGCCAACCTGTCCGGAGGTGAAGCCAGATTCAATGGCAGCGATCAGTCAACACGTCTGAAGTTGCTCGGCGTCGACGTCGCCCTGTGTGGCGATTACCTGGACCCATCAGGTGCTAAGAATCTTATTCATCGCGGTCCTGACACTTATCGAAAAATCATCATTCGCAATCACAGGATCGTCGGTGCAGTGGGCGTGGGACCCTTTCCGGAATTGCCCGTCATTCAACAGTGGATCGTCACTCGCCGGCGCGTCTGGTCCTGGCATCGCCGTCGATTCAGTTCACTGGGTTCTTTCTGGGAGCCGGCCGAAAGTGAATGTGTTGCGGATTGGCCTGCCGGAGCGATTGTCTGCAGTTGCCGAGCAGTGACGCGCGGCAAGTTGACGTCAGCGTGGCAGAGCGGTTGCTTCAACGTCGAAGCACTTTCACGAAAAACCCACGCGGGAACCGTATGCGGCTCCTGCCTGCCTTTGCTGGCCGCAATTGCGAATCAACCGGCGGAACCCGAGGCGACCTCTCCCGGTTGGCGATGTCTGCTGGGAGTGTCGGTCCTGGCCACATTGCTGATTCCCTTGCTGTTAATACTTGGTCCTGTTTCTGCCGCCAGCAGCGTTCAGGATTTTGGCTATCAGATCGATTTGCTCTGGCAGAGTTCGTTCTGGAAGCAGGTGAGCGGCTTCACGCTGCTGGCCGTCGTCGGACTGGCCTTGCTGCTTTCGCTGAGAAAACGAGTAGCCCGATTCAACTTCCTGTATTTTGGCTGGTGGCGAGCCGCGCATGGAACGCTCGGTCTGGCAACAATCTTTGGAGTGATTGTCCACACCGGAATGAGGCTCGGTGCGAATCTCAACCTCAGTCTGATGATCTGCTTTCTGACGCTGAACTTCGCAGGTGGTCTGACCGGAGTGATCTCAGCACTCGAAAGCCGGGCCTCAGGCTCAAAGCAACGAATGCTTAAACGATGGAGACCGCGTCTGACGCTGTTGCACATTCTGTTCTTCTGGCCGTTTCCAATTCTTGTGGCATTCCATATCGCTGCTGCTTATTACCTTTAGCACTAACAGCTTCGTGAATTCGATGTCCAACTTTCACTTGTGGATAATCTGGGCGCTGGGCACCGTCGGAATCGGCCTGTGGCTGGTGTTCGCTCTGCCGACGGCTGATTCGGCGCGAACCAGTTCCACGTTCTTCCTCCCCGGCGACACGACGCACGGTCATTATCAGATCGAAGTCAAATGCGGAGTGTGTCATGAACCGGGAGGAGAAGTTCGCGAAGAATCGTGTCTGGAATGTCATGCCAGCGATCTGAAACTCGCTCGTGATACGCATCCGAAAAGCAAGTTTCGCGATCCGCAGAAAGTCGCACTGCTGGCGAAAATCGACGCAAGCCGATGCATCACCTGTCATCGTGAGCACGTCCCCGATCAGACACTGACTCACGGTCTGACGGTTCCGTCCGACTACTGCGTGACTTGCCATCGGAATGTCGCCGATACCCGTCCCAGTCACCGAGACTTCACTTTCGACTCGTGTTCGACGGTCGGGTGCCACAACTACCACGACAACACAGCTCTCTACGAAAACTTCCTGTTCAAGCATGCGGCTCAGCCGAATCTGCTCGACGACCCGCATACGCTGCTTCGTAAATCTCAGTCCGACCCGTGGCCTGGCCAGAAAAAAGAAATGCCACTCACTCGAGCGGACATGGATGCTCCGACGAAATTCACCGCTGACGAGCAGATCATTCACGAATGGGAATCCACGGCTCACGGGACAGCCGGAGTCAACTGCACGGCCTGCCACACGGTACCTGCTGAGGTTGGTCAGAACTCTGCAACGAGTCAGGCTGGTGAGGCTGCCACTGGACGAGGGGCGTGGAGCAGCGCCGTTGATGTGAAAGTCTGTGGGCAATGCCATCGAGATGAAGCACGCGGATTTCTGTCAGGACTGCATGGTATGCGGACTCAGGCCGGGCTGAGTCCCATGTCTCCGTCGCTGGCTCGTCTGCCGATGAATCATGACTCGCTGCATCGCTCGCTGGATTGCAATGCCTGCCATCCCGGTCACGAATTCGACACCCGGCTGGCTGCGGTTGAAGCGTGTCTGAAGTGTCACGACGACAAGCACAGCCGCGAATACACCGGCTCCAGACACTATCAGTTATGGCTGGCCGAGATTCTCGGGAAGGCTCCGGCGGGCAGCAGTGTGTCCTGCGCGACCTGTCACATGCCGCGAGTCGAAGGAGAATCAGCAGGCTTCAGCAGCGACGCGGTTCGAGTCGTTCACAACCAGAGCTGGAATCTGGCTCCCGTCGAAAAGATGGTTCGGAGCGTTTGCATGGACTGTCACGGCTTGAAGTTCTCGCTGAACGCACTGGCCGATCCGGATCTCAAAGACACGTGCTACGAAGGCACTCCGAAGCGCCAACTCAAATCGGTGAACATGGCCGAGTCCTGGTTCAAATCCAGACAGCGAAAGAGTCCGTAGCAAAGCAGGCGGAGTTTCCGATAACCCGCTGTCGGATTCTCAGAACAGTTGAAACAGCGGAAAGTTGACTCGATATAAATTTTGGTTCCAAGCAGAGTTCGCTGCTTCTGCCGGGACTAAGGATTGATTGAAGGAAACTCCGATAATGTACGCAACGAATCTGTTTCGCAGGCTTGGTGGTGTGATGGCATTCGGGTTGGGAGCAACTCTGACGATCAGCGCCATCGGGTGCGGAGGGGCCACAACTCCACCCGTGGGAGCGAGTCCTGCTGCTGGGATCTCGCCGCAGAAGTTTTCGGACGCAGTCCACGCTGTGATGATGGCCGATCGAACGGTGTATGCGAAACAGGTCGTGACTCGCCTGAAGAAGCAGGGCGCTCCGGTCAAACCCAGCGAATACTGGCAGGATGAAGATCACACGATTCCGCTGCCCGCGCAGATGTTTCGCATGGGAGCCGAGCTGGTCAATGACAATCCGGAAGCCGGATTTTCATACGCCTTGAAATCTCAGTGGCCGCTGAATCCTCAGAACCAGGCTGAAGGCACAGAAATCGAAGGCCTGAAATTCATCACTGAAAATCCGACGGAAAACTTCTACAAGGAAGAGGAAATCGGCGGCAGCAAATTCTTCACGGCGATTTATGCGGACAAAGCCGTCGCCGCTGCCTGCTGGGAATGTCACAACGAGCACGCCAACAAACGTGCCGACTACCCGGTCTTCAAAGAAGGCGACGTGATGGGCGGCGTCGTGGTTAGAATTCCGCTCGACTGAATCCAGACAGCATGGCTCGTGGTGGGCCGTGTTACTGATGGGGAGCACCCGCGGTGACTCGTTGAGAAGCCGCCTGTCATCTTGAATGAAGTGGAGTTATCTGGCTGCAGAACGGAGTTTCGCAGATTTCTTCGCTTCACTCAGGATGGCAATTTTCGAACGCCCACCTTCGCAATGCCGTCCGGATTCTCAAAGAATTTCTGTATTGCCGCGCGATCAGGACTGCCGGGAAAGGCTTTCCCGTCCATGCCTGCTGCCTGGACGAGCGGTGCTTTCTTTCAAGGCACACGATGTCTTCCCAGGAGACTCGAAGGCATTCCGAATCACTGATACGTGGTAGTTACCGCATGTAATACCACGTAAATATCACGTTTAGACGCTGTATCTGACCGCAGAAATAGTGGTTCCATGCGTCTCTCACGTTCTTTGGCATCCCGGTTGCTTTACTGATGGGAATGGTGTTTCCCGTCTCAACGCATGACTATGAGTTGCGGTACTGGCTGGCCGCATCGGGCATTCACACTGACTTCTATACCAGGGCAGATATCGGCGGTCGGACAGACGCTGGGGTCGAACTGCCCGTGAGAAAGAGTTTGTTGAAGCCTGATCCGAAAACCCAGTCACCAGCTCAATGATCAGTCAGAAATCGGTTGATAGTCGAGGTCTCACCATGAATATAGCAACAGGAAACGGCGTCAGGCTGTTGCGAGCTGTAGAAGTCTGGACTCCAACTGCCGACGGACGACTGCTGGAACGATCCAGCGCGTACTACGCGGGTTCCAACGCCTTAGAGGCCGTGACTGAAAAAACGACGTTTCATCCTGGTAACGGTCTTCCAGGACTTGTCTGGGAAGCTGGCGTGCCGGTGATCTTCAACGATCTGGCGACCACGGATTTCGTGCGCCATGAAGCCGCTCAATCGGACGACCTGACTGCCGGAATCGGCGTCCCGATTTTTGACGGCGAGAAGTTTGTGGCCGTACTTCTTTTTCTTTGCCATACCAGCGACATCAGCGCTGCCGCATTCGAATCGTGGATTCTCGAAGAAACGCGAAACGAGTTGATGCCTGGCACCGGCTTCTACGCGAATCTGGACCGCTTCCGGCGGATGACGCAGTACCTTCGCTTTCCCTATGGTGCGGGTCTGCCTGGTGATGTGTGGCAGTCGCGAATGCCTCGGTTGATGAATCGACTGGCGGACTCAACGGACTTTCTGCGAGCTTCCGGCGCTGATGCCGAGGGTCTTGATTTCGGGCTGGCCGTGCCAGTGATCCGAAACAGCGAAGACGTTCGATCCGTCGTGCTGCTGCTTTCGGCCAACCGATCACCAATTTCGCAGGTGATTCAGATCTGGACCCCCAACGAAGATCGCTCATTGTTTACCTTGACCAGTACCGTGGCTCCGGGAGCACCGCCGATGGCAGAGCTTTGTCACGAGATCTCATGTGGCCCGGGTAAAGGCCTTGTCGGCACGGTCTGGGAAAATCGACTGCCTCAAGTGCAGACTGGTTTCGACTCGGAGCCCGCATCATTGGCGGAGCTGGCAAATCAGCACGGACTGACGTGGTCCGCGGGGTGGCCCGTCATCGCATATGGCCAGGTTCAGGCCATCTGCGTTTTCATTGATTGACTCTTTTTGAATGGCACTTTCTGGAAGGCCTGGCAGTGTTCACGGAAAACGAAAATCCGGCAGAGACCGCTGAGTCCGGGCTTGAGTTTCTGGCTCATGAAAACCGCCGTCTCAAGAGTGAACTGACGCAACTCAAGTCTGCCGATCAGTTTGTCAGGGAACGTGAAAAAGTCCTGCAGATTATTCTGGACTCGGCGACGGACGTGATTGTCACGATCGACCAGCGGAGTGAAATTGTCCATATTAATGCCGCCGTCTATCAGGTCTTTGGTTATAAGTCTGCCGAGCTGATTGGTCAGCCAGTAACGACACTCATGCCGGATGCCGCCAGGGAAAGGCATCACGCCGGAATTTCCTGCTTCCTTCGAACTGGTAAGCAGCAATCGTGGCAGGGACTGCGTTTCAACGGGCTTCATCGCGACGGACATGAGTTCCCGATTGAAATGTCGTTTGGTGCGATGCAGAGGCCCGACGGAACCTATCGATTTACCGGAATCATTCGTGACGTCACCGCGCTGGTCGAGGCGGAGGACAGCAAGCGACGACAACTCGGAGAACTCGCCCATCGCCAGCGACTGTTGTCTGTTGGTGAAATGGCTTCCGGGTTGGCGCACGAGCTGAATCAGCCGCTGCTGGCCATCTGCCTGCAGGCTGACGCGGCAGCAGCAATGCTCGGACCTGTCTTGCAGCAGGATGCCGCGTCCAGTTCTGAGTCAACCGTTCGCGAAGTCGACGAATCGCTTGTTTGGGAACTGAAAACCAGTCTTTCAGAAATTGCCAATCAGGCCGAGCGAGCCTCACGCGTGATCCGATCCGTACGTAGCCTTGTCCGTCGGGAAGAAACGTCTAGAACATCGGTGTCTCTGGCGAAGATTGTGGCCGACGTGTTGCCGATCTGTGAACATTGCTGCGAACAAGGCGGCGCACAGCTTGTTGTGAACGTTCCGCAGAGTTTGCCGGACGTCCTTGCCGAAGAAACATTGATTGGGCAGGTGATTGCAAACCTTGTCCAGAATGCGGTAACCGCGATGAATCAGATCTCACCGTCGAGTCGACGTGTGGGCGTTTCAGCAGAAGAGCTGGCCGAAGGTTTCCTCCAGGTGACGATCAGTGATTCTGGCGAAGGTTTTTCACAGGAAGCAGCCAGTCGCCTGTTTGAGAGCTTTTACACGACACGTTCCGATGGCCTCGGACTTGGGCTGGCGATCTGCCGTTCAATCGTCGAAGCCCACGGTGGACATATCCGGGCCGACAATGCTGGTGACGGCGGAGCCACGTTTACATTCACTTTACCTGTCAGTTGCACGGTGTGAACTTTCGATGGATGACAAACGAATCGTCTACATTGTTGATGACGATCCCGCAGTGCGGCAGGCGATCAGCATCGTGGCCCGAGCGCTGGGCGTCGAGGTTCGTGCTTTCGCGCGAGCTGAAGAATTCCTGGCAGCATGTGACGAGACAACAACCGGTTGTCTGGTACTGGATGTTCGCATGCCGGAAACGAGCGGCATCGAACTGCAACGAACTCTGAACGCTGCTGGCGTTCGAATTCCCATCATCATGATGAGCGGTCACGCTGATGTCAGGATGGCCGTGGAAGCGATGTCTCAAGGAGCTTTCACGTTCCTTGAAAAACCGTTTCGTATGGAAGAGCTTTCAACGACGATCGAAAAAGCGTTGGCAGAATCTCAGTCAGTCATCAACTCTGCACGTCATCACGCAGAGGTCAAGTCGCGTCTGGAATCTCTGACAAATAAAGAACGGGAAGTCCTCGATCTGATACTCGAAGGCCGCACGAACCGTGAAATTGCTCAAGAGTTGACGTTGAGCCTGCGGGCGATTGAAGACCGCCGATCCCGAGTGATGAAGCGAATGGGATCGTCGACCGTGGTTGACCTCGTATCAGCGGTCAAAAGTGTTGCGGGTTTCGGCAACTAAGAAGGCTGCGGTTTGACTCGATAGCATCTGACGAAATTGTGAGCGTCGCTGCGCGTCTGGCGAGCAAATCCAGCGATGGTGTCAACGCGTCGTCAATTTTCGGGTCGAGTCGTTGCTGCTATATGGCGGGACGTTAACGCTCTGGTGCCGGTTCGATCGATCGACGATTCGACCGCGAAAACAGCACCTGGCGCGTTCGAAGCCTTGTTTTAAGCGGCAAATCCAACACGACGGAGCCGCACAGGTGACCGAACGTTGATTCGAAACAAATGCCGTGAGCGCTCCGGCACGCTTCTTGCGAATGCCCAGTCCGGCTCGCGGCGACGTCCGGCGCTTGTGGACGTTCTCCTGACAGAGAAGGAGCTTCTGGAGGACTTGAAAGTGAGACTTCGACTTTACCGAATTGACGGCGGCGCGTCGCACGGCAATCGACATCGGCCCCTGCTGATCGATCGTTTTCCCTTTACGCTCTGCGACCCGGCTGAGTGGTCGCCGACCGTCGCCAACTCTTATGGCTTGCACGAGTGCTGCGAGATCAAACAGGTCGGTGACACGCTGTACGTTGCCGACACTTCGCCCGACGAGTCGACCAGAATCAACGGTCGAACCATCTCCGTCGCACCGCTGCTGCCTGGCGATCGCATCACATTGAACACGATCGAGTTTGTCGTTTCGTACGAGCGGATGACATCAGCGCCGCCGCTTCCAACCGAACTGCTGTTTCAAGAGACGATCCAGCCATCGCAGCACTCAAAATCGATCGGCCGGCCAGCTTCTTCCGCTGAGAGAGTGACCGACACTCCATCGATCGCCAGCGGTACGACGACTGCCGGAATTCTCGTTTAGGATGAATCCTGAAACATTTTCCCGAATGTGTTGAGAGGGTTGATCCTCGTCATTCCCGCGCAGGCGGGAAACCAGAGTGTCAGGGAAGACTGAACGCCTGCGTGGGAATGACGTGATTAGAAATCAGGAATTTATTTCGAGACTGATCCTCAGCAGAACCAAGCTTCTCGCAGTTCCGGCAGCACGAGTCTCAAAAGATTCGAGAGCAGAAAATGGCTACCCGACGGTTGCCGTTTCATGACCGGAAACTCGACCAGCACCGTGGAACTTCACCTGAAATTGAACGCGGCTGTAAACCTGGCAGGTCGAATGACTCAGGAACGGTTCAGCGTTTTCATTCCCGGAAAGGCCAGAAGGATGATCACTTCACGATTGATGAAAACCGGGTATTGCCAATCAGACTGGCGGTACAACGCGGTCGTTGGCTTCATCGCGGCAGTTTCCGTTTACGACGCAGCGCTCGTCCTTCTCTGCGCGGAAGTAATTGCTTTCACCGAACAGAATCCCGTCGGGCGGTACCTGATCAGAATCAATGGTGACGATCCGACCCTGTTCATTCTTCTCAAACTCATCGGAACAGCGTTGACTGTCCTGGTGCTGCTCAAGTTGTTTCAGGAGTTCCGCCATCTGGCGGTTCCTGTTGCCGCGGGCGTCGCTTCGGTGCAGATGTCACTGTTGCTCTATTTGTCGTTCGCTTGAAAGGATTTCTCATGTCGTTGCTGGCTTCCCGCGCGGCGGTTGTCGTCGCTGTCACTATGGTCCTGCCGGGAACCATTCTCACGATGAGTCGTCTGTTTCCGCTGCCGACTGAATCCACTCGAACGAGCCACTTTGAGCAGGACGGTTCCATCCAGAACGGTTCCGTCGCCACCACAAATCAGCAGTTCGACACTCAAGGTACAGGGCGCTTCGCTGTCCGAACGGCTTCGTCCAGCAGTTCGCTCGTTACGCAGCGACCTGACGTTATCCAGACTCCTGTTCGACGTGGCCCACAGATCCTTGGGGAGTCTGATCTCGCCGGAGAAACCGACCAACGAAAACCGATCGGACAGGTCTTCGCGGCGGTTGCCGATCCGTTTCTACAAGCCGATTCCGAAGCGCGATCTTCGACAGCTCCGTGGCGGTCGGAGCCAGCTTCATCAGAGGCTTCTTCACGGGTGAGTTCGTCGCCTGACTCTCGACCGTCACAGTCGCTGCCGGCATCGCCAGTTTCAGTCTGGTCAGAGCGTTCCGTTCCGCAGTGCGTTACCGCCGACATGACGACCCGCAGGACCACTTCATGCACCGTCGAATGTGACGCCTTGACCAGGTTAACCATCACAATTCTGCCGGTCTTTCAACACGACACAGGACGAGATCGATATTAGCGGTCGGTTGAAAAAGTGTGCCTCTGGCAGGCCGCGCACGATGAATCCGGTTGTCTGCCATTCTTCAACAGGCTGCTACGATCGCATTACGGTCTGTTCCATTCGCCGCGCTTGGTGTTGTGGCTCCAGCGATCTGCCGCATCAGATTGCGGCCATCTGCCTGTTTCAATGCAACCGATGGCATCTTCCGCCTCAGCCGACATCGGCCACCAGAGACCGGGACTGAGACGCGAGTCGTTCCGTGCAATCTCTCGTATTCGTGGTCGACGACCATGATCAATTCTTTACTTTGCAGACGCGTCGCCGCAATTCACTGAGTCATCCGGGATCTGTTTCCAGATGACCGACGACCAGCAATGCAGGCCAGACAGCGAACTTGCTTCCGGACGGGTTTCTCGGATGTCATACTCGGAATGTGTGGCTGTTGTGCTTTGTCGCACAGAGAGAAACATGAGTCACTCCGTTTAATTCCCACCTGATCCAGTTATCTCACCTGTTGTTCCAGGTATTTCCGACGTCGGCCTGCCTGCTCACCCGTCGTTGCCTTTGCTTCTGCCAGTGCGGACGTCGCTGTGCAGAAAGTGAACCTGCCCTTGTCGTACAGCACTCCGGCGTTTCTTTGAAAGTCAGCATCTGTGAAGAATCCAGCATTTACCTGTCGAGGTCCAACGGCGATTTCGAGTGCATCCGGTTCTTCAGCTCTCAGATTACCTGTTCACGACCGACACCGAATATTGGCACTCCTGTGTATCTTGTCGGCGGTACTCTGTTTTGGATGCGGAACTTCGCCGCCGGATGAAAAGAAGCCGTCCGCCGATGCAACTGAACTGCCGGTGCTGTCTGCGAAAACGATCACCGTCAGTCAGCAGCCGTGGCCACGAATCATGCGGACGCAGGGCAGCCTGGTGGCGGATGAGGTCAGCGTGGTCGGTGCCCGCGTCGCTGGACGTGTGGCAGAGGCACCGGTCGATCTGGGTGATATCACACGCGAAGGTGATCTGCTGGTGCTGCTCGATCAGGCCGATTTTCGACTCGAAGTCGTTCAGGCGGAAGCTCAACTGGCGCAGACACGGGCGGCCGTAGGATTGCGATCAGACGATCCTGTTGAGAAGCTCGACCGTGAAAGGTCGCCGCCGGTCCGCCAGGAAAAAGCACTGTGGGATGAAGCCCGAGCGAATCTGCAGCGGGCTCAAAGTCTGATCGCTCGCGATGCGCTGACGGAAGCCGATCGTGAGCAACTGGAAGCCTCCGAGCGCGTGGCGGAAGCTCGCTACTCAGCCGCGTTGAACAGTGTCAGTGAAAAGATCGCACTGATTCACGTGCGGGAAAGCGAACTGGCGATTGCCAGGCAGCGGTTGGTCGATGCCGAGATTCGTGCTCCGTTTACGGGGCTCATTCAGCAGCGGCACGTCGCTCCGGGAGCGTATGTCAAAGTCGGCGATCCCATTGTCACGGTCGTCCGAACCAGCCCGTTACGCTTTCGTGGCACGATGCCGGAGCGGCATGCACAGGAACTTGAACTGAATAACGAAGTTCGATTGCACATCGATTCGCTGAGTGAACCTCTTGTGGTTCACGTGACCAGGATCAGTCCATCCCTGGATGTGCTCAGTCGGTCGCTGCTGTTCGAGGCCGAAGTCAACAACAGCGAGGGGCTATTGCGAACCGGTTTGTTCGCGGAAGCAGAAGTGGTGCTTAACACGGACACACAGGCGATTGCGGTTCCGAGTTCGGCGATCGTCGAATTTGCCGGAGCCGAGAAAGTCTGGAAGGTCACTGATGGAACGGCGCGCGAACAGATCGTGTTTACGGGTGCTCGGCGCGGCGATCAGGTGGAAATCCTCGACGGTCTGACATCCGGGGATCAAATCCTGCTGGATGGGCAACAGGGAAAGGTCGCTCGCGTCGTCGATGAACAACGGGGCGATCCCGTCAACGAAGTGCCCGTCAATGTATTGAATGAATAAACCGACAAGGTCGCGCTCATCAGTGTCTGACCAGGTTCCCTGATTTTTCCGGAAACTGCCTGTGTACTGGCTTGCCGAAATCTGCGTCCGCCGCCCTGTATTCGCGATGATGATCATCCTGGCGCTGGTCGTCGCAGGTGTCGCCGCGTTCCCTCAACTGGGTGTCGACCGGTTTCCTAATATGGACCTGCCGACGATCTACGTTCGCACGTCGTATCCCGGTGCCGCGTCGCAGGAAGTGGAATCGGAAGTCACACAGACAATCGAAGACGCGGTCGCGACAGTCGCGGGAATCGACGAACTGCGATCCATTTCCAACGATGGACAGTCGTTTGTCATCGTCACGTTCAATCTGGATCGCGCCCTCGATGCCGCCGTGCAGGACGTGCGCGACGCTGTTGCCAGTGTGCTCAATCGCCTCCCTCCGGGTATCGATCCGCCAGTTGTGCAGAAGCGGGATACGGATTCTTCGCCCATCATCACGCTGGCTGTGTCGGGGCCGCGTTCTCAGCGTGAGCTGTATCTGCTGGCCGATCGCTTTGTGAAAAATATCATCGAGTCGGCTCACGGTGTCGGTGAAGTCACGATCGCCGGCGCGGCGGATCGCGCAGTGCAGGTCAACATCGATGCCAGACGACTGGCTGCTCATCGAGTGTCAATTCTGGAAGTTCGTGAAGCGCTGACTCGTCAGAACGCTGAAATTCCTGGCGGGCGCATGGATGAAGGTCTACGCGAGCGGACGTTGCGAACGCTGGGACGCGTGGCTCATTCGAGAGACTTTCCCGATCTCGTTGTGAGCACCGTCAATGGTTCAGCCGTACGGCTGAGCGATCTGGGTGAGATCAGCGATGGCACCAAGGAAGTCCGGACACTGGCCCGGCTCAATGGAAAACCAGCTGTCGTGCTGCAGATTCAGCGGCAGTCCGGCGAAAATACCGTTCGAGTCATTCAGGCGATCAAAGACCGGCTGGTACGTTGCCGCGAAGCTCTGCCGGACGATGTCGAAGTCACCGTGCTGCAGGATCAGTCGCGATACATCCTGTCGGCACTGCACGAGATCGAAGGGCATCTGGTTTCCGGCAGTATTCTGGCCTGTCTGACGGTGCTGCTGTTCATGAGATCGTGGCAGTCGACGCTGATTGCTGCGGTGGCGATTCCCGCGTCGATCATCGCCACATTCGCCTTCATGCGAATGTTTGGCTTCACGCTGAACAATGTGACGATGCTGGCTCTGGTGCTGATGGTCGGCGTCGTGATCGATGACGCCATTGTCGTGCTTGAAAACGTCTTTCACTGCTTCGAGGAAAAAGGACTCAGTCCGTTCGATGCGGCGATTGTCGGGACGCGGGAAATCGGACTGGCCGTGCTGGCGACAACGCTCTCACTGGTCATCGTGTTTCTGCCCGTGTCGTTTCTGTCGAGCGTCACCGGACGCATGCTGTTCGAATTTGGCGTCACGGCGACCGTCGCCATTCTGGTCTCAATGCTCGTCAGCTTCACACTGACTCCGATGATGTGCAGTCGGCTGCTGACATCGAATACGCCCAACCCCAACGACCCTTCGTCTCGGCGCGGTTTCTATCGGTACATCGAAGCGTCATACATGTGGCTGTTGCGACTCGCCATGCGGCAACGCTGGGTCGTGCTGCTGTTGTCCGTTGCCGTGATCGCTTCCAATGTGCCGCTGTACGACCTCGTCAAGCAGGATTACATCCCGACGAACGTGGATGAGTCGGAGTTCGAGATCCGACTGCAGGCTCGCGAAGGAACCAGTCTCAGTTCGATGGACGAAACCCTTCAGCAGGCGGAGCAGTTGCTGCGAGATACGCCGGGAGTGGAGCTGGTTCTGGCAACGGTCGGTACGCGAGGTTTCGGCGGAGTGAACCGGGCCGAGTTGTACGTGCGACTGCAGGACATCACCACGCGAGCCTTCTCGCTGGGTCGCTGGTGGGATGCGCTTCTGAAGGGCGATCCGGGCGAAGCGTGGCGCGGTAATTTCTCCCAGTCAGACGTCATGGGAAAAGTCCGAGGGAAACTGAAGGCGATCAAAGACGTGCGCGCATCGGTTCGAAATCTGACGTCGCTGCGTCAGGGAGCACCTGTTGATATCGACTTCTCGGTGACCGGTCCCGACATTCCTCGACTGGCTGTGTTCTGCGAAGCTCTCCGCGTAAAGGCAGGAGAAATTCCCGGCATCGTGGATGCGGATATCACACTGCGTCTCGACAAGCCGGAACTGCTGGCGCTGATCGATCGCCCGCGTGCGGCCGAATTGGGGGTCGAAGTGCGTGAGATCGCTGACACGCTGCGTGTCGCCGTTGGCGGTGACGATCGCGTTTCCCGCTATCGCGACCTGACTGTGGACGATGCCTATGACGTTGAACTGCGACTGGTGGGCATCGACCGCCGCGATATCGAATCGATCTCGCAGCTTTATGTCCGGGCTCATCCAAGCCCCGGACCGGCGCTGCGTACAGCAGCCATGTCTGGACTCGTCCCTGCACCTGCAAATGCCGGTGAAACGGGGCGAGGAGTTGGCACAGCATCCGGCCAGGTTCTCACGCGCATTGATAATGTGGTTGATTTCGAAATCGGTGAAGCCGCTGCTCGAATCGACCGACTGGATCGTCAGCGGATGGTTGCCGTTCGAGCGAACGTCGCCGCCGGCTATGCACTGGCCGACCGCATTGACGCTCTGCAGAAAGCCGCTGAAGAATTGGGCATTCCGCCGGGTTTTGAAACGCGTGTGCTGGGTCGAGGTCGGGAACTGGAACGCACGTTACAGGACTTTGGCTGGACGTTCATTCTGAGTTTTATCTTCATGTACATCGTGCTCGCCGCGCAGTACGAACATCTGATACACCCGCTGACCATTCTGCTGTCGCTGCCGCTGGCCATTCCATTCGGCCTGATCAGTCTGTACTGGGGCGGCGAAACACTCAACCTGTATTCGGCGCTGGGAATTCTGGTGCTGTTCGGCGTCGTGAAGAAGGCGGCGATCCTGCAGGTCGATCACACCAACTACCTGCGTTCGACAGGACTGGATCGGCTGGAAGCGATCCTGCAGGCCAACCGCGACCGCCTGCGTCCGATTCTGATGACAACAATTTCATTCGTCATGGGCCTGCTGCCACTGCTGATCGCCACCGGTCCGGGTGCCGAAGAACGCCGCTCGATCGCCGTCGTGGCTGTCGGCGGCCAGACACTGTCGCTGCTGCTGACGCTGCTCGCCGTTCCAGTCATCTACTCGTACCTCGACGACCTTACCCGCTTCTTCCAATGGATGACCGGCAGCTCGACAGCCAGAGCATCAGCCTCGCCTGAACCAGAGGAACCAGCCGTGTCAGCAACAATACCTACACGTAACTGAGCGACTTTGAATGAGGACAGCTCATGGTCTTGTCGCTATTGATTTGCCTACTGATAAATGACGGTACCGCTTGCAACGCTTCGCGCAATATGCGAGCCACCCTTCGTCGAGGACTCACGCACGGGCTTCGTAGTCTGCTTGCTTGAAAAAGTCTCAGTACGAAAACTTCCGTCGATTCGGGGCGCTGTCCAACCCGACCGCTTCATCAACACGTGGTGCTCGTGGCAATGTTCGAAGTAACCTCACGAGACAACCTTTGCCGAACACAACTCTCTTTACACGTTGCTTTGTTCGGTCGCAACCTTCATGGCTGCCACTTGGTCTATGATCTCGCTTTGAGAGACCGACTGCTACAATTCAACACGGGGCTTGGTGTGTCCCAAAGTTGGATCGGAATGGAGCGATTCGAATTCAATGCAAACGTCTCACATTATGAGTAAAAGAGTGATCCGATTTCCGGAGACCCGTGATTGGGTTTTGACTCCTTCACGTCCAGTGAACGGCATTCGATATCGCGAAACCATCAGCATCGCCGACATTTTTTCGGGCTGCGGTGGGATGACGCTTGGAGCACTTGAGGCGGCACATCGAATGTCTCGCGGATGTGATATCCGACTGGCAATTGATTGGGCTGAGCTGCCACTTTCCGTCTTCCAGAAAAACTTTGAATGTCCAGAAACCGTCGCTCGAAAAGAGAACGTAGCAGAGCTATTGTCGGAAGTCAGTAAACGCATGACCGCAGTCGAAGTTGGACTGAGACGCCGCGTTGGTGAGCTGGATCTGCTGATGGCCGGGCCGCCGTGTCAGGGCCATTCCGATCTCAACAACTCATCTCGCCGGGAAGATCCTCGCAACGGGCTTTACTTGAAGGTCGTTCGGGCGGCGAAGTTGTTCAAGCCAAAGGTCGTTTTCGTCGAAAATGTGCCGACAGTGATTCACGATGTTGGTCGTGCAGTTGAATTGGCTACGCATCATCTTGAGGCTCTGGGATACCATGTCCGCGAAGGGATGGTGTCGATGCTTAGATTGGGCCTTCCGCAGCGACGCAAGCGGCATTTGCTGATTGCTTGTCAGGGCGAGCCATTTGATATCGACGAATTTGTTAAGACGCTACCTGACGAATGCGCTACCGTTTCCATGTTCTTGAGCGGCATTGAGAATGAGCCAAATGAACGCCCCGAGCCATTCTTTCAGCCATCGCGGCCGACACCGGTTAATGCCGCTCGGATTCAATATCTCTTCAAGCATCAGCTGCATGATCTACCCAATGAACAACGCCCGCCTTGCCACCGCGACAAAGAGCACGCCTACGTTTCGATGTACGGCCGAATGCACTGGGACAAACCAGCTCAGACGTTGACGAGCGGGTTCGGCTCGATGGGGCAGGGACGGTATGTACATCCGACGCGCCGACGACTCATTACGCCACACGAGGCCGCGCGGTTACAGGGCTTTCCTGACTACTTCGACTTCACTGAAGTCACATCCGTCACGGCACTTCGCGAGATGATCGCCAACGCAGTGCCGCCACCGCTCACGCTGGCCTTTGTCGCGGAGTTCATTCGCAGGAAGTTGTTGTAACGGAGCAGGCGTTGTCACTGAACAGGCTCGACCGCGTACTTGGCCTGATCAACGAACTCGCGGATGTTTTCGAGAATGCCCTTGATGAAGAGAATGGCCTCCTCATTGATGCGGATCAGGTCCGAAACTCCATGATCCTGGCCACACGCGGCAAAGCCGACGTGGCCGTGAGCGAGGTCATTTCGCAATTGCCGAACGGTCTCCAATTGGCGTCCTCCATGAGCTTGCGGGTCAACTCTCGAAGAGACTCCGTGCATTTCACAAACATCTATGATTCGCCTGGCATTCAGACTTCCGGCAACAGGAAGTTTCTCGGTGGTGAGGTGTACGGTATTCTGGTCAAGAACCGCGTTTGTTATGTCCATAGCGAGTTCGCGAAAGTTGCGAGGAGACGCGCTATCAAGGTTCATCTCGCGAAATCGCTGCTTGATCCACAGTTCACGAAACTTCGGAGCGACGCTGCCGTACCAACGAGCGTCATTCTCAATTCGTTCATAGACGTGCTGAAAAGCCGAACGAATCGACGACTCGACCATGTTATAGATCAGCAGGAAGGCGCTCGCCTTCATCACCTTGAAGCTGTCTTCGCCAAAAACCGGAATAGTCGTATTGGTACTGGAATCCGTAACGACTACGCCCGGCTGTTCCAATTGTTGGAGCAACGTCAGAAAGTTGGAGACGTTCGCCACTCGCTCGTTGAAATCATCGATCACGTCTTGCATCGAACTACCTCAAGCTTTCGAGCAAGCGATTCCGGACAAACTCGACACGAGCAGCAAGACGAGGGCCAGAATTGCTCGCGTGCGTCGTTGTTTGCTTCTTGAATTCTTCATCGTCGTTGAACTGCCATGCTGGCGGGATATTTTCGGCTAATTCGGGCTTTTTGCGAAGTGCAAGATTGACTCCGACAGAGATGGCCTCAAATCGAACTCGCGGTGTTGCTTTAGAATTTGGCGCTTTAGCAAACCCGTTAGCGAAGTGCCGTTCAACGAATTCCAACATGCGGTGGAATTCGGAATGCATTCGTTGCTTGTCGAACTTCTTCTGATGGTCCGCAGCAAATTGATCGAGAAACTCATCCACATTGTGCTTGAACTCTTGATAACGATCCGAGTACGCAAAGAACCGCAGAACGAGTTCCTCTCCTTCGCGCCGCATGGCGATCATCTCGCTCATGGGACAGAGTTTGCGGAACCGAGAGTCGCTCCCGCATTCAGTGATGAACGACATGAACGGACCAGGCTTGGCACCCCGTCGAACTTCTTGCGCATTGGCTGGCTTTCCGCTCGTGTTGATTCGGTCAAAGATTTCCTGGCGGGTTTCCGCTGTGGTGGAGTCCTCAAGCACGATAATTCGAAGCGCACGTGTGCCGATTTTTAGTTGTCTCGCCGTCGGTAAGTCTGAGTACTTCATACCATTCAAGAGGGGAAGTCTGACCAGACCCGTCAGGTTCAAGTCGTCATTCATGAACGATTCCAGCGTCGAAATTCTCTGTACGCCGTCCACAATTTCGAGACGACCGTCGTCGACTTCGGCGACGAACATGAAGGGGATTGGTAGGCCAAGAATGACTGATTCGACGAAGCGGCATTGGTCTTTTACGGGCCAAATTGCATTTCGTTGATACTCGGGAATGTAAAACAGACCTTCCCGATAGTCATTCACGATGTGTTTGATCGTGAAGTCGCGTTGGTCGTACTTGATTTCTTGCTGTTTAGCTTTGATCTGCTTCTCCGCCGCAGATTGTTCGGGTTCCGTGATCTTTCGAACGGTCTTCGCCATCGTGATTTCCTCAATTGAGATGCTGAGTTCTAAACTTGTTTCCGAAAGGAATATCAATGAAGAAAACGAAGAATTAGTATCGCCGCGCAGTCGGCGGATGAACACTCAAAGTCCCGTATTGCACTCGATTGAATCCGAAGTCGTCGATTCCTGTTTCTCATCGACTACAAATCCATGGAAGTGGGTTTGACAGTGTCTTCTCCCAACTGGGACTTCAGCTAAATACTTGGCTGTGCTTTCGTCTTGCTAATCGAGGGAACAACGATCTACTGCTCGATGAAATGTGGGAAGTTGGCAGGGCGACGGGTCGTACATCCACCGCACATCTTCGTAGCTGTGGTGCCCGTCTGAATCGTTGAACAGCATATTGGCCAGCACGTCATCGGACTTTAGGTCTTTATGTAGGTCGCGACGGAGCGCGTCGGTGTGCTCGGGGCTGAGGTCGCCTTCGATGTCGAGATTCACCGCCTGATCAGCGTTCTTCCCGCTGGCCCGTTTCTTCGCCATCGCTAAACGTATCGTTCAGCACCAGCGTGCAAACCGTCGAGCTTACATGTCTTTTAATTCAGTGCCGTTCATAATGACATACGTTGCGGCAAGTTGAAAGTGAGCCAGCCAAAGGGCTCGCGCAGTCACCGGTTGCGGGCAGGAAAGCGTCCCGAGGAGACGACTGCGAAATCGAGAAGTTGTTTCGAACACGTTTCTGGCTACTGGTCGAAAGACTGGAACTCGCTTCACATCGCCGCCTGCAGACTTTCTGCCCAACGGTAATGTTCGGGCGATTCCGGAATCGAGTCTGGATCGACCCAGCCGTCATCGAGGCGGACGAGTCCGTGATTTCCGAAAATCGTCAGAGCCGTCAGTGGCGTCGCTTCGGCGACGAGCGAGATCATCAGCGTTCGGCCCTGGCGATCGGAACCGAGTACGTTCAGCGTCTTTCCCGAAGCGTGGCGGCGGACTCGCCAGGTCGGTTCGTCCAACTGCAAGGCGAGGTCAGCAATCGCGACTGCTGCCGCTGATACCGTGGACAGCCTGCTCGCGGGTTCGCTGATTTCCCAGTGCAGCCGCACATTCACAGGCGTGCCGAGCCGACCCGACTCCAGCACCGCACGGATGGAATCGCTCAGTTCCCGAACCGTCATGCGGCCAATCATTTGCTGAATGGCAGGTGCCGAAGTTGCAGTTGTTTCGTGACTCATGGGTCTACCCGTTAAAGTTCCATCTGGTCGGCCTTGAACGCTGACTCAACACAGACTTCCACCCTGCCGAAATCCGAGGCCTTCCATTGTCTGCCGCTGAACTGCCACCGTTCAATCCTCACCCGTTACTCCGGGGCGGGCATCGACAGACGCTGTTTGCGTACTTTATTCGAGGCCAAGCGGCACGGTACTCGGCGACGTGCCATCGCGTCGACCTTCCGGACGGCGACGTCCTGATGCTGCACGACGACTGCCCGCCTGGCTGGGGACCCGGCAGCCCGTTTGTTCTGCTGATGCATGGCCTGGGCGGCTGTCATGGCAGTGCCTACATCGAACGGATCGCCCGCAAGTTGACCACATGCGGAGTTCGAACGTTTCGACTCGATCACCGGGGTGCCGGCGCCGGCGTAAAGTTGTCGAAGCATCCGTACCACGCGGGACGATCAGAAGACGTGCGCGAAGCGTTTCACGCGGCCAGTCGGCTGTGTCCCGGATCACTGGGTGGTCTGGCCGGGTTCTCGCTGAGCGGAAACATGCTGCTGAAGATGCTGGGTGAAAATGGTCGCAGGGGGTACTCGCCGGAGTACCTTGCCTGTGCCATTGCCGTGAACCCTCCGATCGATCTCGGTCTGTGTTCGGATGCGCTGCGAAGATCCAGCAATCGATACTACGATCGCTACTTCACAAAGCTGCTCGTCCCGCAGGTCCGGGAACGGATCGAAACGTTCCCGGATGCACCGAGACCAGCCGACGGCTGGTCGCCAGAAACGCTGCGAGAATTCGACAAAACCTACACCGCTCCAGCGTCGGGATTTTCCAGCTTGCAGGACTACTATGATCAAAGCAGCGGCAATCAGTTCGTCGAGTCGATCGAGACGCCCACGTTCATTCTGACCGGTCGCGACGATCCTTTGATTCCCGCGTCTTCCTTCGATCAATTGCCGACCGTTCCGTCGGTCACTGTTCACATCGCCGAATACGGCGGCCATCTGGGCTACGTTTCCGGAAAAACATCCGACCCGGATCGCCGCTGGATGGACTGGCGAGTGATCAACTGGCTGGCCACACACCTTCGGTTCCCGCCGAAGCAATCGTAGCGGTCTGAGAAGGTGACCTCAGCTTGCGGATTCCTGTGCTCGACCACCACCGCCAGTGACGGAAGCCCGGACTGGCGTGATGTGAAGGGGGCGTGTGAATCCAAAAAGCTGGCCAGCTTTAACGCAAGTCGTCCAGAGTCGGGCCAGCTTCCGGCGCAGCGATCGTGGGATCGAGCGGTCTTCCGTTGTCGTTAACGGCGAGTTCACCAGAAGTGTCGAGGAAAATTTTGTCGTTCATGATTTCCGCCACGACGATGTCCATATGATTCTTCGATGGTATCTCGATCAGCGGCCGAGAACCTCGATTCAAAGCGACAAGCCGCTTCTGAATCAGAGTGGACAGTTTGAATCGTCCACCGACTTTGTTAACGATCGTTTCTTCTTTGAATTCTTCATGCATTGGATTCTGCCTCTCTCGACACGAGGACCTCGATAATCTCACGAACCGCCCGGTCAAGGTCATCATTGCATACCTGATAACGATACCGGTCAGCGAATTTTAACTCTTCCCGCGCCGTCTTCAGCCGGCGCTGGATAACTTCTTCTGATTCCGTTCCTCTCGCACGCAACCGATCTTCGAAGATCTGCTCCGAAGGCGTCTTCAGAAAGATGGTGATTGCGTTCGGGAACTGCTCCATGACGCTCAACGCGCCTTTGACATCGATTTCAAGAAATGCCCATCCGCCTTCGTCGCGAGCACGCAGCAGTTCCGTGTGCAGCGTTCCGTACCAGAAACCCGAAGAGTGGACTTCTTCGCACTCCACGAACCCGCCCGCCTCTCTCTTCTGACGAAAGTCTTCGTCACTCAGAAAGTAGTAATCTTCTCCGTGTGTTTCGTTAACTCGAATCGGTCGAGTCGTTGCCGAGATCATCTTAACCAGTTTCACTGGCGATTCCGCGACCAGTCGGTTGACGATGGTGGATTTTCCACTGCCGCTTGGTCCAGAGAGAACAACAACCTGGAGAGGTTCGTTGATCTCCTGTCTGGACGTCTCTGCAGAAACGGACTGGTCAGTCATCGAGAGTTCTCCTGAGAAGCCTGGCTACTCGACGTTACCAAGAATTTCACGAATCTTCTCAACAGCCGCTTTCATCTCGACAACGTGGTGAGCGATTTCGACGTTACTGGCTTTCGAACCCGTTGTGTTGATTTCCCGGAACATTTCCTGACTCAGAAAATCCAGTTTGCGGCCCTGCGAAGTGGTTCCATTAATCACCTTGAGAAACTCGTCAATGTGACAACGGAGTCGCGTGATCTCTTCGTTGATGTCGCAGCGATCCGCAAAGACCGAAACTTCTCGAATCAGGTTATCGGGTTCGACAGTTGCTCCCGAGTTTCCGAGCAGTTCCCTCACCCGTTCCAGCAACTTGTCACGATAGTTGTTGACCACTTCCGGAGCACGCTGCACGACGGCATCGAGATTGGTCGCAATCTGCTCGCAGCATTGCTGCAGTTCAGCCCGCATGGATTCGCCTTCTCTCTGGCGGAATTCATCCAGGCCGGCGAGTGCTTCTTCGACGACGCCTTCCAGAAACGGCCATTCAGCGTCGGCGTCCAGTGACGAACTCAGCTCGTCCGAGATAACACCAGGCAGCGTCAACAAAGCAGTCACCGAATCCGGTAACGGTACTCCACTGGTTTCACCGATCGCTTTCAGTTGATCCCAGTAGGCAGCCAGCAGGTCCGCCGAAATGCGGTAGCGACTGGCCTGGCCGACGGGAGAGAACCGAACGCTGACCGAGACAGTACCTCGGGCGACGGTTTTGCGGACAGCCTTTTCAATGAGCGATTCCAGCGAACCCAGTACATCCGGCAGGCGCGTGGAAACTTTGAGATGACGATTGTTAACCGCCTTGATTTCAACCGAAGCGGTAAAGCGATCGTTCTGACCGCTGGCGCTTCCAAAACCCGTCATACTGAGCAGCAAAGCGACACCCCATCGACAGCGTGGCAGACGGCGAGTCAAACACCGTTATTAAAGTTCAAAACCCAGACCCGACTTACTCTTTGTTGTCGGTTGCTGGCTTTTCGTCAGGAGTCGAGGTCTCTGCAGCTTTCTCAGATTTGGCAGGGCTGGATTCGTCCGCAGGCTTTGCGGCAGCGCCGGAGTTGCTGTCAGTCGCTGCCGCTTTTGGCTCATCCGTCGTTGAAGTTTCGGGCGCGGCAGAGTCGGTCGTTGCTGGTTTATCCGCGTCGCTATCTTTGGTGCTGGAAGCGTCTTCAGCACCCGTGGTTCCTGTATCACCGGTGCCTTTATCTTCGGCCGTACCAGCATCGGTGGAAGCATCTCCGACAGCACTCATCGAGCCATCGGCGTTTCCGTCGATCACCGTTGGGAAGTCACCCTTCTCGCTGGCTTTTCGAGCAAGCACTCCGCTGACGCCAGCCAGCAGGACCCACGCCGTGACCAGACCGATTGTGATTTTGGTGAAGACGTCACCGGCTTTGGTTCCGAAGGCGCTCTGTCCGCCGAGGCCACCGAAGGCTCCGGCAAGTCCGCCGCCGCGACCTCGTTGAAGAAGCACGACGAGGATCAGCAAAGCGCTGATCACACCCAACAGGAGCATGGCAAAGTCCGCCATGAAATTCTGCATCTGATTTTCCTTCCAACAGCTGTCATTCGCTGAGCAGGTTCTCGTTTTTACGAGACCTGAACGCCGACTGGTTTAAGACACGGAGGCAATGCCTGCCTGGATGATTGGAATAAACAGTTCTGCCTTCAGGCTCGCCCCACCGACCAGCGCGCCGTCGACGTTTGGTTGCCCGAGCAGGCCATTGGCATTATCTGGCTTGACACTTCCGCCGTACAGAATTCGAGTCGCGGCGGCGACGTCTGTGTTGAAGCGACCTTCGAGCCAGCCCCGCAGGAACTTATGAGCTTCCTCCGCCTGCTCGTCACTGGCAACTTTGCCGGTGCCAATCGCCCAGACGGGTTCGTAGGCAATGACAACATTCGCCATCTGTTCCACTGAGACGTCGACAAGCCCGCCGGTCATTTGAGTTTCAAGAACGGCCTCGGTCCGATCTGCTTCCCGGTCTTCGAGCAGTTCACCAACGCACAGAATCACATTCAGGCCAACGTCCAGAGCTTTGCGAACCTTGGCGTTAATCAGTTCGTCAGATTCACCGTTGATCTGACGCCGTTCGCTGTGTCCCAGTACGACCCATCGACAACCGACGTCCTGGAGCATTTCGCAGGAAACTTCGCCGGTGAACGCTCCGGAAGTTTCGTGCCACGCGTTCTGTCCGCCGACTTCGACTCCAGAACCAGCCGCTTCGGCAACAGCCAGAGCCAGATACGGATACGGAGGACAAACGATAACTTCCACTTTGTTGCTGGGGGCGGGAACTTCTGCCTTCAATGCAGCAACCAGAGCCGGTCCGCTCTTGCTGCAGGTATTCAATTTCCAGTTGCCAGCAATAATTGGTCGTCGCATGAGAGAACGCTACCTCAGAATTTATCGATATTGACAGGAGTCACATGCCGCTCCACAGCGACTTACGTCGCAGCCGGTGCGCCATCTGTCAGTGATGGTGGTGAAACCTCAGATGGCTCCCACAGCGTGAAACCGCGGAACTGTACCAACAATGGACAGGCTTCCCAAGGAATCACGCCTTCGACCGTCAAGTGCCGATCTATTTCGGACACCTCGACGTCCAGAAACTTCCACAGACGATTTCTGTATCGACGAATACTGTCCTGATTTGTCTGGACGCGTTTTCCGCAACTCAGATTTCGTTACGGCAGGACTTCAGAACGCGGAAACGATCCGAGAACTTCCATGCGGACGGCCGATTTCGCCAGGTGGTCGAGAGTCTTTCTGACTTTCAGCTCCGACTGGTGCCCTTCGAAATCGAGGAAGAACAGGTAGCCGGCTTCCGGACCACGCAGCGGGAACGACTCAATCCAGCTTAGATTGACCTTGTTGTTCTTGAATGCGACCAGCGCGTCTGACAGCGCACCGGGTTTGTGAGGAATCTGAAGCAGCAGAGCCGTGCGGTCACTGCCCGTCGCCGCCGGCAGATGGTCACCGATGACCGCGAATCTTGTGACGTTGTTCTTATTGTCCTGAACGTCCGCCGCCACGACTTCAAGGCCGTATTCAACAGCTGCTCGTCCACTGGCAATGGCCGCGGCACCTGGCTTGTCGCGAGCGAGCTGAGCTGCTGTCGACGTGCTGGTGACGTCGTGCAGCCTGGCATGCGGCATGTGACGGTTCAGCCAGTTGCGGCACTGCGAAAATGCCTGTGGTTTGCTGTAGATTTCGGTGATTTGGCTTCTCGCACAGCGAGCCAGCAGGTTGTGGTTGACGCTCAGTTGAACTTCGCCGCAAATCCGCAGTGGCAGGCGAGTAAACATGTCCAACGTGTCGACAATTCGACCGTCTGTGCTGTTTTCGATCGGGACAATTCCGAACTCAGCATGTCCGCGGTTTACTTCCTCAAACACAGACGCAATCGTGCTGACCGGGATCAGGTCGGCTGCTTCGCCAAAGCGTTCAATTGATGCCTGATGCGAATAGCTGAAAGCCGGCCCCAGATAGGCAACTCGCTGCATCCGGACCTTACGACGGGCACCGCTGAAGACGTGTCGCATGACACCGCTGAGGGCCAGCGTCGAAAGCGGACCGTTGTTTTTCGCCAGCATCCGGGTGATCGCCTCGTCCTCAAGTTGAGGTGAGAACAGGACTTGCCGCGGATCGTCGTGAGACTCGATCCAGTCGATCGAAAGCTGAGCCCGCTGATTCACCAGGTTCAGAATCTCAAGATCGAGTTTGGCGGCCGCAGACAGCAGCTGTTCGGGCGTCTTTTTCCGGGAAGAGGCGGTCGGCTTCGAAGCCGTTTTTTTGGCAGGCGCAGCTGGTCTAGCGGTCTTTGCCGGTGCGCGACGAGTGGTCGATCGTGTCGCGGCGGTTTTCTTCTTCGCCATGAGAGCCCTTTCGCCAGTGCGAGCACGGCCAGAATCGGGCGTGACGAGCGGCGTCGGTTTAGAAATACGTCTGGTGTAACTGATGAACCTGCAATTGTTTATGGCGCGGGCGGCGGACACCCGCCACAGTCAGAACCAGCTCAGAAATTAAAGGGCGAAGTTGTACAAACGCCGATTTGAAGTGTCAAGGAGTCGCAAGTCCCTGCCACATATGAAGATGCTGGGTTTCGTTGATTTCGGATGCACCCAAACAGACCAAAAGATCCGAATCGGATTCACCTTTCAGTCAGGAATCCTGCGGAGCCGAATTGGAAGGTCAATCTGGTCGTTGCCGATCTACCCGTTGCTCGGTGGGGCGTTGCTGTGCCGGTCGCCTGGGAGCCGGGCAACAATCCAGCGGGCACTGATCGTGATTCGGTCCGAACTGGCCGATGGCTTCCTGAGGTGCAGCGGCGATCCTCTCCTGAAT
>JABMPE010000709.1 GCA_013203845.1 Rhodopirellula sp. | reverse complement strand
GAGCACAGCCGCCCGTTGCACAGCCACTGTTGCAGCCGCCGAACGGTGTCCACATTCCGGGCCAGCAGCAGCCACTCAGCAGCGAAACAGCACAAACACTCGCCAAAGAAAGAACAAGGCGTTTCATGGGAATCCTTTCCGCAGAATTCTGGACGGGACCGCATTGTCGACACGCAGGTTGCGGAACGAGTTCCACAGCCGGTGTCGGGTGCAGTTAGAGAAGCCGAAGAAGCGTCTCGGAGGGAAAACAGAGAAGGTGCTGGTAAAGCCAGAGCGGCTCCACTGACAGGTTGAGCGAGGAAATTACGCAGAACACCAGAACGGGTCAAGATGAGGTTTCGCAAGAGTCCCGTCCATACAGGACGGGGCTCTCGGCTTGTAAACTCACCATCGGCAACTTTCACGGAGGCGACTATTTTCCCGGCGGCGACCGATGAAAGTGGATGTGCTTCCATTCGCCGTTCTGCTTTTCCCAGATGCGGGTTTCTTCAAACGCCGCTGAAGGAACTCCGCCGTCCGCGTTGAGTCGCTGGCAGACTCGGATGTAGGTGATCACGGCGCAGTCACCGATCACTCGGACCAGCGGAGAGCTGATATTCGACTGCTTCGGCAGACCACTCGATTCCAGATCGAAATAGAACTTGTGAAAGGCCATTCCCCGGATGACGTTGCCGACGCCTTCGGGCTCGAAAGCTGTCAGGTCCGGGTCGCACAGGTGCGTATACGCTTTCCAGTCCTGTTGATCGATTGAGTTCAGCAGCTGCTGAGACAGGTCAAGTAACTCTCGTTTTGTCGCATCCACAGTGAGTGTCTCCATCCGTTATCAGTGAGATATGTGTTTGAGAATGAGTTTGAATCGGTCGCCGGGCGGCGTTGTCGTCGAAGCGGTTCAGATGTCGTCGAGTTGGACGAGCAGGAAATCTGCTGCGGGATCGAAGTCTTGTCAACGATCTCGCCTGCTGAGCTGACTACACGCGTGCACGGAACGGCGATTCCTGAGCCATTACATCCGTCACAATCGTTAAAGCCGCTACCTGCCCGCTGTCGATGAACGATGGTTGGGCGACGTCTCGCTGGGACGCTGCCATTCTGTCGATTCCCGTCACGGACCCCGGGAGCGCGGTGTGAGACTTCAGCGATACGGACATATGACAACCGATCTCCGTTCAGAATGCGCGACCGTTTCCCGGATCAAACGGATGCGAAGCATCCTGCTGGCCTCCTGCGTTCTGGCAACGCTGGCAGCAGGATGTTCGCGCGAATGGTACCGGGATCGGGCTGACGAAGAAGTTGCCTGTCTGATCGACGAGAAGGCCACTCCGGAATGGGTTGTCCCGTTTCAGAGCGTCGAGATGGATCCTCGCAGCCGATTCCACGATCGGTACGACAAAGTCTATCCGCCCATGCCGCCGGATGATCCTGCGTCGCACGAACTGATGCACTATGTCGACGGTAAGAACGGCTGGGATCAATGGCATAAAAACGGCGACATCAATGAACTGGAAAACCCGATCTGGAAAGAAGAACTTCGACGGGATGTTCCTGTTGATGACGAAGGACGGGTTCACCTGAATCTTGAAGGAGCCGTTCGGCTGGCGAGGATTCACTCGCCCACGTGGCAGAGTCAGGTAGAAACGCTGTACCTCTCCGCGCTCGACGTCAGCACGGAACGTTTTCGTCTGGACACGCAGTTCATTGGTGGAGCTGGCACTGGTTCGGGTGGTCGAACCTTCTACAACAACACGACCGCACGACTCGCCGGCAGCAAGGCGCCCGGTGGAAGCGCGTTCGACGTTGGCACCAACACCAATATTCAACTGCAACGCAAGTTGGCGACGGCTGGTGAACTGGTAGTTGGTTTTGCCAACGCGTTCGTGTGGACGTTTTCCGGTGGCGATACCAACTTTGCCTCATCCGCACTCAATTTCTCACTCGTGCAACCATTGCTGCGAGCGGGTGGCCGACAGATCGCTCTGGAAACACTCACGATCTCCGAACGAACGTTGCTGGCGAACATGCGGGCGTTCCAGCACTTTCGGCAAGGCTTCTATACCCAGATCGCGATCGGCGAAAACGGAACGACTCGCCCGTCACGACGTGGTGGCTTCACCGGAGGTTCCGGGCTATCTGGCTTTAGCGGCCAGGGAGCCGGCGGCTTTGGTGGAGTTGGGGATGCGACCGGATTTGGAGGCAGTGGAGGGGGCAGCAACGCGGGATCAGGCAGCAACGTCATCTCCGGATCGGGACTGGCAGGCGGTGGAGCGGGGCTGGTTGGAGGCTTCATCGGGCTGCTCCAGGCCAACCAGCAGATTCGCAATACCGAATCCAGCCTCGCCGCACAGCAGCAAACATTGAGGCTTCTGGAAGCCCATCTCGACGCCGGGCTGATCGACATCTCACAGGTGGACCAGTTCCGACAGAGCATCGAAACGGAACGCGCCAACCTTCTGCAGTCTCGGAATGGTCTGCAGAATCAGCTCGACGGGTTCAAATCTGGAACACTGGGTTTGCCGCCGAGCCTGTCGGTCGTGCTGGATGAATCGATGATTGAACCCTTCCAGTTGCTCGATCCCGAGATCGCAAAGCTCCAGTCGGACCTGAACACATCGATTGACGCGATCGGAGACCAGGAAACGGTGCCGTCGGTTGCCGAGCTGCAAGCATTGCTGCAGAAACAGCAGGGGTTCCGGGCACGCATCGACGAACGACTGCTGGATGTTCAGCAGGAGATCGTCCGTCTGGAAGAAGCGTCTCCCGTTCGTTTTCAAACGATGACTCCTGCCGAACAGCAATCGCTCAAACGAGACATTCAGCAGCTGCGTAACAATCGTGGTCGGCTGGCAAGTCAGTTCGAGAAAACGGTGGCAACCCTGCAGGCACTCGAAGAGGGACTCGCCGAAGAGAGTCGTCGTCAAACGATTGGGGCCATCATCACGACGAACGTTGAGATGGCAAATCTGCTGAGCGAGCTGACGTTGATCGAAGCACGCGCCCGACTGGAAACCATTTCGATCGATTCCATTGAACTTTCCTCCGTCGACGCACTGGAAATCGCTCGCGCCAACCGACTCGACTGGATGAATAACCGCGCGGCACTGGTCGACACATGGCGACTGATCGAGTTCAATGGAAACCGGCTGCTGTCCAACCTCGACGTGGTGCTCAACGGGCAAATGGGGACTGTCGGTGACAACGCCGTGAAGTTTCAGGCTCGTGACTCAACAGTCTCTGCCGGGCTGCGATTTGATACGCCGTTCAACCGTCGAGTCGAACGGAACGACTTCCGGCAGCAGTTGATTTTTTATCAGCAGGGGCGTCGGCAGATGATTCAGTTCGAGGACGGCGTGAACCGCAGTTTGCGAACGTTACTGCGAGACCTCAACCAGCTGAGTGTTAATCTGGAGATTCAACGGCGACCGGTCGCGATCTCGATTCGTCGTGTCGACCAGACTCGCGAGAGCTTTAACAAACCGACACCCCCACAGCAGCCAGGGCAGCCGGTCGCTCAGTTTGGCCCCACCGCAGCGCTCAATCTGCTGACAGCGTTGTCTGACCTGAGAAGTTCTCAGAACAACTTCATGAGCGTCTGGCTGAATTACCACGCTGGGCAAATGAGACTGCTGCGCGAACTCGGAATTATCCGCATCGACGACGATGGACTCTGGATTGAAGAGTCCGTCCATGACGCTGTGAATGCGGCCATGACCGAAGCCTCCGTCGATATGCCGCCAGACGTTCCCGAACAGTGGTACAAAGCTCTCGATGATCTTCCCGAGCCGGCCCCTGCCAGTGTCAGCGAAGATGCCGCCGCCAACGCTCACGGAAAGCAGAATCAATTACCGACCGGCACGAAGCTGAATGAACCAGCTTCGAGTCCCGGAGCCGATGTGGCCAGCCGAGACCAGAATGATGACCTGGACACCGCCGATACCAGCCTGGTCGAGCGTCTGCTGGGAAAAAGATTCGCCAGCATCTTCGGTAAAAAACGAAACGACACTCCTGACCAAAGTGACAGACGCACAGCTCTGGATCGCACGAGGTCAGGTCGCACGACGGCAGCGAGAAAGGCTGGCTCGTCGCCACGGAAACTAAGCGACTCTGATCGTCATGTCGCTGTTGCTGACACGCGGCCAGCTTCTGCAGATCGACCGGCTTCTCTGGATCAACTGGCAGAAAGTCCCCAGCGGACGCCAGCAGAACCGGAAGACAGCGAGGCGAACAGCGGACTCAATATGCGTGGCAGGAAAGTACGAGTTCCCATCGGTGGCGGCCAGATTCGCCCTGCGTCGTTCCAGGCTCTCAGTCCGTCGACCGCTTCGGCACCGGCAAAACAAAGTCAGACCACAGCACCGAAAACATTGGCGCCGATACCGAGTGACAACGTACGTCCCGCTGTTTCCAGTGACACGGTAAATAAGCCCCTGAGGATTCTCCGCAGTACAGGTGGCTGGCGACCCACCGCGAAACAGGGCTAACAGTCGAACCGTCAACACACACGCTGCTCACTTCAAGCCTCGGCTTTTTGCTGGAATTGCGAACTTTTCGCCCATCAAACGACAGTCGGCGACAGGAACGCTCAGGCGACCTGACGCTTGCGCAGCCAGAGATCGGCCAAGGTCGACGTCGCCAGGTTGATCACCAGCAACATGCCCAGCAGCAGACTTGCGCTGGCGTATGCTCGTGATTCGCCGCCGGTGACGTTGAGCGCCAGATCGTAGATGTGGACGGACAGTGTTCGGCCCGAATCCAGCAGCGATTCCGGCATCCGCGTTGCATAGCCACTGGTAAAAATCAATGCGGCGGTTTCAGCCATCGCTCGACCAAGGCTGAGCAGCAGACCAGCCACGACTCCATGAATAGCCGCGGGAAAAAGCAGGTGCCATAAGGTCGATGTACGGCTGAGGCCCAGCGCTGCCGCGCCGCGCCGCAATTCATCCGGCGCCGATCGAAGACCGGCGTGTGTGGTCTGAATCACTACCGGCAGAACCATGCAGGCCAGCGTGAGTCCTCCGGACAGAATCGAAAGTCCAAGATCCAGCAGCCGGCTGAAGAAGACCATGCCGAACAACCCGAAGATGATTGATGGCACGCTGGCCAGCAGATCAACACACCCCGTGACGAACCGAGCCCCGCGGCTGTTGGGTGTTGTGAATTCCGAGAGCCATGTGGCGGCTCCGACGCCGACCGGAATCGACACGGACAGACAAACCGCCAGCACCAGACCGGTCGAAACCAGCACCGTTCCGATACCACCCGCTCGTCCGGCATCGCGAGGCCTGGCGGTCAGAAACTCCCAGGAGATCTCAGCGTAACCCGCCTGAACGATTTCAATCAGGATGCAGCCAAACGCTCCACATACAGTCGCGGCAGCGGTCCAGCATAAGAATGCGACGGCTCGATCAATCGTTGAAGACTTTGTTCTAGCCATGCGCGTCGCTCCGCCGCGGCCCGCTCGCCGCAAACAACAGAGCAGCCACCAGCAGCATCAGCACCAGCCCGGTCACAAACAGCGCCGAACGGTGTTCCGCCTGCGCTTCGCCCATCTCCATGGCGATATTCGCTGTGACGGTTCGGACCGGAGCAAACAGACTGTCGGGAACCTGAATGATGTTTCCGCAGACCATCACAACGGCCATTGTTTCTCCGATGGCTCGCGCCGCCGCCAGCAGAAACCCTGCCGCGATGCCTCGCGCCGCAACCGGCAGCGAGATCTTCCAGATCGTCGCCCAGCGTCCCATTCCCAGAGCGGCTGCCGCATCGCCATACGATTTGGGAACGCTTCGCAGCGCCACTTCGGACGTGACGGCAATCGTGGGCAGAATCATCAGAGCAAGGACGAGTATTCCGGCCAGCAGACTCTGACCAGGAGGAGCGATGCGGTTGATGATCGGAACCAGTACGACCAGGCCCCAGAAGCCAAAAACAACCGAAGGTATCCCGGCCAGCAGCTCGATGATTCTACGATAGACAACGGCGATGATCCTCGGAGCGTAAAAGCGAACAAAGAGCGCCGACAGTACTCCAGGAATCCCAGCGACAGCCACAGCTCCCGACGTTACCAGCAGAGAACCCACCAGCAGGGCTCCAATGCCGTACGCTGCGTTATCGCTGGAAGACGGTCGCCACGACGTATCGGTGAAGAAACGGCCAATGCCGGGTCGAGTCAATGCTGGCGTTGCCTCGCTCGCGACGAACATCAGAATGACCAGAACAATGCTCGATGCCAGCATCGCCGCTGCACAGAACCCGACGTTCAGAATTCGGTCAGTGTTTCGGCGCGACAAAGTACTGAGCCTCGATCAAGTCGGTGACTTCTGACGACAGAGCGAACTCGACGAATGCTTTTTTCAACCCGCTCAGTTCACCCTGTGTCACCAGCAGCAGCGGACGCGTGATCGGAAACTTCCCCGACGCCACGTTCTCGGTTGTCGGAGCAAACTCACCTGCACTGACCGAATGGATGGTGGTTCCTCGCTGCATTTCCACGTCGACTGTACCGATCGAGACGTAAGCAATCGCCGACGGATTTCCGGCCACGGTTTTAATTCCCTGCTGGTTCTCACCCACGATGACGTCCGCATCAATGTCGACGTTTTCGAGCTGAAAATGATGCAGGAAGACTTCCAGCGTCCCTCGGCCTTCCGCCTTATTCACGACAACAATGGGCAGATCGTCGCCCCCGACTTCTTTCCAGTTGGAGAAGTCGCCTCGAAAAATCGCCACAACCTGTTGATCAGTCAGTGACATGACCGGATTGTCTTTGTGAACGATCAGGCAGATCCCATCGACCGCGATCTGATGAGTGGTCAGCGGTAGTTCGGACGGCTTGACGGCACGAGATGCCATGCCGATATCCGCAGATTCCGAGCGAACATCCGCAATGCCTCGTGAAGAACCGCCAGATTGCACATCAATCCGGACGTCCGGATGCCGCTCTTCAAATCGTGCGGCCACTTCTGCGATCAGCGGCGCGATGGTGCTTGATCCTGTGATCGTCAACTTGCCCGACAACGACGACGCAACTTCTGAATTCGGTTTGTCAACCAAAGCGGGTGAAGCACTGCCAGTAGTCTGACTGTCACCACGGGCAGAAACTTCGTTCTCCGGAGAACCACCGCATCCGGCGAGCATTCCACACGCCGCCATGATGAAACAAGTAGTCAAACCCTGAAGTCTGTTACTCAAGTGAGGCATCTTCATTTCCTGGTTTGTGAAAACCGCTTCGTGAAACCGGAGTTACTCGCACTGGGGTTACTCGAATACCAGACGACAGCAACCGAGTTCCAGGGCCGCTCCGTTTCGCTTCGACTCAACATCCGGAGCCAGACGATACAGAACCGCTTTGCCGTCACGCTCGCCTTCGACAATGCCGGCCTCGCGGAGAACCTTCAGGTGATGCGACAGCAACGTCGATTCGACGTTCAGCTCCAGGTTCATCTCACCGACGTGCTTCGGGCCGCTCATTAACTGTCGAACGACTCCCAGACGCGTTTCGTCCGCCAGAACCTTGAGTATTTCTGCACACGAGATGTCGTTGTCAGTGTCCATGAATTATGCCCGAAAGGGAGTTCACCTGGATTTCAGTTGAACTGAATGATAATTCAAGTCACTTCAGCGAACAATGAATGTGAACTGCTTCACAGCCCGATCATTCTTTGCTGGAAAGTCGCATTCCCCGCCCGGATCTGTGCACGTTCTCTCAAGCGACGTAAGTTCGTAGTGACAGATGAGCTGTTTTTTCCTGTTGATGTGTCGTCGCAAGTTGCCAGGGGTGGGGCATCGCCAGTTGTCTGTAGAGTTGCGGTCAAGAACGGAAGCTGAATTCCAGATCCTGTTGTTGCGCCATCTCTGGATTGACGCAGGTTTCGGTCACCTCGTGTCTGCGAGGATAGATTGCAGGCGAGACGACTTCGGTGGAGTTGCTTTTGATTGTTCGACCGTTGCTCTGTCATTCAGGTCGAATTCTTCGATGACTTCGTTGCGACGCCGTTCGGCCTGCTGGTCGAAGAGTCCCAGAGCGTCAAACGCTTTGTCCTGAGTCGTGACCAGACCGATGATCAGGTACTGAATCAGAGCCATGCCATAGCAGATCCATCCGGGCAGACCGGGAGCGATGGCGGCGAGGATCGCGAAGACGGGCGACGACTTATTCAGATGCAGGCAGAGGTGACCTTTCAGAAATGGCCAGCCCTTTGTTCTGATCTGAGGCCACCATTTCTGCTTTCTGTCGAAGTTGTGCTTCGGAGGCCGGCTGTGCATCAGGGCGAACAGTTCCTGGTCAGGCATCATCTGAATCACACCGATGGCGAGCATGACCCGGAAACCAAGCAGGATCCAACCATAGTCATTGTGGCTGACTTCGAGCATTGATGTTGACGGCACGGCTGTTTCGTCTGACGAAGTGTCGTCGTTGGGGCTGCCGAACTTTGTGGCAGGCGTGTCATCGCTGGAGCTGACCAGTGAAGGGTCAAGCGGCGCAGAATGGCTGAAGCGGGAATGAATGACAGGCTCGACCCACGGAAACAGGACGGTTTCCATATTCTGGGTGGCCAGCAGCAGAATGAGGGCGCCTCGAAACCACTGTTCAAGATCCTTTTCGAGTTCGTTGTCCAGCGTGTCGAACCTGAGGACTCGCTTCGTAAACAATCGAAACAGCGGGACGGCAATGGAGCCAACAATCAACCGGGTAATCGGTCGAATGATCGGCTTCAGGAGCGAAACGTCCATTAACAGACGAAACAGGCTCCACACGGTGATTCTCCAGAAGACCAAGTGGCAGGAATCGAACGGCAGATACCCGTTCGGCTGGCCTCAGTCAACGTAGAGAAATTCGTTTGAGTTCAGCAGCGCGTGACATAAATCGGTGAGTGCCTTCAAATCGATGCCGGATTGCGATGCGGATGCGTCCTCAGTGATACTCAAGTGGTTTTCTGAGTTGGACTTATCGTGACCGGGTGACTCCGGCGAGTCGAATTCCCAGAATCCGGAAATGTCGCTGTTAGCTCCTCCATTGATCAGCAACTGCTCCGCAGTCAGCCGGGTTCGTGAGACGCGAACGTTGTCAACGAGCCCGTCCCAGCGACTGCGGCGACTACCATCGCGGTCGCCGATGACCAGCTTCAGCTCAGAATGAAAGTCTCCAACAACGCCGTGAGAAATGCTGGCGGTCTGGAGTGGTGCATCGGGACTCGACAGGTCTTTCATGTAGAACGTGATGCCGGCTTCTGAGACAGTGTCGACGTCAACGGAGACAGCAACGTAATACGGACGATTCAATTCCGGGCGAAGGTTCGACGCAATAACTTCGTACGTGGGCTTATCGGTGCCGGCCTGACGAGGTTCTCCGCCGATCAGTTGCAGAATCAGATTCCGCGGTTTGTATCCGGACTTTGTGCTGGTCACTCCCAGGTTCCAGCCACGATGTGATGTGTCGCCGTTCCATTGTGAAACGATTGTCCGGACATTTGCATCCGGATACAGAGAGCTGAGCTGGATGACGGCTTCAATCGTAAAGTCCTCGGTCGGCAGGCCGTCGGCGCTGGTCGACTTGAATGTAGGACCGTTCCGGTCGCCATCGACCTGCGCTGCCGTGCTGTTTGTGGCGGCAAGTGTTGAGGTGATTGCTGGCGGTTTCGTTGCTTCGCCGCTCTGGCTGCTGAGATATCGGACGGCGGAATCAACTTCTGCGTTGTTCGGTGTTCTGCCCAGCGCGAGTTTCCACGCGGTCTGAGCGGCCAAATGCAACACACTCGAACCAGGACTCAAGTCTTTGGCGACATCCCTGTCGACATGTTTTGCCAGGACTGCCGAGCGATCCAGCATCCACTGTCCATTGATCATGAGTAACGACTGCGTGGGAGTGGTCGTGATGTCACGTTCGGCCGTGCTGTTAAAACCATCGGCGACATCAAAGGCTTTGAGCATGGGATCGGGCGAGTTGCGGATGACTTTGGTGTAGACCGAGCGCCGAGGTGTTGACGCAGCCACCGCTGGTCCGCCCGCTTTGTTGTCGAGTTCGCCAGAGGCGGCAAGGACCGAGTCACGAATCTGCTCGGCGGCCAGTCGTCGAATATCCCAACGCCAACGCAGTCGGTTGGCCGGATCGATCAATGCGATGCGTTTGGCTTCCGGATGAGTGGCGGATTGACGATAGGTCGCTGAATTAAGCAGCAGGCGATGCATCGTTTTGAAACTCTGTCCGTTCTCAATGAAATAGCTGGTCAGCCAGTCAAGCAGTTCGGGATGACTCGGTGCTTCGCCCAGATGTCCGAAGTCGCTGGATGTTTCGACGATGCCTTTTCCGAAATGATGTTGCCAGATGCGGTTGACGATGACACGCGTCGAGAGCGGATTTTCCGGTGAGGTGAGCCAGCGTGCGAGCGCCGCTCGACGTCCGGTTGATTCAGGAGCCAGCTCGGGACGGATGATCTCGGCGGATTCAGGATTCAGGACGCTGAGTATTCCAGGAAGAATATCCCGCTGCCTGCGGTCATCGGGAATGGCTGTCAGCGCTGGAGAGGGACCGGCGTCAGTGACGGTCAACGAAACAGGGAAGGGGGCCGGTTTCAAATGATCAAACGTTGCGAGTTCTTTCGTCAGTTCATCGACTTTCTTCTGATCGTCTTCCTTCAGTTTCATGCGTTCATATTCGAAGTCGATCTGTCGTTGCACGAGGTTCATAAGTTGCCGCTCGTGAGCGTCCCAATCCGCACTTGGTCGTTTGGCGATTTCTCGAACGTCCGGCGGGAATTTCTCGACAGCCGACTTACGTTGTCGCGCCAGGTAAGGAGCTTTGATGACGTCGATCTGGTCGCGAATCTGTTGCGTCTCGGATTCCCACTCAGACTGCCGCTCAGCGAATGCCGCCTTTTGGTCGGGAGTTGCGAGAGGGACGTCGTCCTGCGGCTCGATCGAAGAAAAGAAGGCCTGCAGTCGGAAGTAGTCCTCGCGAAGAATCGGGTCGAATTTATGATCGTGGCATTTGGCGCACCCGACACTCATTCCGAGGAAGGCTTCGCCGGTGATGTCAGTCAGTTCGTCGATGATCGCTCGCCAGTGACCTCGCACGTCCCGCTGATTGTATTCGTAGAGATAAAGCCGCCAGTACGCGGTGGCAACGACAGCATCCGGGTTGTTGGGATCAAGCTCGTCCCCGGCGATCTGCTCCCGTACAAACTGGTCGAACGGCTTGTCAGTGTTGAACGATTGAATCACCCAGTCGCGATATCGCCACATGCTGGGGCGGTAGCCGTCGGCTCGGTAACCGTCGGATTCGGAATACCTGACCAGATCAAGCCAGTGGCGACCCCAGCGTTCTCCGTACTGGGGACTGTCGAGGAGACGGTCGATGACCTTTTCCCACGCGTTTGATGATTCATCATTGACGAACGCCGCGACGTCTTCGCTGCTGGGCGGTAGCCCGATCATGTCAAAGTAAAGCCGCCGGATCAGCGTGCGACGATCGGCCTCCGGTGCCGGTGACAGGCCGGCTTTCGCGAGAGACTTCATGATGAACTGGTCGACTTCATTGCGTGACCATCCAGACGTGTCGGACTGAGGAACCGTTGGATTCGTGACCGGTTGAAATGCCCACCAGCTACGATCTTCGTCGGTGATTTTTGCAGCCAGGTGGGTATCGTCGCGCAGGACCGCGTCGTGTTCTGGCCAGAAGGCTCCGTTGGCGATCCACTTTGTCAGCAGAGCGATTTCTTCGGTCGGCAGTTTGCCGCTGGGCGGCATTTCAAAAGATTCCCAGCGGATGGCCTCAACCAGCAGACTTTCTTCGGGCTTTCCGGAAACGAGAGCCGCCCCCGATTCGCCACCTTTCAGCAGCGTACTGAGAGCGTCAACACGCAGGCCGCCGCTTTGCTTTTCTTTCCCATGACACTTGAAGCATCGTGAAGCCAGCAGAGGCCTGATTCGCGTTTCGAAGAACTTTGCTTGCTCGGAGTTATCGGGAGCTTCTGGCGGAGATTTTTCAGCCAGAACCGGCTCGGGAAAAGCGGCCAGACTCAGCACAAAAACAACAATGAGGAGACACACCGTTATCTGCAGAAGGAAGTTTCGATGAAGTGCGATCATTGTTTACCTGCGATCCTTACGAGCCAGTAGCAGAATTCAACTCTGTCAGTTTTCGTTGTCAAACGCGAGTTCCGGGAAGGCCAACAGTGTAAGGTTACCGTTCGAATTCGTGCACCGTGAGTTACGAATGTGAGTTAAGCGTGAGTCAAGAAGAGCAGGTGTTTTCGATCTGAGTAGGTGTGGTAGCTGGAATTCCTGCGTCCGATTACTCTGGCCGTTCTGAGGTGACATGATGGCGCCGTTGAGGTACATCGCGGTTGCGGTGTCAGCAGAGTTTTGTTGTTCAAACACGAGAGAGCGTAGCATTGATGCCAGCTTGTGATGTCATTGTGCTTGGCGGTGGAATTGTTGGACTTTCGACCGCATGGCGGCTGAGACAACGGTATCCGGATCTGAAGATCCGGTTGATCGAGAAAGAGTCGCGACTGGCTTTCCACCAGACGGGGCGTAATTCGGGCGTTCTGCATTCGGGAATCTATTACAAGCCCGGTTCGCTGCGAGCGATTAACTGTCGTGAAGGCAGGAAGGCGATGGAAGCCTTCTGCGAGGAGCACGGCATCGCATTCGAGCGATGCGGAAAGGTCATCGTTGCGGTCGACGAGTCAGAACTTTCGAACCTCGACCGAATCTATGAACGAGGTCAGGCGAATGGCGTCCACTGCGAACGAATTGACGAGGACCAACTGAGGGAGCTGGAACCTCACACCGCCGGCATTAAGGCACTGCATGTTCCAGAGGCGGGGATCGTTGATTACATCGGTGTCTGCGAGAAGCTCGGCGAACTGTTGCGGTTATCGGGCACGGAAATTCAGCTCGAAACCCGCGTTACCGGTATGAAACATCAGCCAACTGGCACTGTGATTGAGACGTCAGCCGGTGACTTTGAGTCTCGATTTGTCGTGAACTGCACTGGGCTGCATTGTGACCGAGTCACTCGGATGAGCGGTCAGGAACCCGAAGCCAAAACGGTTCCATTTCGGGGCGAGTATTTTGAATTGCTGCCGGAGGCTGAGCACCTTTGTCGAACGCTGATCTATCCGGTGCCGGACCCGCGATTTCCGTTTCTTGGCGTTCATTTTACAAGGATGGCTCTGGGAGGGGTTGAGTGCGGTCCGAATGCGGTGCTGGCTTTCGCGCGGGAAGGCTACACGAAGACGGATATCAATCTGCGGGACCTGATTGAATCGCTGACTTATCCTGGTTTTATTCGCATGGCTGCCAGGAACTGGAAGACCGGTTGCGGAGAAATGTGGCGGTCCTTCAGCAAAGCGGCTTTTGTGAAGGCGCTTCAACGGCTGATTCCCGAAATTCGCAGCGAGCATCTTCAGTCTGCTCCGGCGGGAGTCCGCGCTCAGGCGCTGGGCCGGGACGGAAAACTGCTTGACGATTTTCTGATTCAGGAAACAGAGCGCGTTGTCAACGTGTGTAACGCACCGTCTCCTGCGGCAACGGCTGCGCTGAATATCGGGAATTTGATCGTCGACCGGCTGGCTGTCAGGTTTGACTGACGGGTCAGGTCGTGTCTGGCTGGTCGATGCAGAAGGATTGCTCGTGTCGGCAGAACCTGCCAATTCGGATCGGACCTTGAGCATTCCCCGTGCTGTAACCTCATGGTCGTTGGAAACTCGCTGGAATGTCGAAAAAATCCTTCTCCACCTTCCACCACGGCGAGTAGACTCTGGAGGCGTTCTTTGTGGCTCTTAACGCTGGCATCCGAACTGCCGGTCAGGTGGCTCGCATCGGGCGAAGAATAACGACGCGGGTTTCGAGCCCGTGACACACGATTAAAAATGAGCACGATGCCGGGCGATTTTGCTCGGTATCAGCATCAGCGGATTCCGCGAATTCGGAGAACATCAGTATGCCGTCCCGCACTACTCGCATCGCGATCATGGGGCTGTCCGTCACCATGGCACTTTGTGTTGCACACACCGCCAGCGCGAATGCCGAAGACACTCCGCAGGCGAAACTGCTTCAGTACCGGGCCGAGTCAGGCGAAACGGTGCAGGCCGTACTGCTTCAGGCTCCAAAGTCTGCCGACACGCTGACCGTCAGAGACCACATTATTCTGGTCGACACTTCGGCCAGTCAGAATGGCGAGCATCGGGTGCAGGCACTGGCAACTCTGGAAGCATTCCTGGCAAATCTTGCCGAGGGCAGCCGGTTCCGGTTGTTTGCTGTTGACGTCGCTCCCGAAGAGCTGACGGAAGGGCTGACCGATGCAAAGGGCAGGGCGGCTGAGCGTGCTCGTGCTGTGCTGGCTCGCCGTGTCCCACTTGGAGCAACCGACCTCGGTCGAGCTCTGCAGACTGCTTTGGATGTTGCGAAAACTGCCCGCCAGACATCTGTCGTCTACATCGGCGATGGAGTCAGCGGTCTTCGCCTGATTCCTGCAGCTCGCCTGCAGGCTCTGGTCGACGAGTTTCGCTCCAGCAAAGTTCCGGTCAGCAGCTACGCGATTGGCCCGACACGCGACCTGCAGTTACTGGGAGTTCTCGCCAACTGGACCGGCGGAAACGTCGTGCTGGATGACGGTACAACCGACGCTCAAGTGCTTGGTGCAAATCTCGCTCAGACTGCTGAGCAGACTGTCGTTTATCCTTCTAATGTGTTCGTCGAGCCAGATGAAACGGCGTTGCTTCCCGCAACAGCACTTCCGTTGCGAGGTGACCGTGCCACAGTTTATCTCACTCGCGGTACAGCTCCGACATCGTTTGTCGCTCAATCGGGAGCAACGACGATCCGCTGGTCAGTCAATGCTGCATCGCCAGACGCCGACAATGCCTTTCTGGCAATGCTGGCACAGCGAGTCGAACAAGCGGCGATTGATTCGCCATTCGCCGGTGAGCAGATACTGACTGCTGCTCAGGAGGCGTTCGCTCGACGGATCGACCAGTTGTCGGCACTGGGTGATGCGGCACTTCTTGATCGGGACCTGCAACAGGCTGCCGAATTCGGCAAAGCAATTCAGAGTCTCGATCCAGCCAACTCACAGGCTGATCGTCTTCTCAAATCGGCAGCGAAGTTCCAGACGATCAGCCAGGTGACACAGCCGGCTGATCCAGACGCACCTTCAGCCGCCGCGACGACACAGCAGGAAACAGGAAGCCTGATCGCAGAGATCGAAGTTCTGCAGGCCATCAAGACTCAACAATTCCAGTCCATCGTCGCTCGAACCATCCAGGAAGCACGCCGAGTGGCGGAAGAAGATCCTGATGCGGCACTCAGCACCATCAAACGAGCGATCGGCGCCGTGAAAGCGGCCGGGGACATCGATCCTGATCAGCGAATTGCTCTGGCAAAGAGACTTCAAGGTGTACTGGCCGATGTTAAAGGGCAGAAAGAAGTTGCCGAGTTGCGGTCGATTCGTGCTCAGGAACGAGTGGCTGCTATTGAGGCACACCGTCGCCTGATCGATGACATTGCCATCACCGACGATCGTCTGGAACGGCTGATTGACAATGTTCGATCGTTACTCGATACGGCATCACATGGCGAGCCCGACAAATACCTCGAAGCGGAAGCGGTGGCAGAAGAGGCGGTCAATCTGCAACCAGGAAACGGCGTAGCCACAGCGGCTCAAATTGTGTCAGAAGCCAGCGGGCAGCTTTACACCGCATTCTACATGCGAGCACTGCGAGCTGACCGATTCCTCGAAACACTCGAACAGGTTGAGCGGTCACATGTTGCATTTCCGGATGAGCCGCCGATTCGATGGCCACGACCGGAAGTCTGGAAAGCTCTTACCGAGCGACGAAAACAGTACGCGTCAGTCGACCTGCACAAGGCGACGACAGCAGAGCGACGCATTAGCGCTGCTCTGGATGACCAGACAAACCTCAACTTCGCAGAGACACCGTTGACCGACGTCGTTACGTACCTCCAGCGTCTGCACGAGATTCCGATCATTCTGGACACCGTTGCGATCGAGGAAGCTGGTCTGCTGGTCGATGAACCGGTTAACCTGATTCTGGCCGGGGTTACGCTTCAAAGTGCTCTGAAGATCATGCTGTCCGAGTTTGAATTGACGTATGTCATCGAAGACGAAGTCATGAAGATCACCACGATTGAAGTCGCAAATGAAAAACTATCGACTCGTGTTTACCCGGTAGGTGACCTGGTCGTTGACCTGAATGCACTTTCTCTTGGTGGCGGTGCTGGGGGAGCCTTCGGCGGTGGTCAGGGTGGTCAGGGAGCCGGTG
>JABMPE010000075.1 GCA_013203845.1 Rhodopirellula sp. | reverse complement strand
GTCCTTCCCTTTCTCAATGGCCAGATTCTGTATCTGAAGATTCTTCGGAATACTCTGAAAGGTCAGCTGGACCTGATTATCGAACCCGTTTCGTTTCGTGAGCTTAACGGGAATCAACAATTGCTGATTGTGGCCGAGTGACTGCCGCTCCACGTTTGCGGTCACCTGGTAAGGAGCAGCCTCGTCCATAATTGAAAGTGTCAGATCGTCTGAAATTCTGGACACTGCGGGCTGCGCTGCGGCACCATTCCATACAATCGTTGCCGTACGGGCTGGATGTGAAACAACTCGAATCGCGGTTTCCTGAGCTTTTCGTTTCGCCGCAAGGTCTGCGTCGGCAGCGGCAATCGCTGCCTCACCGGCTTTCTTTGCGGCTTCCGCCTGCTGAAAAGCTGCCAGCGCTGCATCATCGACTTTGACGGCCGCCTGCAGTGCTGCACCCGATTGCTTTGCCTTCTGATCGGCAGCGGCGAATTCCTGTTGAGCCTTCGTCGCGTCCGCAGTAGCAGCCTTCACGGCCGCTTCGGCAGCAGTCAGTTTGGTTGCGGCAGCCGTCACGGTGGCCTGAGAAACGACGAACGCCTTATCGCTTTCATCCTTTTTGGTCGTCGCAACAGCGACTTTGTCCTTGAGCGTCTGATTCTCTTTGTCCTTGTCCAGCTCCTGCTGAGCGGCAGTCAGATCAGCGACAGCTTTCGCTACCGCCGCCTTAGCGTCCGCGTCAGCTTTGTCGGCGGCAGCTTTCTCAGTTGCCGCGGTTTTCATTGCGGCTTGAGCATCGACAAGTTTCTTATCCGCCGCTGCCTTGGCATCCGCAGCAGCCTTGGCAGCGGTGGCATCCGCAGCGGCAACCACTTCGGCTGCTTTGCGTGCAGCTTCGGATTTAGCTTTTGGTTCAACGGTCTTCTGAAGAGCCAGCTCAAGTGCCGGCAGAGCAGATCTCGATTTCGTCACCGCTGCCTGAGCAGCCACGACCGCATTGACTGCAGCGTCCGATTCAATTCTCGATGTACCGGAAATTTTGATCGCGTGACTTCCCGGCTTTGCGTCGTCCGCCACGGAGAAAATCAGCGTCGCGGAAGTTTCATCGCCGCTGATAGTCGCGCCCTTGCAGGAGACGCCCGATGGCAGACCTTCCGCCGAAACCTCAATGACACTCTTGCAGCCGTGCTTTCGAATTGCCGCCACTTCAACGTGCAGATTCTCACCGCGGCGCAAGCCTGGAGCCCACGTCTGGTATCCAGCGGCGGCATTGGCCAGCGGGGCCGGCGGAATGACCACGAGTCGAAAATCCGGTTCTTCTTCACGAATCGCCAGATGGTACTGCAGTTCCGGATTGCCACGAGACTCCCAGTACCGGTCTCGAACCGTCAGTCGATAAAGCCCGTCGGCTGGAATTGCCAGTCGATAGACAGGGTCGTTATTGATTGTGTCAAACAGGTTGGCGATTGAGTTTTTCGCATCATCATCCTGAGCAGTCAGTCGCTTCAGGGTCTCTGTTCCGTCGTCTTTTTTTGTCACCTGTTCGACGGTCAGGAACGGGTCCGTCAGCATTCCCAGTTGCTGACCGAAAACTTCAATCCAGAATGCCTGCCCCGCTTTGGCTTCGAAATCAAACTGGTCAACATCCGCCCTGACCTGGAACTGACCTGCGATTTCGCCTGGAACGGCAATCTTCTGAGCGTTAGCGGGTTCGTTGTTCGGTTCGATTTCCAGCTGAAGTGGCCGCGGTGCAAACGCAATTGTCACCGGGTTGGATGTTCCGTTGGAGCCTTTGTAGACATAGCTGGAACCATCGATCGCCGCCTCGAACGAAAAAGCCGTCGTTCCGGGAGTCAGCGTCTGGGGCGTATTGGGAAGCGTGATATCGACACTCAGCTGTTCAAGCTGTCGACCGTCAGCACTCATACCAGCTGGTTGTGACCCAGGAAGATTGCGACCGACGAGTGTGTAACTGGCCGTGCTGCCTGGCACTCCGGCGGGGGGAATGATGAGATCAATATGCGGTCCGGTGTGAATCTTCAATCGGTATCCGTAGTCGTTGCTGCCTCCGTAGACAAAATCCGTCGCCCGAATGAAGTAGTCGCCATCTTCCGGAAATGTGATATCCAGAACAGGATCCTGAGTTCTGAGGTGAGCAATGCTCCGGCCAAGGCGACGTCCAGATGCGTTGTAGATTCGAAGTTCCGCCTGGAATTTAGAATCGATTCGCAGTGCCTGGCACTCGATCAAGACTCTCTGACCCTTCTTTCCGCTGACCTTGTAGAAATCGACATCGGCTCCACCGTTGGAACGACCGTTGACGACGCTTCCAATTTCGACGGGCTGCGCCGTTTCCTGAGTGCTATTCGCATCGACTTCAAGAATCTCCGGAAGCATCCCCACCACGAAACATCGAGGGTTGCTGGTTCCGTAAAGACCATGCACGCGTGCCTCGTAGACTCCGGGAGGAACGTCGGCGGCAACCGTCACACCAAACGTATTGCCGGATTTGTGTGCGGCTTTGATACCCGGATGGCTGAACGCCATCTGGTCCAGCTCGTCCAGGTCAGCACCGTTGGTCACACTGACGTCCACCGCTTGTCCGGCCTGAGCGCCTGGCGGAAAGACGGCGTACAACCGTGTCTGCGGCAGCTGTGCCTGACTGACGGAACCACTCAAACAAAAAGCCGTCGAAACGCAGAAAGCGATGGCGAATCGACGTGGCGTGATGACACGAAATGGCATCGAACAGCCCTCTTTGGATCTGCCGGTCGTTTCGTCTATTCAATCGAGCGTCCGCTGCTGAAGATACAGAGCAGCGGAAGCGTTCGAAGTGACGACCCAGCCGAATATCTCAAAATGAAACGGGGGAACCATCCTGAAATGTTCTCAATCGAACAAACCGGAGACGGCATACGTGGCGTGACTCAGCGAGGAAATCCTGGGTGGGAAAACGAGAGACCGCCATCAGGTGATGGCGGCCTCCTGCCGCATTAGTGGTTAAACAGAAACTCTTTGGTATTGATAAGAGCCCAAACGATATCCTCGTAGGCAATTTTCTGATTCGCTTCGTGCTTTTTAATGTGAGCCATCGCGATCTGAAGCTCATCAGCCTTCGGTTCTCGTGAGTAAGCCCAACGGTACAGCTCTCTGACTTTGTCGTCGTCTGCCCGATCCTTGTCGGCGGAAAGCTTAGCGGCACGACCCGACCCGCCACCGATTTTGGTCTGAACTTCAGAACTGTTTAGTAAGTGCAGACTTTGAGCGAGATTGGCTTCCTGCGAACGTTCACATTCACAGGCAGTATCGCCCTGCGGCTGACCAAAGACTTTCAGGAAGTACGGACCGATCGACGCGTCCGGCAACTGGATCGCTCGCGTGCCCGATGGCAGTCCAGAGTAAGCCTGAGTTGAGTCGGTAACCTGGTGAAACGCATCGTACAGAACTTCTGCGGTCAGACGCTTCGGATAGTAGCGGGAGAAGTTCTGCTTATCCTTGAGGTTGTAGTCGTTAGGCAACGCACTGAGCTGGTAGGTTTTGGAATTGCAGATTGTTCGAACCAGCCATTTCAGATCAAAGCCGTTCTTGATGAAATTCTGCGACAGAGCATCAATGAGCTGAGGATTCGATGGCGGATTCGTTTCCCGCATGTCGTCTTCTGGCTCGACGATGCCACGATCGAAGAAGTGTTTCCAGTATCGATTGACCAGTGCCTTCGCAAAGAACGGGTTGTCTTCGCGTGCCATCCAGTCAGCAAGGTATTGCCGTGGATCCCGCTCAGGGGAAATCTCAAGTGGATCGCTGCCCAGACCCGCAGGTTTCAAATTCTGATTCGTCCGTGGGTTCTGTGCCTGCGCAACTTTTTCGTTATGAAAGATTCGTTTATCGGCCTGTGTATTGACTGCGCCGTAAACGTTTTTCTTGCCGACCGTCGTAAAGAAAGCGGAGAAGCTGTAGTAGTCGTTCTGGCTCCACTTTTCGAACGGATGATGGTGACACCTCGCGCACTGAATTCTCAAGCCGAGGAACAGCTGAGCGGTGTCTTCAACCTGCTCGTTGACCTGATCGACTTCACGGTACCAGACGACAGCTGGATTGATAGAGGCTTCACCGGACGCCGTCACGATGTCCCGCACAAACTCATCGTAGGGTTTGTTCTCGTAAAGACTGTCCCAAATCCATCGATAGAATGAGTAGGTCGCGGTCAGGTCTTCTGGCCGTCGCTTCTTGTTGCGGAGGACAAGGTTCCACTTGTTTGCGAAGTAGTCAGCATAGGACTCTGTCTCCAGCAGACGCTCCACCAGCTTCTCTCGCTTGTCTGTAGACGGATCGGCAAGGAAGGCCTGAACCTCTTCCTGCGTCGGAGTGGTTCCGGTCACGTCAATATGCACGCGACGAAGGAACGTCGCGTCATCGCACAACTCTGACGGCGGAATGCCGAGCAGTTTGAGCTTGGTGAAAACGGCTTCATCAATGAAGTTGGCCGGAGCCGGAACCGCCGATGTGTCAGCACCCAGCGGGACAGTCGCTCGGAACGTCGAAACCTGCCCCTGGTAACGGGCCATGATGGCCACTTCACCCGCGAGGTCGAGCGTCTTAATCAGAGCAGTTTCAGTCGCTTCTGCCATTTCTGTATCGTTGGCTTCGTACAGCGCCATTCGCGTGACGTCTTCTGAAGAACCATCGCTGTATTTAGCGACGACAGTAATCTGCTGATCGGCTCCCCGATCCATCAAACGCTGAGCGGGTACGCACTCGATGCCGACAACATAAGGATCGTCAGGATTTCCGTACGGCATCCCCTGCTCAATCCAGCGGTATAGCATGCGGTATTCGTAGCTGCCTTCTTCCATCCGCTTGCCGCCGCCGTGTGGCGACTTGCCGGTCGCTTTCAACAGCAGAAGACTTTCCGCCGGAGACGTGGGAAACAGGCGTCGGCCTCGAGCTTCTTTAACGAGATACTCGAAGTCTTCGTCCGGGTAGAAACCCAGCAGGGAAAGCTTAAAACCATTCTGTCCGCTCGCCTTGCCGTGACAGCCACCGGAATTGCATCCGAGCTTCGTGAAGACCGGAACAATCTGATTCTTGAAGTTAATCTTCACCTGGTTCGCAACGCCTTCGACGTGAACAGCGACCGTCGTCTGCTTACCGCCATCGATCACTTTGACAGAAGCAACTCCATCTGTAAGCGGAGTGACCATGCCGTCGGCGGCGACTTCCACAATACCCGCTGGTTCGGCTGAGTACTTCGCGGAGTGAGTATGATCACGAAGCTGGCCAGACGAGTATTCGCCGGTGACGACGAGTTGCTGTCGTGCGTCTCGACCTCGAATAATCAGACCGTTTTGCCCTTCGGCAGCTTCCGGTTCAACTCGTAATGAGTTCAATACGCCGGGATCACCGAGCCCTCGTGGCGTCACCTGTTCGGCCATCGCCGCTGGGACCGCCGCGAGTAATACCAGAAAGCCTGTCAGCAGAGTTTGTGAACGCGTCATGAGGGCGGCTCCATGTACTTTGCTATGGCATGCACAGGGGATTCGACGAGGCAGGCCAGAGTTAAAAGCGGCGGGAGGGTCAGGAAGGACAAACAGGTATGCTATCAGATTCGCCGACTGAACGTTGAAGATTCCCTTGTAGAACGTGAACCAACATCACCCAGCCCCGGCAAATCTGAGATGTCAACATATCAGCGGCCATTTGTTTGTGCAAGACGCCGTCGGTCTGCCGGTGCCAGCTTCGCCAAACTCGGCCGGCAGTCATGCCGTTCAGGCGAAGAATGCAGCCTCAAAAGAAACAGGATTCAGGGTTCAGACTGCCAAACCGTTAAGTTGAGATCGCACCGACTTTGACTGGCGAGCGGCTTGCGTCAATTCTGCAGGAAAAACGCGACACAAACCAAACCGCCAGGACGAAAACCTTGTGTGATCTGAAGATACACGATGCTCGATCGCCTCCCCCTTTTACAAGCATCAATCCTGCAGGTATCCACCGGCAAACCGAATTGATCGGGCAACGCACGAAGTTCGACCAGCAGAGGCAGCTCGCGGTTGATCTGCTGGAGCATTTTATTCCAGAAGCACGCCCGCACCACGTCCCTGCACCGTCACGGACCACTTCCCTGCAGCAGATGAGCCCCTGACTCATTCCGCTGACTTCGTCGAAATGAACCCGAAATTGGAAACTTACGCATTGACGTGCGACCCACGTGTATTACAGTCGTACGACACTACTCTTGGCGAAGCACATGATTAACCCTTCCATTCAATTCGAAGTTCATCCGTCATCGGGCGTGCCGATTTATCGACAGCTCATGGATCAGGTGCGGGCGATGATTGCCAGCGGACAACTGGCGGACGGTGATTTGCTGCCAAGTGTCCGACAGATGGCCGACGGTCTTCAGATCAACATGATGACCGTGTCGAAAGCGTGGAGTCGTCTGGAAGTCGAAGGCGTGCTGGAACGGGTTCGCGGCACGGGAATGCGAGTCACGTCCGGTGTTGCCAGCGGCTCTCTGAAAGATCGCAAAGCTGATCTCAAACCGTTGGTCGAACCGATGGTGACGCGAGGTCAGCAACTGGGGCTGACCGATGGGCAGATTGTTGATGTGGTGAAATCCGTTCTGCGGGAGCGAAAGTCATGAACGAGCCGTTGAATGCTGCACCATTGATTGAAGTTTCAGGATTGACGAAAGCGTTCGACGCGACTCAGGTGCTTCGAGGTGTTGATCTGACAATTCCCCGCGGTTCTGTCACGGGGCTGCTCGGCAAGAACGGCTCAGGCAAATCGACACTGCTGAAATGTCTGCTCGGTCTGCTGCGTGTTTCTTCCGGTGACGTGCGGATTCTCGGTGAGGATCCCTGGCATCTTTCGGCGGAGTCCAAGGCCAGGCTCGGTTATGTGGCTCAGGAAGTGAGTCTCTATTCGTGGATGCGAGTGCGGCAGATCATCGAATACACCGCTGCGTTTTATCCAACGTGGAATCACGACCTGACGCGCGATCTGCTGCGGCGCTGGGAAGTACCCACCGAAGAACGCGTTGGCCCCATGTCGCCGGGCCAGCAGCAGAAGATCGCTTTGATACTGGCTCTGGGCCACGAACCGGATCTGCTGATTCTTGATGAACCGGTCGCCAGCCTCGACCCGTCGGCTCGACGCGAGTTTCTCAGCACGCTGCTGGAAATCATGCGCAACGAGAATCGGACCATTATTTTTTCCACGCACATTACGACCGACGTGGAACGTGTCGCCGATCACGTCGCCATCCTGCAGGAAGGAAAGATTACCTGGCACGGTGAGCTGGGCGACCTGAAGGACCGCGTGAAGCGCCTGCGAATCACAAGCGAGCAGGATCTGCCCGCAGCATTTACTGTTGCTGATTCTTTGAGAACGGAAATTTCGGGCCGACATGCGATGGTCGCGGTTTCGGCAGTGGGGCCAGCACTGATCGACGAAATCGAATCGCAGTGGCAGGCGAGCGTTACCGTTGAAGATCTGAGTCTGGAAGAAATCTTTCTCGAACTGCACGGCGACGCCTGATGAGGCCCGTCGCGATTCACTGCTGGACAAGTCAGTAATGGCACTCTTCTCCGGGAGATTGATGGTGAGTCACTCCGTTAAGAACAACATGTGCAGCTTTCGTCATCAGATGTCTGTCGTGTTGCGAACGTATCTGACTCGCTGGGAATTCTATGTCGTTTTTCTACTGGGTGCGGTCGTGTCAATCGGCTGTCTACTGATAACATCGCTCAACCAGAATGCTCGGTCTCGCGGCCCCGAGACGTCTCATCTTCAGGATAAATACGATTATCTGTTTGCATTACTTATACCAGTCATGTGCGTTGGACCCTGGCTCGGTATGCATCTGAAACAGCAGTTTGCGGCTCCACGCTCGCGGCTGGTTCCGGGATTTGCGAAAGCTCATTTGGCAATGGCCGCGTGTCTGATGGCATTACTCATCAGTTTGAATTTGGTGAGTGTCTGGATGTCTGGAGTCGTGGCTCTAGCATCAATACTGGCCATCCAGATTGCCGCTTGTGCATGGATGCTGTGGATGGCTCATCTGAATTCAACGCTGATGATACTGATGTCGTTGGGTTTATTTTTCGGAGTTCGTCATCTTGAGGATTCCGCCACACAGGCACTGTTCTTCGACTGGTTTCTTGCACGCTCCATTACGATTCCTTCCTTTCTGCTTCTTACTGCGGGAGTCGCGGGTCTCTGGGCTTATGCTTGCCGGCTGGCCAGATGCCATGAAGCCATGCCTGAGTACGGCACAGCGATCTCGATGGACGCGGCCTGGGATTTCACGTCACGTTCGGCGAACCGGTCTCGACAGCAGATGGAAGCAACTGTGATTTCGAAGTCGGTCGTCAATGCCTGGCTGCTCGATCGACAGTTTGAATTCGTCATGCGGTATCTGCCGAAACACTGGCTGACCCGCGGTGTGATTCTGCTCCAGGTGTCGCATGGCCTTCCGATTCTTCGATTGACTCTGGTTGTACTTTTGATCGTGCTCGTTATCGGCGGAGTGTCTGTCGTTCGCCCGGATGGCAGTAACAACTTCATCAGTTTTGCTGTAACCGGAATGACAGCGTCTTTGCCCTGTATCTTTATCGCGTTAGTCCATGCGCTGTGGAAGCGACACTGGCAGTGGTATTCCGCCGAGTTACTCCGCCCGTTGTCGAGACAACGCTATGTCGCTTCTGTCCTGACGGCAATTGCCGCTGATGGGCTGGGCGGTCTATTGCTAGCAGCGTGTCCGGATAGCTGTTGTGTGGCGTAGCCGGTGCGTTCTGAAAATATCAGAATTCCTGTGGCTGTTCTGTTTGATTCGAGGCCTTGCGTGAACGACATGGAAGATGGGG
>JABMPE010000708.1 GCA_013203845.1 Rhodopirellula sp. | reverse complement strand
GAGGAGTTGCAGAGCTGGTTCGAGTTCGTCGAGGTCGGTGAAGAAATCGCTGAAGATCATGACGATTTCTCGACGCTGCATGCGACCAGTCAGTTCGTTGAGGCAGGTCGCCATGCTGGTTTTGTCGACTGGGGCCGCCTCATCCAGAAGGCTTGAGATGCGTATCATCTGGGCCATCGAATTACTGGGCGGAATGAATCCCCGAACCCGATCGTCGAACGTGGCCAGCGAAACTTTGTCGTTCTGCTGGGCGATCGAGAACGCCAGCGTGGCGGCCATGCTCGCCGCGTAACTGAGTTTCTGTTGTTCAGCATCGCCATAACGCATTGACGCGCTGACATCGAGGACCAGATGGCAGACGAAATTCGTCTCCATCTCGTACTGTTTGATGAAGTAGCGATCGCGGGTGAAATAAAGCCGCCAGTCGATGTGTCTCGGCTCGTCGCCGGGCACGTATTCACGATGGCCAGCGAATTCGACGGCGAAGCCTGCCAGCGGTGATTTGTGCGCGCCAGCCAGATTTCCCATGACCAGGCCGCGCGGTTCGACATGCCGCTTCGCCACTCGGCTCAGCGTGGCTGGGTCGAGATATCGCGACAGGATGGTTCGAGACATTAGGTTGGCTCGCGACAAGAGGACGTCGGCTGTTTCAGACTATTCGAAGCGTTCCAGCAGAACAACGGACGTATCGTCGTGCCGACCAGTGCCCTGGGTGTATGCATTCGAATCATCGAACAGCTTCTGCAAAGCTTCATCTAATGAAAGGTCTTTCGACTGTCGAAGTGTCTCTTTGATGCCTTCGACGCCGAACTGGTCATGCTTCGTCGTCATGCCTGCCGGAAACGCTTCTTCCAGGCCATCTGTAAACATCAGCAGACGTACGTTGTTCGGAATGTGCGAATGGTAGGTCTCGTATTCGGCATCCTCGATCACCGCCAGCGGTAGTCCACCAGAATCATCGTCACCGAGGAAGGCCACCTCACCCGTTTCGTAATTCTGGAGAATCGGCGGTGGGTGGCCAGCAGAGGTCCATTGCAGGACCTGCTTCTCGACGTCCAGGATTGCGTAGAGCAACGTAATGAAACCACCTTCTTCGTTGACGATCGACTGCTCGTACAGCTGCTGGTTGATGACCTGGACGAAGTGCGACGTGTCGTTGTACTGCTGAGTTCGAATCATGCGCATCAGCGTGTGCATGGTCATGATCGACATAGCAGCTTTCATTCCATGGCCGGAAGCGTCGCCGACGATCAGCGCGATCTTGCCGTCGGGTAGCGTGAAGACGTCGTAGTAGTCGCCGCCAGCCATCGTGACCGGCATTCCGCCAAGGACTCGAATTTGTGATGGCTCGTAGCGACCGACAATCTTGTATCCGCGTGGAGCTTCCAGATGCTTCGGGATGACCGATGCCTGGAGTTTGCGGACGGACTCCACTTCTTCCCGCAGTTTCGCTGAGATCTGTTCTTCGCGGGCGGCTCGGACGGCGTCGACGGTGCTGTCGAGAATCGCCTGCAGCATAAACATGTAGTCGCCCCCGGCATCACGGATGACGTAGGCACTCATTCCGTTGGCCATGAAACGAACAATGCGGAAGACGTCCGCTGGCTGGCAGGCTCCCACAATGGGAATGCCAGGATACGCTGCTCGAATCCTGCCGAAAACCTCGAAACCCGCTTCCGGATCCGGCAGATCAATCGGCATCAGGATGATGTCGAACTCGCCGCCTTCTTCGATCCGTGCGTCAACGCCTTCAACGCCAGGGATAGCGGTCACATCGTTGTCGTCGATACCGAGGTACATTGCTACGAGATCACATTCGGGTTCGTTATCCCATATCGCAAGAATTCGCATATTGATTCCTGAAGCTGCTCAGTTGTGTGAGTCGTGTGAACAGTCATTTGGGTGACGTGACGTTCAACTGAATTCGAGAACACATGTACTGTTCAATGCGAATCGGCAATGACCGTGATTTCAGTATGAAGGTTCCGAAAAACGTCGTTCACAAGATGTTCAAAGCGTCTGGCCCTTGCGAGATCAGTGACACGATAGCGAAGTCGTTTCCACGTTGCGACAATCCAGCTTCGTGAGTTGAATCACTCGCGTGAAACCGGTCATAACCGAACAAAGCTGGATGGACGGCCAATACCTGCCGAGAGGCAAAGTTGGCCTGGAACCATGAGGGTTGCTGGATGGAACTGCTGGAAGCACTCAACAGGCACTGGGGCTACGAGCAGTTTCGTCCGAATCAGAAAGAGGCGATGACCTGCGTGCTGGATGATCGCGATTCGGTCGTCGTCCTTCCAACCGGTGGCGGGAAGTCGCTTTGCTATCAGGCTCCCGCCGTTTGCCGGGGCGGTCTGGCCATCGTGATTTCGCCGCTGATCTCGCTGATGAAAGATCAGGTCGACAGCCTGCGCACGTCAGGAATTTCCGCCGCGTTTATCAACAGCTCGCAGACTCATGACGAACGCCGGTGGGTGGCCGATGCAGTCCGCGGTGGCGAACTTCGTTTGCTGTACATTGCGCCCGAACGACTTGTCCAGGATCGCACGATCGAGTTCCTGAAGAATGCCAACGTCTCTTTTTTCGCGATCGACGAAGCACATTGCATCAGTGAATGGGGCCATGATTTTCGCCCCGAGTACCGGTCTTTGAAAATGTTGCGCAAGCACTTTCCAGGCGTCGCTCTGCACGCCTACACGGCAACGGCAACCGAGCAGGTCCGCGCGGACATCATCAAACAGCTGGGGCTGAAGAAATCAAAAATGATTGTCGGTTCGTTTGATCGTCCGAACCTGTTTTTTCGAGCGGAGCGGATGGACGATCGGATGGCTCAGGTGCGGGAAATTCTTCGTCGTCACAAAAACGAGTCGGGCATTATCTACTGCACGAGTCGCAAGGCTGTAGACGAACTGTCCGAACTGCTCAATAGGCAGGGATTTCGGACGCTGCCTTACCACGCGGGATTAGATGCCGAAGAACGCAGCCGGAATCAGGAAGCCTTTATTCAGGAATCCTGCGACACGATTGTGGCGACGGTCGCGTTCGGGATGGGAATCGACAAATCCAACGTTCGATACGTGATTCACTGCGGCATGCCCAAGTCGCTGGAGAACTATCAGCAGGAGAGCGGTCGGGCTGGTCGTGACGGTCTGGATGCAGATTGCGTGCTGTTTTACTCGATGGCCGACTATGCCCGGTGGAAGGCGAACATCGAAGCAGCCCCCCTGAAGACTCAGGATGCTTCATACCACACGCTTCAAGCAATGCTGACTTACAGTACCGGAGTTTGTTGTCGGCATCAGGTCCTCGTTGAGTATTTCGGGCAGGAGTTCGCCGCTCACTCGTGTAATGCTTGCGATGTTTGTACGGGCGAACTGGAGTTTGTCGAAGGTGCTCAAGTAATAGGTCAGAAAGTTTTGTCGAGCGTCTTTCGGCAGCGACAGCGATTTGGTGTTGGATATACCGCAGCAGTTCTGAAGGGCTCCCCGGATAAGCGAGTGCGTGGTAATGGACACGATAAACTAAGTACGTATGGGCTTTTGAAACGTTTTCCTGTGCAGCTGATTCGAGACTGGATTGAGCAGCTTGGTTCACAAGGTTTTCTGGATTGGAGTGGGCAGTATGGCGTTCTGACTATCAGCACTCGGGGACAGCAATTGCTGAAAGGTGAATTGACGCCTACGCTTCTGCGGCGGGCACGCGATGCCCAGACAAAACTCAGTAAAGATGTGGTTCGTGCACAAGACAATTGGGTAGGTGTCGATCGTCGTCTCTTTGATCAACTTCGGATTCTGCGCCACGAATTGGCGACGAAGGCAGGAATAGCAAGCGACATTATTTTCTCGGACGACACTCTTCGCCAACTCGCTACGAAAAAGCCATCGGCGCTGGCTGAACTGAGTCTGATCCATGGTTTCGGCAGCAAACGGCTGGCTGACTACGGTGAGGCGTTTCTGGCGTGCATCAAAAACGACGGTCAGTCGAGGGACGATTCGTCCGGCAGCGACGAAGTGGCTTCGGAAGCAACGAATGACATAGCAACAGAATCCGCTGTCAACCGTTAAACGAGTCCTTCGCGCAGTGCCGCAGCGACGGCTCCGGCTCGGTTGTTAACGTGCAGTTTCTGGTAGATGTTTCGGAGATGAGAGTCGACCGTGTGGCGGCTCAAGTCCAGCTCGACAGCGACCTCTTTCTTGGTCATGCCTCGCACGATCAGACGCAGAACTTCGGTTTCCCGATCGGTCAGGGCAGGGCCGCTGTGAGTTTCCCGTTTTCCGGAGAAGACATCGAGGACTTTGCGGGCGATCTCGGGATTCATCGAGGCGCCCCCGCTGGCGACTTCTCGAATCGCTTCTCCGATACGCTCCACGGTCGATGTCTTGAGCAGGTAGCCATCAGCGCCTGCGCACACCGCACGAAAGACTTTGTCGTGGTCGTCGAAGACGGTGAGGATGACGATTCGCGTTCCCGGCGCGGCTGCACGCAGTGAGGGCAACGCCGAAATTCCATCCATGCCTGGCAGTCCGATATCCAGCAGCAGCACGTCCGGCGGGCCCGATTCTGCAATCTGGCTCAGCGTATCTTCAACGGATCCGAGAGACTGGCTGCATTCCAGATGGTCGATCTGGTTGATCGCGGAGCACAGCGTCCGGCGGAATCGTTCGTTGTCTTCGCAAAGCCAGACCGTGGTGGTTCTGGAATCGGAATCAGTCGTGACGTCAGGCATATCAGATCAGTTTCGATTTCAGAGGGATGTTGATTTCGGAATGAATTCCATGAAGCCATTCCTGATACTGACCGGCCATTGACTTCAGGAGTCAGGAAGTCTGTGAGTTCGCTCGGCTGCGTAATTTCCTGGCCAGTCTTTTCGGAACGGACGCAAGTCGACGCCACAATCGGCGAATGTATCGCATCTGCATCTGATGGAATGGGGCATCGAGTTCAACGGTGGTTCCTTCACCGGGCGTTGACACAAAACTGGCGGAACCGCCCAGCTGACTCATTCTTCTCGTGATACTTCCGACTCCGAGTCCATCTCGACGATGTTCGACGTCAAATCCGATCCCGTTGTCGGCAACCGTGATCTTAAGCCTCTCGTCATCAATGTCGATCGTAACGGTGATCAGCGTCGCTTTGCTGTGTCGAGCCGCGTTGTGCAGCGTTTCTTTCAGCGACAGAAATACATTCCTCCGCCAGCCCAGCACGATTGTCGTTTCGGGCAACTCGTTGGGACAGACAAACCTGACTTCGCAATTTGACAGCAGCCGGTTGGTCGTGATGCGCAACCGCCCGATGAAGTCTTCAAGTTTGGAGATTGGCGTGCGCAGCAGCCAGAGGATATCTCGCATGGCATCGCTGGTTTCCAGTGCTACTTCACGCATTTCTTCGAGGTCGGGTTTCAGCTCGCCAGGAATTCCTTCGCAATGGTTCATCGTCTGGCAGAGCAGGGCGATCATCCCCAGATTGCTGCCGATGTCGTCGTGCAGGTCGCTGGCAATCTGAGTTCGCAGCAGTTCTGTCTGCACGGTCAGTTGTGATCGTTGCCGCCAGTTTATCCAGGCAAGCATACCAATACAGAAAAACACAGCTGCAGCAGTTCCAGTACCCACCTTCAGCCACACTCGATGGACTTCCTCATCGAGTGCTGCCGTGAGTTCAATCAACTTCAACTCCATTGCCTGTCGGGTTTCGAGCTTGTCGAGCCATGCGGGGTACTCCAGCAATCGAGTTCGACTGGTGAACTCGTCAACCAGAAACTCAGGCTTCCATCGTTTCCCTGCTTTTTTATCCGCCGGATTTGAAGCGGTGACGCTGGTTTCAAGAGCGACATTCGTGTCGCCAGCGTAAACCTGAATTTCAGCCAGCGCCAGATAGTGTGGCTCGATTCGTGGATCGAGCTTCGTTGCCGTCAGTCGTACATAACGCGCGGTGATCGGAGTGGACGGAAAGTTTTCCGGCTCTGGTTCCCAACGCCGACCAACGCCTTTTTGCGAAAACATTTCGCGAGTTTCGGCGGGAAGTACCAGAGGTCGATCGGTCCAGTGTTCAACCTCAATGCCCGAAAAGTCGCAATAGGGAACAGCATCACTCAGGTCCGCCTCCTTCGCGACTTCAACCCGGAAGTTGGACGGGAATCCCCAGCCAGGAATGTCGGCCTGGTCAGGGGGGCGAGCCGGTACCAGGCGGATTTCATCAATCGAGACTTCCTGGCCAAGATCGACTTGAACCCATTGTGAGGTTTTTGGGGAAGCCGATGGCCTGGATAGAAAGCCGTAGGTTTCGCTGGGGAACACGTACTTGCCGGACACTCCCATTGGCAGCGGCAGAATTGAAACTTCGTCAACCAGAAATTCACGAGACCAGCGCATCGCCCGCTCGACGGATTTCGTGGCGCGGACAGGTCGCCAGGCGGCAACGTTGCGATTCCCCGAAAGTACGATCAGCTCTCCCAGTGCAAAGAATGCCTGCCCGCCGGAAGTCGAATGCCCGGTTACTGTGATTCGCACATAACGACCGGAAAGGTCGAGCGCGGGAAACTGCACGGGATAGCGACCGGGATTCGGGTAATCACGACTGGTATGGTCGGCAACCAGATCGGAGTGCTTGAATTCCGGGTCGTTCGAAACCTGGACGCGAAACCGGACCGGAAAGCCGTAACCTTCGACGATATCGTTTTCCAGTTGTACCGCAGTCGGAACCAGCACGATTCGATTGATTGGAAACTCTCGCCCCAGATCAATCTGCACCCATTGAACTTCGTTGACGGCCGCAACAAATCGACTGTGAAAACCGGCATGAGCCTTTGACTGAGTCGCGTACGGTGGGACCAGTTTCAGTCGCAGATCGAAGAAGGTGCGGTCATCATCAATCTGACGGACCTTCTCGCTGAGTGCCCTGGGAATGTCGTTAATTCCCCACGGAAACTCAAACAATCCGGCGGCGAGAGGCACTTGAGCCTCTGCAAAATTCGAATGTAAGCGGGATGACAACTCCGCAGCTTTGCCGATTGTGACGGGCAGCAGCGCAGCACAGCAGAGCAGGAATCGTAAGGCGAGGCCGACAAAACGAGTTCGCCCACGGTGATCCGAGCCGCGACTGAACGGGCGGTGGCGAAACCTTCGGCTGGCAACAGTCACGCTGCGCACAAGGGCTTCTCCACGTGTCGAATGAGGGTGATGAATTCGCATTGGAAGTATCGTACCGGCGGTCACGACCCGCTTGAAGCCGCAGTTTTCAACGTGTCAGGCCGAGCTTCGGCAACTCACAACAGACCGCATTACCTCTGGCGTTTCGACCGTAAATTCTGCCGTTCACCAGCACCGGGGCCGTCCAGCAGCGGCCTTCGAGGAATCGAGATCGTGCAACCTCCTGGAATTTTTCGGGCGAGGCTTTCGCGAGAATCAGTTCCCCGCGGTCGCTCAGGATCAGCAGGTGACCGTTCGCGATGATCAGCGAGCCACAGCCCAGACCGGTGTGCTTCCACTTGACTTCACCTGTTTCGAAATCCATGCAGGTCAGCCGGACAACTCGCCCGAGATTCGAGTTGCCGTCGAAGCCGTAAAGATGCCCTTCAAACAGGATGCTGTTGTTGAAGTGGTTTCTCATGTCACGATGAGCGTACTGCTGCTTCAGTCCGTCGTCGGTCAGGCGAAACATCACGCTGCCGACGTTGTACCCGGTGGAAACAAAGATTCGATCTTTCACGACGATCGGCGTTGTCGAGTTCGTCCCGAACGGCGACGGCCATGCGGAAAACGCGACCTCGGAACCATCGCTCGCCCGGCTGTTTCTCAGTCCTTCGCAGTCGAGAGACGCCAGCAGCATTTCGTGATCGTGTTCGAACGGTCGGACGGAGCCGTACCCGGCACGATGCTTGTCCGACTGCCAGAGTTTTCTGCCGGTCTTCCAGTCGAACGACACCACCCGACCACACTCCAGCAGAAGTTGATCGCCCAGAATGTAAGGCGACGCATTGAACCCCCATTCGTGCATGCCGACGTCGAGTTCTTTCTGCAGGTCAACCTCCCAGACGATCTGCCCAGTCTTCCGTTCGAAACCGATCAGCCGACCATCGACGCTCAGCGTGAAGACCAAGTTGGCATGAACCGTGGGCGTCGAACCCGGTCCGCCTTCGTAGAGATTCGGATTCAGTAACGCAGCGTAACTGTGTTTCCAGACCTCACCGCCGGTCAGCGCATCGAGACACCAGACTGTTTCCTGCCCGTCGGTATGCCCCATCGAATAAGCCAGTTCGTCGACGACACTGAAGGAACTGAATCCTGTGCCGAGTTTCTGCTTCCACTTCACAGAAAGACCGGCGTCCGGCCATCTTGTCGACCAACCGGTCTCGGTCGAGATGCCATCATGATTTGGCCCCATCCAGTTCGGCCACACGGTCGCAGTTTTCGCTGTGTCCTGTCCCCAGGCTTCTGCGAAGCCCCCGTTACAGGCAGCAACAATGACGACCAGCGTGAGCAGATAATTTAAAGGCAATCGACTCAGAATTAGACGCAGCCTGCTATTCGGTATCCGAAATGGTTTTCGACCACACCTCTTTACGCAGGTACTCAGTATTTCTCGCATCGCGACTTTGCCTGTCATGTAGAGCTTCTAAAGACGACTGGTTACGTCAATAATTCACAACGACTCAAACGACATCATTAATGGTTGAGCAAATCCATCGCAACATTTGCCCGGTCCTCTGCTTCAGGAATGAGGACTCTCGGGTCGGCATCACTCGACGATAATGACGATAATACTGAGCATCCGGGGCGTCGGCTTCGGCGACAGTTGTGTCAGAGGAATCGCTGCTGGCCGTCATAGGTGTCGACATGAATCCCAATGCGAAATGGCAGCTCGCGGCCTCCTTCATTTTCTGCACGGCCTGCGGGGTATTGTTCATTTACACGCATTGGAGCGAGGTCAGCATATCGCTTGCCATAGGCCGGTCTGCGCTATTCGTTCTCGTTCTGGCTACTGTTCATCTGGGAGGATTTGCACTGTATACGCGGCAGTTTCAATCAGCGTCTGCCCAGGTGAAAGCGCCTGCCGAACCAGCTGTTAACGACGGAACTCCTGCGTTTCTGCGTGTCGTATTACTCCAGCAAATCCCACTTCTCTTTCTCTCGTCGCTGCTTCTCGACGGAGGCGGGGCCTTTCGTGGATATTGCGTCGGTGCAATCGCCCACTGGGCCGTGATCGGAATCATTCTCATACGTCGGCGTCGCACGCGCATCGACATGATCATCGTGCGGTGGGGTTTCATTCCGATTGTAATTCTGACCGGGCTTATCGCTCTCCTGGTCATCCGGTAGCTGCGAGACGCAACGTGAAAGTTGGCCGGAACTGGCGAGCGGCTCGTCAGGCTAAGAATAAAGAACGTCCATGACTTTGCCCTGATTCAGGCGAACGGGGCGACCGAGGCGGTCGTGGATGTTGGAGTCCGGATCGATGCCCAGCGAGCGATAGACCGTTGCTCCGATGTCGCTGGGTGTCCACGGGACGGTGACCGGGTAGCTTCCTGTGGCGTCGGTCTTGCCGATGAGTTGTCCGCCTCGCACGCCGCCGCCAGCGAAGACGGCGGTGTAGCCGTGAGCCCAGTGGTGCCGGCCGGGAACTGTCTGGCCAGCCAGCGGCGAAATGGTGGGAGTCCGGCCGAACTCACCCACGGCAATTACCAGCGTCTGATCGAGCAGGCCGCGATCGACCAGATCGTCCAGCAATGCGCTGACTCCGGCATCTGTCTGTGGCAGCAGGTCGTTCTTCAGCCGCGGAAAGTGTTGCACATGAGTGTCCCAGGATTGAACGATGCCCATATTGCACTGAATGACCGGCACTTCGGCTTCGACCATTCGACGAGCCAGCAGCAGTGTCTGGCCCAGTCGGTTTCGACCGTATCGTTCCCGCGTTTCGTCGGACTCCTCGTTAATTCGAAACGCTTTCTTCAGTCGGCCTGACGTGAGCATTGAGTACGCAGTTTCAAACTGACTGGACAATCGCCGGCCTGACTCTGACTCGGCCAGCGTCTGCTCGCTCTGAAATGTCTGGTCCAGCAGGGCTCGCCGCTTCTTAACGCGGTCGGTGTCCAGACCTTCGATCAGGCTCAACCCGTTGACCTTGAAGTCCTCTTTGTTCGGGTCGTCCTTCAGTACGAACGGATCGAATTGCGTTCCCAGGAATCCCGAGTGCTGACCCGGCCAGACCAGCGTGCCTTCGATCAGCGGATGCGGCAGTGTCACGTGACTCGGCAGTCCATCAGCAGCAGGTCGCAGATAATCCACCGCCGACCCGTAACACGGTGCGTCGCCACGATTGAGCGATTTGTCCTGATTCGAGTCGCCGCGAAACTTCTGGATCGACCCGGTCAGCGTGTTATGAGTTCCAGACAGGTGGCGGTTGTCTGCATGAGCCATCGACCGGACAACCGACAGCAGGTTGGCACGATCAGCAAGGCCCGTCATCAATTCGCCAAACTCCAGACCGGGAACCCGCGTCTGGATCGGGTCGAACTCGCCTTTAACTTCGGGCGAGTCGGGCTTTGGATCGAACATGTCGATATGGCTTCCGCCGCCGGTCAGAAAGACCAGCACGACCGACTTTGCTTTCTGAGCGACAGACGCTCCAGTGGCAGCCATTGCCGCCTGTTGTTCCAGCAGTCCGGTCAACCCCACGCCAAAGAATGACGAGCAACCGATCTGAAGCATCTCACGACGATGGAACATGTCAGACTTCCCGTTGAAACACGCGAGAATCAATGAGTGAGTTCGCCGATTACCGCATTGAACGACAGAGAGAGCAGTCATTCCATGCGACCCATCGACGCGTTGACTTTTGCCGAGCCATCAGTTTTTGCTCTCGCCCATCAGAGCCGACAGTTTATCTTCGATCGATTCGGCCCAGATCGTATAGCCCTTTTCGCTGAGGTGCAGAAGATCGGGCATGATCTCGCGGGTCAGCGTGCCGTCCTCTGCGAGGAACTTGTCGCCGATGTCGAGGTAATGCACGTGCTTGCCGTCGTCGAGTTTCGCAAAGATCGCGTTGGCTCCCTCGTTCACCTGTCGACGTTTATCAGCCTTGTTTTCACCTCGTGGGAAGACAGCCAGAAGCAGGATTTTTGTTTCGGGAAGTTTTTCGCGAAGCTGTTTGACGATGGCCGCGACGCCTTCGGCGATCTGCTCGGAAGTATTACTCCCGGAGTTGTTCGTGCCGATCATGATGACTGCAGCTTTGGGCGAGATGTTCTTCACGTTGCCGTTGTCGAGCCGCCAGATCACGTGCTGCGTCCGGTCTCCGCCGATGCCCAGGTTGACGGCGTTTCGCTGGCCGTAGAACTTTGCCCAGACGTTCTTGCCACTACCTTCCCAACCCTGCGTGATTGAGTCACCGATAAAAATAACATCAGTATGGCCCTGCGCCACGCGGGCGTTAAAGCTCTCGTGACGCTTGATCCAACTCCCTTCGCGAGGCACGGGCTTGATGGCAGCATTCGGTTCGTCAGCGCGACTGAGCGTCGGGACAAGCGCGACTGCGGCGAGCGTCAGAACAAGGGCGTGCAGGTGTTTCATGGTGTGGTTCCTGGCGAGTGGAGCAAATCGGAAATGTTGTCAATCGTGTGTCGAAGTTACCGTCGCGGGTTGTCTGGTGAAAGAGAACTGGTGAAAGGGAAACGGTTCAGTGCTTCGCTGACCATCAGTATTTTGCGGCACTCGTTTCACAGCGATTGCCAGGTCACCTCAATGATCGATCGCGGAGTCGGCGATTACGCGATGGCGAGCGAAAAAGAAAACCCGCTGCCGGACGCGTCGGGCAGCGGGTCTTTCGGGTAATTCCTGGCAATCGAGCTCTACCTGTCGATTTCGCCCATCACGATGTCGAGCGACCCGACGATCGCCGGAATGTCTGCGAGTAGAAATCCTTCACAGAGAGGCGCGGTTGGTGCAAGGTTACAGAAGCAGGAGCTTTTGGCACGAGCTCGCAGCGGATTCGTTTCACCGTTGCCGACAAAGTAAAAGCCCATGGCTCCGCGAGGACATTCTGTCTCAAGGTAGCACTCATCTTTGGGCAGTTTTGTCGCCATCTTATGTGGCACCCGATGAGTTCCCTTGGAAGTTGGGTACTTTTCAATGGCCTGTCGGACCAGTCTGATGGCCTGGACAACCTCCATCATTCTGACGTAGAAGCGACACCAGTTGTCTCCGAGGACAGCTTCTCTGGGCGCATCGGCGAACGGCGCTACAGGCACATCAAAGTCGAAACCTTCATACATCTTTGTGTAGATCGGATCTCCGTCACGACGTAGGTCCCAGTTAACACCACTTCCTCGCAGAACGGGGCCAGTGCATCCAAAATCGATTGCGTCTTCGCGAGTGAGGATGCCGAGTCCAGCAGTACGCTTGATGAAAATGTGGTTTCGCGTGAGGAGTGTGTGGTACTCCTTGATCCGTGGCTCCAGCCAGTCAAGGAACATCGTCACCGCATCCAGCCAGGAGAGTTTCATGTTTGGACTGCGATGTGTCAGCGATGCCAGGCCGGGAGGAATTGGAATCGTCGCTGGAAGATCGTGAGTAGCTCCACCGATCGTCAGGTAGCTGTAGGTAAGCCGTGCGCCGCAGGCTTCCTCGAAGAGGTCGAGAATGATTTCGCGTTCACGGAATGCGTAGAGGAACGGGCTGAATGTACCAAGGTCCAGACCGTAGGCACCCATTCCAACCAGATGGCTGGCGATTCGGTTCAACTCAGCAATCAGTACTCGGAGTACCACGGCTTTTTCGGGAAGCTCCATTCCAATCAGCTTTTCGACGGCCAGAGACATGCCGAGGTTCATGTTCATGCCAGCGAGGTAGTCCATGCGGTCCGTATACGGGATCCATTGGACCGGACTCAGATTCTCGCCAATCTTTTCGGCACTTCGATGCAGGTAGCCGAGATGCGGAGTGACTTCGTTGACGATTTCGCCATCGGTCCGCAGCAACAGGCGAAGCACCCCGTGGGTACTCGGATGCTGCGGCCCCATATTGACGAGCATTTCGTCCGTACGAACGTCGAACTCAATAATTCTCTGGTCTTCGAGTGTGACGCTCATGGCTGCTGTCCACAGGTCAGGCTGGGCCTGAGAAAAAATTGTCGATCAGGTAATTTACTGCCGTCGTCGTTCGAGTTCTGATGAACTCGTGATCGTTTCAATAATCGCTACTCGTCGCGACGACGATGACTATTTGGCACGGATTCCGTGGTACTCCAGCGGAAACTCGTAGTCCTTACGCAACGGGTGACCCACCCAGTCTTCGGCACACAGTATCCGGTTAAGATTCGGGTGTCCGACAAAGTTGATCCCGACGAGGTCGAATGCTTCCCGTTCGTGCCAGTCGGCGATTTTCCAGACACCAGAGACCGTCGGCACTTCCGGCAGCTGCCCTTTCTGGTCGTTCTTCCATCTGGGGACACAGACCTTAATTGTGATCTTATGTCGTTTGGAATAACTGGTCAGGTGGTAGACGACTTCCACGTGTGGTTCGTGTCCGAACTTCGCCTGCTTCTTTTCATCCGGTTCAAAGTAGTCGACGCCGCAGAGATTATTCAAATGGTCGAACTGCAGCCGCTCGTCAGTTTTGAGGAAGCGGCAGACTTCTGCGATGGAATCGGTTGCGACTTCAACCCACGGATCGATCGATTCAAGATTGCTTCCGGTAATCTTGCCACTGCCGAACTCATCGGTGAGCAGGTTCAGAATCTCATCTGCGTTCATATCTATACCTGAAATGCCGCTGCAGGAAGTGGCTGCTACAGTGAATGATTTCAAAATGCCGAACAGGTCGATGTTTGTCTGCTGGTCACTAATCCGTTAGGCACCAGCTGGAAAGCGCGATGTTCCCGCTAAGTGCGCAGTGATTCACCGTCGCGGTTCGCTCTCTGGCTGGAAGTGTTGATCGCCGCACGGACCCATTCAAGGTCGCCTCGCTTCCAAACGTAAGCAAAGCCGACAAGCAACACGCCGAAGAAGACCAGAATGTCTGAAAACGCCAGCAGTCCCAACTGAAACGCTTCACCGGAGGCAATGATCTCACCGGAAGCGGCGCTGGTTCCTGGAACCTGGTTCAAAAGCTTGTCCGTCAGATCCTGTCGCGATGCCATGTCGAGCTGCGAATCGGCCAGTTGCATTGTTCCGCCGTATAGCGTCGCCCACGGAAAGAAGAAGGCAACTTCGACGTCGAACACAATGAAGAGCAGGGCGACTGTGTAAAAGCGAAGATCCCACTGAATGAAGCTGGAACCGATGGTCGGCTCACCGCACTCGTAAACGGCATCTTTTTCATCGTTCGGCTTGTTCGGGCGGACAAGTCGTCCGACGAGAAGCGGCGCCATCACGAGGACTGTTCCGGCGATCGTGAAAAGCACCATATGAAAAACGAGATCAGACATTCAACTTGCCCTGCAGGCGATCCTTTGTGGACTGGTCTGGCGACGGGTCAGGACCGCGGTTTTTCTTCTTTTAGATCGGTCAGTTTTGTGGAAATCGATTCTGCCAGCAGCGGCTTTCGGCCTGAGAAACCAGCAGTCAATTCATGCCAGAATTGAACCTCAGGTTCGTCAAGTTTCCAGCACAGATGAACGATTCGGTCGTCCATTTGAGCCGGAAAATCTACCAGGCCAAGGACCGGGTCTTTGAATTCCACCCCGAGTTCATGCAGCTCATGAACAAACCCGGCAAGTTTTTCTTCGTCACTGCTGAGTTCTTCTTCAATCTGGTCCGTTTCCTCGGAGTGGAAACGGCTTGAAGAGGTGCCCTCTCCTCGAAGTTCGATGACGCTGGCAAGTCGCTCTCGCCGCTGCTGCACATCGAGGAACAAGTCCACAATGTCCTGGACAATCACCCTGACCAGTGGAAGCCGCTGGTTTGCTTCTTCCACAGTAAACAGGCGCTTTACGGCATCGTCGGATTTCATCACTCACTCCGCCTGTATTTCGAAGGGACTCGGCTCGCCCTTGACCCAGACCGGCTCGTACAGAACTTTGGATTCTGCAACAGCAGTCGGGTTCAAAGTCGCTCGTCCCCATGCAACCTGCAGAGGAAGTTTGGCGTAGTCAACGATGCATCCGTCGCGGCTGTAACAGCTGAGGTCGTAGTTCGACCCCATGAAAATACAATCGACCGGACAGGGTTCGACGCAAAGAGCGCAGAACATGCACTTTGTATAGTCAACAGCAAACCCGTCGATCCGAAATCCTTTACCGACGGGACTTTTTACTTTCTCAATGTAGATGCAGTCGACCGGGCAGGCGACTGCACACTTTTCGCACCCGATACAGGTGGTCAGGTCAAAACGGTGAAAGCCCCGATACCTCGCCTTCACGGGCACCGGCGATTCCGGATACTCGTACGTTTCCGCAAATGTTTCGCGACGGTAGGTACGAGCCATTGTCCAGATTGTCACCCACATGCCGCTGAGCACGGTGTAAACGGCTCGAAAGACGTCAAGAAACCACCCGACCATTGTGACCTCAAATGCAGTAGAATTCTGCAGCGAATTTAACGGAGTTCGGAGACGGTTGAACGCACAGCCATCCTGCAAAGCATGCAGAAAGCTGCGGGATTATATGGGGGTACCCTTGCAAAGCAAGGCACTGAAACTGGTTCCGTAAGGCTGAATTGCTGCAGACAGGAAGCGACATTCCCAGGTTTCGGCAGAGAGCCTTAAAACGTTCGCGAAAAAAAATTGGTCACTTGCGGCCCGGTGCGGATCGTTTTCCGCGAGGAGCGTTTGGATCGTCAAGTTGACGTTGCTGGAGGATATCCTCGCGAAACTCGTCCACTTTTTTCTGATCAAGATGCACACCAGCCACTTTAAGGACATCCAGGCCGAGCTTCCTGATGCGTCCCTGTGAACTCCGGTCGCGTCTCTCTTCCGCCTTTTTCAGTGCTGGGTACTGGATTTCCGAGACCATCGTTTCGAAGGATTTGAGCGTTGGCAGCTCGTCCAGTTCCTTCAGAGACTCGTCGACCTTACTCCATTCGCCCTGCTTTACGCGGTTGGTGATCATGGCTTTAACCATGGCCTGCTTGGCAATCGTGTCCACCAGACGGCTTTGAAGCAGAACAATCTGTCCTTCTACGTCGAGGCGAATCGTGTCGTCAGGGCATTCGACAATCAACTGTTGATCGGCACCGGCCACCAATGGGAACCTCGCCAGCAGAGCACTGCCGCTTCGAACAAATATCCACTGCAGTGGTTTTTTCGGGTCGACCGGTATCGTCACATTGCCGAAACGGTTGGTTCGGTAGATATCGGGTTTCTCGCGCTCCGGCACATCTGCTTGTGGTTCTTCACCCGGCTCCGGTGGGGGCGGGGGAATTTCGTCGTAAACGGCAACGAGGTATCCGACCAGTGGGCGGTTACGATTTCTCTTGGGGACAAGCGTGAGAGTTGTTTTGTCGGCGTACGGTTTCAACGCCAGCGCTCGAAGTTCCATGCGACGGCGTTTGAAACTACCCAGTGGAGTCTTCACTCCAGTATCCAGGTCGCAGTCTGCTCGAATCCGTTCGACAGTTTTTGCCGTAATGTACGACCAGGGGAGAAACTGCAGCTTCTGCGTGACCTTGTTCCGGTCCAGGTAACGAAAGAACGGGACGTACATCGCGTCCTTTTTCGCCTGAGCGAACGTCGGATCTCCTGGAGGGTACTCGCCTGCTTTGTACCGGATTCGTGCGGTTTTCGGTGTTGCTTCGTCAATCTGAACGACGGGGCGAAAGACTTCACCAAGTAATCGCAGAATCTGTGACGCAATTGTTCGACGGTCAACCGTCGTTCGCGTTCTGACTGTCGTCAGTAGTTCGGACTCCCGGTCCCATTCCCGGACGCTGATGATGTAACTGCCTCCCTGAATTTCGACAGAGACCGGGAAGACTTTATCGAGCGTGATGGGTGGCGGCGTCAGGTAAAGAAACACCACCTCGCTGACGGTGGCGACTTTCTCGGGATCAACTTTGCCAGAGGCCACTCGCGCCACGAAACCAGCGATGGCCGGTTCGAGAACTGCGTTGTCGGCAATGGTGAGTAACTCACGGATTTCGGCGAGCATTTCGTCTGATGGCGGCGTGTCTGCTTCAACCGGAAACTTTCCGTCAGTGTACTCGGAAAGCTGTTCCCGAACCGCTTGTGCGAATCGCATTTCGACCGCCCGTTGTTTCAGCTTTTCCGGTGTCAGCCGCTCCAGCCCTGACTGGTTGCGAGGTGTGATCCAGTCCGGCTCGACAATCTGCAGGTTCCACATGGGACCGACACTGCGGTCGATCAGTGTCCGAAGTTCATCGATGATACCTTGCCTGACCGTCGGTCCGAGTTTAACCGAGGGCTGAAACACGATCGGCAATTCGACTTCATATCGCTGAAGTTCGAACGGAACTTTCGCATCGCTTTTAGGCGGTGGAGGCGGAAGTTTTACAAGTGGTCGTTCGTCTTCGTTCGCCTTGTTTTTGCTGGTGGTATCAGGCACGCTGGTTCCGGATACGGGTGGTGTTCCGTTTCCAGATTCAGTTGGTGTTCCGTCACTGTTACCGGAATCGCCCTGCTTTGAATCGGCGTCGCCGGTTTCCGCGATTTTGTTGCTGGTCGGTTCAGCCTGTTGGGCGAACGCAATCCCGGCAACGGTGACACATGCCAGCAGCACGAGCGCCAGTCGCAGTAAATCTTTTGATGGGTGATGAGGGCTCAACATGAATGCACTCAAAGCAGGTCATTAGGATACCAGGGTTGAACAATCCAGCGTTCCACGTTCTGGTAGGGATGAATCATGGCCGGGGGAAATCCCTGAATGTTATTTCGAATGACAATGACGTCGTCGATCTCCCACAGAGGAATCAGGTGGACAAGCTGGTGCAGCCGGAAATGCAGTCGCTGAAGCATCTCGACGGACGAATTGAAGTCGACAGCCTGCTCCAGTTCGATCAGTTGCTGTCGAAGCCAGTCTGGCAGGTGTTCCAGATCTTCGACACGGGCGTCCTGCTTCATTGTCAGGAAAGGCCACAATTCGGTCACGGGCTCTGTCATTCGGACAGTGCGATAAACGATGTCCCAGTTTTCCGGAAGCGGTTCGTCCTGACCAACGATTCGAACTTTGATGCCGATACGATCCCACTGTGCAACCATCGCCTGGGCGGCGGCTTCGATGACTTCGCCCGGTTCGCAGACCATTGTCAACTCGGGTGTGTCGCCGCCGAATCGTTTCTTCGAAACGGTCTTCAGTGAGTAGGCCAGATACAGGTCGTAGGGTCTTGGTTTCGTCTGTGCCCGATAGGCGTAGCTGGTCGAGGGAAAAGGTGCCGAAACCACTCGCCCACGTCGCATGTCCGGATCGCGAAGCACGGTCTCGGCCAGTATCTTTTCTCGATTCAGCACGAAGGCGATCGCCCTGCGAAATTCGGAATTCTTCAGCGGAACGCTTTCGGGATTGAACTGAAGGACGTGAGTTGTCGGCACGCCGTAGGGTTCTGTGAAGAAGTCTTCTTCCGCATCGAACTGGTCAGCCAGCCAGATCGGGACATCGGGCAGAACGGAAACGTCGCCGGTGAGCAGTCCTTTGATCGCTTCTTTGTGGTCCTTGTATCGACGTTCGATGATCTCCGCGACTCGGTATCGCGACAAAGTTCTGGCCTGAGGGATCACCCGACGGTAAGCGACTTTGTCTTCCGATGTTTCATGAATCCGGAAGCGGCGAGACAGAATTCTGCTTTCGTCAGTTGTGGCTGGAGCCGTTTTTTCGTCTTCTGATGCCGCCGCTGTTTCCGTCGTGAGGGGCGAGGCCATGCTGGCAGGTGTCGGCAGGCGAACCGGGAATCGGAATAACGCCTGCGGTCGCACAGGTACTGTCGAAAAGCGAATCGAAAACTCGTGAGGTGAATTCACCTGCATCGAGTCAATAAATGTCGACAGACGCTCATCGTAATAGAGCGATTCCGGGTTGAGGCGATCCTGAATCGAACGGACGACATCCGGAGCAGTCAGCATGGGGTTGGATTCCCAGCTGGCTCGACGCGGACGAAGTGAGAACACAATCTGACGTCCGAGGTCGGTGGGGGTCCACTCTTCAAAGTAGCGGGACTCATAAAACGCAGCGCGGTCGATCTTTCGGACTTCGAACAGGTCAGTGGAAAGCAATGACTGTCGTCGACGATCGGCTTCCGTGGGGAGAAAGAATGGAGTTTTTTCGCCAGAAAAACGGTAAACACCCACGCTGAGAATCTGATACCGCGATGCGGTGGCTCGAAAGACGCCACGGATTGACGGGTGGCCTGGCCAGACTCGTGTTGCCTCCAGCGTCTCGGCCAAAGCAACGTCGTGCTGTTCTGCCGCGCGTGCCTGCTGCGCTTTGTCCAGAAGTCCTCCAGCGCGTTCAAGAAACTGTTCAGCCAGTTGCTTTGCCGTCGGATGATCCGGGTCGCTCTTTCGAAGTCGACTGATGTAGTACCGTGCTTCCCTGAAATCTTCTTTGGCAACCGAACGAGCGACGAGCGCCTCGGTTGTGGAGCCGATACCTGCTCGGAGTCCGCCATATCCCGGAGCCAGTTGGTAAAGTTCTTCAAAGAAGGCCAGAGCGGCTTCGAGGTCGTTGTTGCGCAGTCTTTTTTTCGCCTCTTCAAAAACCAGGCGGTTTCGTCGCTCCGCATAGCCGGGCCAGTCCGAGACGCGTCGTTGCAGAACCAGCAACATTTCGAATGCTTTTTCCAGCTCGCCTTCATTCATTTGAATGTCGGCGCGCTGCAGCATCAGATCTTCATGGTAGATGATCCGTTCGATGTTGCGTTTGGCGTTCAGCTTGTACTCGTCGGCACCGTCGGACCTGGTTGCCGCCACGACGTCTGGTAAGGCGACGACCAGATTTTCGGATTCGTCGAGCAGTTTCGCGATACGTTCCCGGTATTGTTCCGCCGATTCACCAGCCTCCCGTTTCGGCCTGGTTGCAGCACTCTTGAGGGCTTCCTGGTTCAGCTTCATTTTTTCCAGTGTGTCTGGTCTCGGCAGGACCGGACGCACCATGAGGACCCGGTTGTCGGGTTTCAGAACCAACCAGTCGACAGGCTGTTCGGTCAGCAGCTGCTCCGTCGAAGGAACTTTCAACTCTTCCAACAGCGGAAGAGGTGGATCGTCACTTTCTTCACCGTTTTTTTGCGCGAGTCCCAACTGTCCGACAGACAGGAAGAGCAGCAGAGTGAGCAGCGGAAGCCAACACGGGAATTCTACCGGCCATAAGTTGAGGGCGGGGGACGATGAGGATTCTACAGAGCAGTGTCGCATCAGTTTGCGGCTCACTGGTTCCCTCCGAGGATCGAATCGATCCGGTAGAAACTGCCGTCGATCGAGGTGACCACAACTCGTCCAGCCACACGGATTGGACCGTGTTCAAGGAACTGGTCCAGTTGCAGCGATCTCGTTGTTTCGCCTGAGGTTCTATTGATCGCCAGGACTTTGCCGTTCATTGTGGCAACCACGACGTGGTCACCGTCAAGCATTGGTGTGCCAGTCAGATGGTCGCCGTTCAGATCGATCGACCATGCTTTTGAAAGTTTGTCGTCAGTTTTGAGACATTGAAGCTGGCCTCGCGACGTTTCGACAAGCAGCAGATTATCTGCCAGCCCCAGCACACCGACGGCGGGCGTGCCGAGGTCAACAGTTGCGAGCTGCTCGAATCCCACGACATTGAGTATCTGGATTTTGCCGCCAGCGTCCGCGACGAAAAGTTTTCCATCGCTCACGATGGGTTTGACGTCAAGTGGCTGTCCGATCTCGATGTTGTCCACCTGCTGAAGATGAGCGGACGGGCTGGTGCGGAATTGAAGCCGTGTGATTCTGCCTTCTCGATCAACGGCGAAAATGTGATTTTCGTCGAGCGGCAAAAGCGAAGACCAGCTGACCGTTGCTTCTTTTTCGACGGTCCCCAGAAAGTCTTCGACGCGTGCGGACTTCGTCCCGAAAATGCTCAACTTTGTTGGCAATGCCACAACGGCACCACCGGAAATGGGTACAGGATCGGCGACAGGCACTGCGTCCAGCGGAAATTCCTGGCCCGCTTTTCCTGCCTGGTTAATGATCCACATTCGCGGCGAGTCTCCACCACAGACAACGGCAATCTGGTTATCAGGGAGCACGGTTGCTTTCAGTGGGTCGGTTAGTCCTTCCGGAAGTTCGAGTGTGCCTTCGGCGCGAAACAGAAATCCGCCAGCATCAATGCTGGAATCACTGATCTGAAAGAGATCGCCAGACCGAGTCACGCAAATGGCGGTATCGGACTTAACCGGAGAGATGGCGAGCACTCCTCCGCCGAGAACGGTTCGCCATTCGCTCGCCATTTCCTCGCCGTCGACCTGGGCAAACGAGACTGCGTCACTTTCGAGCAGCCGTCGGCCAACAAACAGATTTCTTCCAATACTCTGGATGGGTTGCGCTGAGGCTCCCATGAAAATTCGTTTCTTCTGATCCTCAAGGAGCGAGTCCTGCGTCAGTTGGAACTGTCGAAGGTAGTCGCTGGCAGACCAGAAAAGATCGTCGGCTCCGGCACGCAGGTGGACAGCTCCATTGTATTTGGATTGTGCGGGAGGCCTGGCGATGGCCGAAAGCGGCTCTTTGTCAGGTTCGTCAGACACCGTAAACACATTGAATTGCTCGCCTTCGGCTGGGACGTACAACCGGTTACCCCGCAGAATGGGAGTGTCCCGGACATGGCTTCCGAGTCTGACGGCGGCGACTTCCGGCAGGCCCGCCTCGGGATCGCGGGCGTCGAGAACTCGCAACAGTGCCTGTCCGGCCCGGTCATTTTCCGGCATCAACACCAGATCTCCCATGGCCAGCATCGGTGCGTTCATTGATCCAGGCTTCTGCTGCGTGAACGACACGCGACGACATTCAAGAGGCCGCGTTGCCAGTGTGTACGAGACGGCTTCGTTACCGGAAACGATCAGATGCTGGCCGTCTCGCGTGAGCACGGGCGGCGAATAAACCGGTTGTGAAAACGTCATGCGTGTTGTGGCCAGTCCTGACTGCAGGTCAATCTTGTATAAGTGATTGCCCAGCGTCGGAACGTAAAGCTGTCCATCATTCTCAAGAATCGAGCCAGAGACCGATTCACCGAGCGGTTGTCGCCAGACAAACTTGCCGGTCAATCGGTTGACCAGAATCAGTTCCTGGTGAACGGTGTCAAACATCACCAGTCCGGGGACCGTGGTGTCGACAACCATCGGAAAGAATGGAGTGTCGAGTCCGATGGGACGCCGCCAGACGGGATCGCCAGTCACCGTGTCGATGCCTGAGCAACAGCCTTGAGCGACAGCAAAGACTGTACGGCCTTCACTGACTTCTTCGGTTCGTGCTGGGTATGCAGCGCCAGCGTGAGCGGCTGAGGGACGGGTAATTCACGGTCTTCTGTCGACGCCGGTTGATCGATTTCCTCGGTCTTAACCAGACTCCGTTCAGTTTCGAGCGTGTCTTCAAGATACTTGGCGAGCTTCGCGTCTTTGATCAGATCCGGATACTGGTCAATCAATACGCGTCGCGATTTCAGTGCGTCGATAGGACGCTTTGCTTCCAGGTACCTGGCGATTTCTTTGTAGGTCTCTTCTGTGGTTTCGTATTTGCGGATCGCGCCGATCGCCTTTTCACGGGCGAGTTTGATCTTTTCATGAACTTCGACGGGCAGGTTTTCCTGGTCACTGAACTGGTCAATCTTCGGCTCAGCCTCTTCGGAGATTTTCAGCAGCTTGCGATTCTTTGTCTTTCCAGCGGTCTCCAGGGCTCCGAGCGAAATCTTCTCGGCGGTCGCCGCCAGCATGGGGTATTGCTCGACATAGCTTTCGAAATCGCGGCATTCGTCGATGTAAAGATTCAGTGCGGCCAGGCCCTTCTCCCACTCCGGCGCAGATCCGCCGACTTGTTCGTCGATCCGGGTTTTGGCGAGTTTCAGCGTCGCCATTTCCGTGTAACTGTCGCGACCGTGGTTGAGAAGGAACTCCTGCAGCATCGAGATCGCCTGGTTGTATCGTTGCTCGGCGATGGCATCATCAACGGCGCTCATCTGCTTGGTAACGGTGTCTCGTCCAATGATGAACCAGAAGGCACCCGCAGAGACGATCAGAATCGCTGCTCCGGCTGCAAGAGCCAGGACGAATGGTGACTTGAGAACTTCCTCTTCACCAGGCCTTTTCTTGCGGGCGGCGAGTCGTGCGGCCAGCGATTGCTTCTTTTCGTCTTCGTCGTCCGACGCTTCCGCATTTCCCTTCCCGCTGCGCGCAGACTTCTTCTCGGGTTCTTCTTGTTCACCACGACCACGCTTCAAGGGCTCACCGCGCGCAGGCTTCGGCGGAGACGCGGCATCTTCTTCAAAGATGTCGCCTTCGTCGTCGTCGAAGATGTCGTCTTCGTCGAGCCAATCCGGGCCTTTCTTTGCCATCTTCCTGTATTCCTCAAAGTTAGCCGTTTGCGTGTCACGCTGCCGTTCAATGGAAGGCTCTTCAATCCGTTGCTGCCGCGTTGTCTTCTTATGCCGGGGTATCTCGGGTGAGGCCAGCTTCTGTTGCAGAAGTCAGTCGTTACCTTTGACGAGTCCGACGCGAATTTTCTGCATGCCGATTTCGTTTGCCGCATCGATCACTTTTGTCAGCATGTCGTGCATCGAGTTTTCGTGAGCTGTAATTAAAACTTCCGACATTCCCTTTGACCGCATGACGTCCGGTAGCCGCGTTGGGTCGTTCAGCGGTTCGTCATCCACCGAGATAATATTTCTTGAGTCGATATGAACGAGGACAGAGTTCTCTTCCAGATCTTTAATGGTCTCGGAAGTGGATGCTCCTTTTTCGTCCGGATTGGGCGGCGGAACTTCCAGTGTTTTCTGAATGCTGAACGATGCCGTGATCATGAAGAAAACGAGCAACAGGAACGTGACGTCAACCATCGGCGTCAGATCCATCTCTTCGTCATCGCCTCCGCGTCCTCCGCCCCAGGATTCCTCTTCCTCGTCGTCGTCCTCTTCGGCAAACAGTTCGTCCGGCAGCGGTGCCATCGGAGCTGACGCCGGTCCTTCGTCTTCTTTCAGAGACTGCTCGAAAGCGAGTACGGCGGCCAGGTCGTCGTCACCTGCAGCCTTGTCGCCCGCAGAACCTTTACCTGCAGCGTTGTCGGCTGTTTTCGAACTGGTTGACGAATTCTGCGAGGACTTTTCAGCGGCAGCGGTTTCGGCAGACGGTGAGGGCTCGGCGACCGCATCATTCATCGTCGACGTGTCTGCTGACGTGTTCGCTGGCAGTTCGTCTTTCGAGAGATCGACAAACTCGTCGTGGCCGATATCGTCATCGTCGTCCAGCAGGTTTCGCATGGCCGCGGACACGTCGGACTGATGATCGACCGCAGCGGGGACTGCTACCGCTTCGTCATCGGGTGGGCTCGCTTCGTTGTCAGATTCTGGCTTCAGGGCAGGGATGCGCATATTCGCACCGCACTTCTGACAGCGCAGCGACGTCCCGGCTTTTTTGCTGGCGATGCTGTAGGCCTGCCGGCATTTCGGGCAACGAAATTTAATTGGCATCCGAGTCTTCCTTACTGTGGATCCTGGACGCCAATGGCGAATCTTAAACCGTCAATGTCTGCCAGAACTTTCAGAACTTCCTGGACTCGACCTTCTTTCACGTCACGTTCTGCTTTCAGGATGCAGAGTTCCTTGCCTTCGTTGAAGCCAGCCTGCACGTAGCGTCGCACGAGTTCCAGGTTAACGACTTCTTCACCATCGGAGCTGTCACCCAGAACCACGCGTCCGACGCCGCCTCCGGGATCCGCGAGAACCGACACAATCGTGGCTTTGTTGGCATCCGCACCAACTCCATGGACGGCGGGCGGTACGTTGGCGGCTTTCTGGTCATCCATCGTCGAAGTGACCATGAAAAAGATCAGCAACAGAAACACGACATCGATCATCGGCGTGATGTCGAGGTCGGCGTCTTCGGTCTTCTTTTTCTTGATTCCGGCGTCACCGCCAAGCGAGCCTTTTGCCATGCTCAGCGTCTCCCGGTTTTGGCAACGGCTGCTTCAAGGTCTTCCAGGAAGACACCCAGGTACTGCTGCACTTCGTCCTGAAGTTTGCCGATACGGACGTTGATCCACGCGCCGCCCATGACCAGCGGAATCGCGATGATCAGACCCAGAGCCGTTGTGAACAGGGCGAAACTGATGTCGCCAGCCAGAGCGCTGGGGTCGGTTCCGCCTTTTGACGCCGCCGCGATTTTTCCGAACGCCTGGATCATGCCGGTCACCGTTCCGAGCAGCCCGAGCATCGGAGCCGTCTTCACGACGGTATTGATCCACGACATGCGGTAGTCGAGGTCTGCCTGGATTTCGCGGTCGAAGTGTTCGCCCATCGTTTTGCGAATCTTACTGGTCGGTCGCTGCCGATTCGCCAGGCCGACCATGATCAGCTGAGGAATCGCTTTCGCCCAGTAATTCGGCGAGTCGCACAGGTCGGCGGCTTCTTCATAATTCTGGTTGTTCATGCTGTCTCGAACGCCGTCGAGGAACTCTTCAGCAGCGGCATGACCGCTGAAGCGTTTCTGGCTGATTCTTCGAGCCAGCAGAATCACGGTGAACACGCCATAAAGAGCAACGCCCGCCATCGAGGCGTAAATTCCGTTGCCGATCCAACCAAGAATTTGAGTTAGTTCCATTTCGGTCCATCAATGCTGCTGTAACTGAATACGGCTGACTCTGACGATCGAGCGAAGACATCGCCTGACCCTGGTCAGAAGGAAAGGTACGACTGACTTGTGACGACAAACTTGTATCCGGCACCATCTTTTCTCACCGCAAAATAAGTGCTGCGAATTTCGGACGACTTGCGGTTTCGATAGGCGACTTCGGTGCGGGCGAGCAACTGTTCGGTTTCCGGAGCATAAAAGTGCATCAGCATGGCTGTTCCGGCATTAGGAACGCCCGCCTTTTTGAACAGCGAAGCATCGGCCTGTTTTCGCGAACCGCCCTGCCATGTCATGTAAAGACGTTCTTCGCCTTTGCCCGTTTGAACTTCACGTTTCGCTGGTTTGGGCTTCGATAAATCTTTGATAAAAACGAGCCGCCCGTCCTTGAACAACGCTCCCAGTTCGATGTTGAAAAAGTCCAGTTGTTTGGCGTAAGTCTCCAGGTCTCCGTCGTCGAACTTGATTCTCCAGCGTTGTTCCCGACCAATCCCGCCCTTTCCGCCGCCACCCATCCCGAGTGGTCGCCCGCCGGTACCCGATGCGCTGCCGACCTGACCGGAGTTTGCAGACTGATCCGACTTCAGCGTTTCCACTTCCTGGCTGGCGGAGTCGGACAGTTCGACGATCGTTTCCAGCATCTCTTCGATCTGGCTGGTTTCTTCGACGGTTTCGGCGATAGCCGGATCGGGAACCTCTTCTTCCGGAGATTCCAGTTCCATCGTTTCGTCAGGACTGCCGTCCTCGTAGCCGCCGGGCATCTCGACGATCTCGAACGGCACCGGCTCTGGTGGTGCGGGTATTTGATTCGTAAACCAGACGGCAATCAGCAAGCCCGTCAATCCCAGCAATCCCGCGACCGCGGCAATCATTCCGGCCGACGCTTTGTCGTACTGTGTCGTCCCCATCACCGGTTTCGGGGGAGCTTCCAATCTCGGTGGCGCTTGAGACATGGACCGTGCAGACTCCAGAGACGGATGGTCACGAACGGGAACTGGTAACGCGAAACTTCACAGCTCAATAAAGATTGAAATCGACAAGCACAACAGCCAGCGATTCGTGTTGCCGCGTTTCGGCGATGAGCCCACCCGAAGATTACGGCTGCTAATGTATTCTGGAATCAATTGCTCCGAAGTCGGTCGGTATCCGGAACAGGTCTCTCCTGAAGGGAGAGGGAAATCAGAGGAGGCTGGCCATCGTATTTCTCCCATTTCACGCTGTCAACAACCAGTGCGCGTGTGAAGGAGTCGCGATCAGAATGTAACTTCCTGCTGAATTCTGCATTGCGGTCTGGTGCGATAGTGAGTGTTCATCGCGTTGGTTTCATGACTCAAGTCGAGCCTGTAGTCTGCTGTTCAATTCAGTGAACTCAATTCCGGTGATGACGAATGACTTGCTGGTCGACGTGGCTCCGCTGCCAAGTTCGACCTGCGATTTCTTCAGTCCCAGTTCATTGGCAATCACTTTCGCCAGAGCCGCGTTGGCTTTTCCTTTTTCGGGAGCCTGTGTCACCGCCACCTTCAGCTGCCCGTCATGTTCTCCTGTGATACCGTTCTTTCTGGCTCCAGCTTGAGCCTTGACTGGCAGCACGATTCCCGATTCTGTTTGCACCAGACGAATTTCCAATTCTGGTACTCCGTTCATTAGAACGCGGTTCAAAATTAACAGCGGTGACAACATCAGTTCTTTACTGAGGGATAGAGGTCACAGACTCAATCAGTTGCCAGCAGATCGTCGCCGTTCCGACTCCAACACAGTAGTACGCGAACCAGTACAGGCGACCTTTCGCGATCAGCGAGACCAGCCAGCGAAGCGTGAACAATCCGACCAGAAATGCCGTCAGGCCGCCCACGATCAGTGGCAAAGGGGCACCAACAACCAGATCCCCGGTAAAAACATCCTTCGCCTCCAGCAACGCCGCTCCACCGATGACAGGCACAGCCATTAGAAACGAAAATGCCGCGGCTGCATCACGCTTCAAACCAAGTAACAGACCTCCCGAGATCGTGCTGCCTGAGCGTGAGATACCAGGAATCAATGCGATCGCCTGAAAAAGACCGATGACAAGTGCTTTACTAAACGAGAGTTGGTCATAGTCCAGCTCGTTGCGTTCCAGCTTCTGTCCGCCCACGAGAAACGCCGCAGTCGCGAAAAGGGCAACGCCAACGACCAGCGGTGTTTCGAATACCTTTTCCAACTGCGTCTTGGCGAGAACGCCGAGTAATCCGGCCGGAACGGAAGCCAGAATGATCAACAGACAGACCTTTGGTTGCAGACGAAGCTTCCAAAGTTCTTTTCGATAGACGATCAGAATCGAAAACAACGTCCCGACGTGGAGCACGACGTTCATCAGCAACTTGCTGGCATTTTCGTTACCCCCGGCGCCGGCTGACTGGTCGAGCAACGCATCAGCGATCACCAGGTGCCCCGACGAGCTGATCGGCAGGAACTCGCCGATGCCCTGCACGATGCCCAGAATGATTGCGTGAAGGATTTCCATATCCGAAGCGTCCGTCCCTGAGTGATCCACCTGGCGGAGTGCTGTCCGACTCTTGCGATCACGATGCCAATTCAGCCATTCCAGGCCGTCAGAACCGGCGAGTGAGTTAACTCGCACTGCCGACCGCTACGGATGCTAGTCGTTTGAAAGTCGGTCGACCAGTTGCCTGGCTGCGTGACGCGGATTCTGTGATCGGCAGACAGCCCCGCTGATCGCGATCCGCGGAGCGCCGGCTTTAACGACTTCGTCGACATTTGATTGATCAATGCCACCGATCGGGAACCACGGCAGCTGAATTTCGGCGGCAACTTCGCGCACAAAGTCGAGTCCCGCATACGCGCGAAACGACTTGGTTCCTGATCGAAACACCGGTCCCACGCCGATGCAGTTCGCTCCGTCCAGTACGGCGTGACGAGCCTGCTCAAGCGAGTGTGTCGACACGCCAATCAAACAGTCCGGGCCAACGATTCGGCGAACATCGTGAACGCGGAGTTCCTCCTGACCCACATGCACGCCATCAGCTTCGCACAGCACGGCCAGGTCAGGGCGATCATTCATGATCAGCAGCGTGCCGGTATCGCGAGTAATTCTGCGGACGCGCCGAGCGTACTCCAGCAGTTCGCGATCGGGCATCGACTTTTCTCGAATCTGCACGATCCGAATTCCACCAGCAATCGCCTCTCGAAGAAGGTGTTCGACATCACCGTTGCATAGATCAGAACTCAGCAGCAGATAGACGTTGCGACCATCAAAATGCCTCTGTGACGAAATCGTCGTCAGGACAGCCTTCTCGATCGAATACAACTCGTACCGAAGCTGTTCGAGTTTCTGCGACAAACTTTGCTGAGTCGTCGGCACACCGGTCGCAGGCAGCACCTTCGAGTATTCCTCAAGTGTGCGAGTTGCTTCCTGAACTCGCTTCAGACTGGCTTTCGCGACCGAGACTGAATCCACTCTGACCATTTCGGCTGACGTTGAAATCTGAGTGCCGACGTCACTTCGAGTGTCGCGGGAAGCGATCAACGAGTTCGAATCGAAATCCTGCAGGACGGCACACAACTGGTGACGCGCCGATTTCAGTAAACTCGACAGGTGAGCGTCGTCCAGCGAGAAACGCACGAAGTCTTCGACAACTCGCAACCCCTCGCGAGCCCGGTTGGCGGAAGCGTCCAGGATTCGAAGGATCGTTGCTCGCTCACCGGGAGACTCGGCCTGAAAATCGATTTCAAACGAAACCGGCATTGGCTCAGTAAGTCGGTCGTGGCGACCGGCGATGGGCTTAAAGGATTCAGTGGTCACGCCAAATTTAAACAGGAACGCTGAGAGGTGCTGATCAACCGCGATCATCGCTGCCAGCAGGTGCAGGCTGGAAGTTTCGACGTCGCGTCCTTCCTTGCGGGCTGCCTGCTGAGCGTGTTGATGCGCTTCCGCGAGCGACTCACTTTCGTTTGGCGTGTCCTGTGCGTTCGCCTGTGCGAAAACGGCAGCAACGTCGCGAGTCAGCGCGGCCAGCGCATCGTTGTCGCTCGTGCCTTCCAGGTCGAATTCGTTGTGCGAGTCGTTCGTTCTCCCCGCTGCGGCTTCTCTCCCGACAGCGGCTTCACGGGCAGCGGGAGCGTTGCCTGCCCAGATGGTTCCTTGCTCAACGGCTTGCTGGGTGACTCCCGCAAGTTGGAGCAGTTCAAACGCGTGCGACTCTTCAGCCAGCAGTGCCCACAGAAGGTGCGCGGGCAGAACCTCGGAATGATTCCAGCGGGCCGCCTGCTGTGCGGCCAGTTGAACCGCGCGTCGGCATCCTTCAGTGAGACTCCAGCCTGACATCATGTTTCCTGAACGGTCGAATTCGGCTTGCCTGAGCCGGACTATAAATGCTGCCGGGATACCGCAAGCACCAGTCCCTGCAACGGCAGATACGGACAGTGTACCGCGTCGGCGAAGTACGGGACCAGTAGCCGCGCTCCGCCGCCGGTCAGCAGCACTTTCGGTGCGGATGTATCATGGTCCGCCGCAGAGCGTCGCTGGCTCAATCGAGCGATCAGTTCCCGAACCGCTCCGATCTGTCCCCAGAACACGCCGCTCATGATGGCCGCCGTCGTGTTGCTGCCCAGCGCCGGGTGACAGTCTTCACTCGGCGGCAGGTCAAACAACTCGTTCATCGAAATCAGAGGCAGAACTTCCGTGTACTGATTCAAGGCTCGGGCACAAAGAGTGAAGCCGGGAAGGATCGCTCCTCCGCAGAAACTGCCCGCCGACGAGATGAGGTCGACGGTGGTGGCCGTCCCACAATCAACAATGATGGCCTCATTGCCTGAGCCGCGTACGGCGTCGGCGGCGACTGCATTCAGCAGCCGATCCAGCCCGACACGTCGCGGTTCATCCACCTGGATGTCGAGGGGGAAGAATTCTGAACTCCGAATCACGACAGGCTTCTGAAGCCAGTCTGGCCAGTCGCTTGCAACCTCATCAACGCCGCGCTGGTTGGATCCAACGATGACACCGTTCGGTTGCGCTCCGGCGGCGTAGCCTTTCAAAAATTCGTCCCACGGAACGGACGTTTTAAGGGGCACCGAACGAAAATCAACGCACCGAGGTAGCCCGGCGATGTCCTCGCATTCGGGCTTCGATTCGTCCTTCTCAGGAGTTGCGCGAGCAGCATCGGGCGTGTCGAACAGCCCAACCTTGATCCGACTGTTCCCAACGTCGACCGCCAGCCATGAGTTGTTTGATTCTGTGGTCAATGACGTACTCGCATACCTTCTATAAATCAGTTGTGAAGATCAGCGTTTCTTACTCACCGCTTAGGAACCCGGCAGTCGCTTACCGACGTGCGTTTGTCTCACTGATTTCGACGCCTGAAATCACGGCCTTGCCTTCTTTGGACACGAAACGAATTCGCAGCTGATCTGGAATCATGATGTTGTCGAAAGTGTGAACAGCCACTCTCGCGGCATCCTCGCCTGTCGGGTCGAGGGTGATGTTACTCAGGACTCGCTGGTCCTGCAGGTAGACATCAAACACCGATCTCGACAGCCCGGCTGCCGGCGGAGCACCGAAGAATAAACGCACTCGCCAGGGTGATGTCGAACTCTGTCGAGAACTCTTTGCCTGTTTCAAGCCGATCTGAATTTCAGTGGCTCCCTCAACTCCGGATGCCAGCACCCAGGGCAAGTCGTGTCCATTCATCGTCGATCCATGACGATGGAAATATTTTCCACCTGAGTCGACGTTGATGGCCAGCGGTGGGGACTCACCGGCAACGACGGGATATTCCAGCCAGAGCAGCCCGTTCGGATCGCGTCGGTCTCCCGGTGCACCAAAGTTGATGCCGAGCCTGTGGACTGGCTTGTCTGCCGAATTCACGTCAGCCTCGGCGGCAGCGATGTTGACAGTCCACATTTCCATTTCCGGCATGTGAACCAGCGCGAGTGACGTCTGATTCTGATAAGCGCAGCTGCACGTGCGTGTGTAGTCCGGCGCGTTCAGAACACCATTCGCTACGACGAGATTCGAAGTGCAGCCGGACTTGAACCCGCCCAGATTTCCGGTTCCGGAATCGGTCAGCAGATCGTAGAACCCGGCGGCGCCCGAGCGGAATGTCAGCAGATTTTCGCTGGCGATGATACTGTTGCACCCGTAGGCCCTGGTGATCTTCCACGGTTGCAGCTCGCCGGTTAGCGGGTTGGCGATCAGCTTCTGCTCACCATTGTCGATGTTGAATGCTCCCGCAGATTCCTTGTATGAGTTGGCGTTGGTGATGATCAGGTCGTTGTGCAGGATGCACGGGCCGGAGTAACTCAACGAGTTGTTCTGCCAGCGAACCTGGCCGTCATTGCCCGAGTAAACCGCCATGCCGGTTCCGGATTCGTCAGAGAGTCGATCGCTGGCCGACGCTCCAGCCTGCAACAGCGCGTCTTTCGATTCTGAATATCCCAGCCAGGTGCCGAAGATGTTTTCGTTGATCTGCCACTGCGGCTGTCCGGTGCGGTGGTCAATCGCCAGAATTCGGTACGTGTCCGGGGCTGATTTTCCGCGACGTTTCAGAACTTCCTCGACTCGTTTCGGATTTCGATCCAGACAGAAAATGCGACCATTTCCAGCGACGATGCCGTTATGCCAGAAACTGTGAACCGCGTCGACCTTCCAGAGTTGCTCGCCGGAATGTCGGTCAAAACCAACGAGGGCCATGCTGGCTGCGCGGTCGAGACTCCTGCCGCCAAAGCCAGCTTTGTTCTTTGACAGGTCCTTGTCGCCTTCGAACTTGATGTCGCCACGTGACCGATAGTTGGCGAAACCCAGCCCGCCGATCAGCACGTCCTGGTAAACGCCTAGGTAGCCCCACTCTTTACGGTCTCCCGAGCTGTCTGCCGGCAGGCGGATGTCCTGCAGCGTCGCCCCGGTTGCCGGGTCCAGCACGTGGCACGTGTCGCCCTCAACAATGTAGGCGCGATCGTTAGCGACGACGAAATTTGTACCGCGACCATTGGCACCAGGAATGTGGACCTGGTTGTATTGCGGATCGAGCGGCGTGTTCTGGTAAGTCGCGTCGTAGTAGACGTCGAAGGTTCCCAGATTCTTGAACTCTCGCTTCCACAGCACGCGCCCCGTGTAAACGTCTCGAGCACTCAGACTGTTCATGCCCTGGATAAACAACCGGCCTCCGATGACCTGTTCGGTCGGGCCGTGTCCATGCCTGGGCAGCACGTCCATGTTGCTGCTGCCCCCGAACCAGAGCACTCCCAGCGGCAGCTTCACACGGCTGTCGTTCGACTTGATCGTGTTACCGATGTCGCCGTACTGGTGAGTCCAGTCGGCAGAACCGGGTAACTCACCAACTCGCCGCACCACGACGCCGTGATCCGCAACGGTGACCTCGGCCTGTTCGAGTTTCATGGCGGTGACCGTTTCGGCGATGATCGAACGGTTCTCGTCGGCCAGTAAGTACATGACTCCGCCGTAGGGTCTGACCGCCTTGTAGATCGCGGCCAGCGTTTTTGAATCTGCTGCCGCCGCCAGAGTCCGACCAACAAACACCATGTGAGCCACATGCTGAGGTGGCAGGAACGTTGCGGCTTCCGACTGGTGCGCCGTCACTCGCCCATAGAGTCCTGCGTCGTTGAGTCGCTGCCGCAGCCGATTGACTCGGGCTTTGTCCTGATCGACGACGGCCAGTTGAACGAATGGCGATGTTGCGGCGACGGCGTCGATCAGGTGTTCGTCCGCCGAACCGAACCAGAAGGCGTACCCTTCGGCATCTCCGGACGAGAGTATGTCCGCCGCAACCTGCGAAAGCTCTGGCTGCACAGCGAACGGTCTCGCCGCCTGTCTGGGGTGGTGCGTTACGCCGCTGCCCGATCCGCTGCCGATTCCGTAGCAGAGAATTGTTCCTTCCAGTGTGACCGCGAAGAGTTTCCCGTCAGCGGCGAGAAGTCTTTGCACGTTACCGGTGCAGGGTAGAGTCCGGTTGATCGTCTCGTTGTTACTTTCACGATCCTGCGGAAGAGGGATAAACGAGATCGATTGCTCGCCAGCCGCGACGAGATCATCGCCGCAGCGGATCAGATCGCCGGTTCCATCGGCGGCGATTTCCCAGAGCACTTTCTGGTCAGAGCCGTACGCACGGACGAGTTTCTGGTCCTTGCCGGAAAACGCTGCGTAAACGAGCCCGTCCGAAAGCACGGGCTCGTTCGGCATGAACGCGGTTGTTGTTCCCTCTTTCAAGGTGAACGCCCGAGTCCCCTTCAAGCGAGTATGCACGAAATAGTGTGTCTCGTTCGCGGCGAGGAACGAGCCGCCGGTGCCCTTGCCGCCTTCGTTAAATTTGAAGTAGCGGAATTTGCCAGTGTTGCGGTCGAAGGTGGCTGGCACGGAACGTCCGCCCGGCACGAGCAGCATTTCATCGGTCGCGACCAGAGTACCCTGCGGCGCCACGCCCGCGAACGATGGAGCGCTGTGAGGCTGCTTGATGTACTGCGAGCCGGTGCTGTCATTAACCCACCGAACGACTCCGGATTCAGCATCGACGGCGTAGATGAACGTGCCCATGAACGGCCAGATGCTGGCGGCGAAGTAAACCGTGTCGTCGCGCACGACCGGCCCGCCGCGTGCGACCCAGGCGGAAACGAGACGCTGGTTTCCGATTGCGTGCTGCGGCCCCGGCCCGCCGCGGAGCTTCCAATGAAGCTTGCCGGTCGTGGCATCAATGCAGTACAGAAATCCGTCGTCGCTGCAGACGTAAACGCGTCCGTTGTATCCTGCTGGCGGAACTCGGACGGGCGCTTCCGTGAAGAACGTCCATAGCTCCGTTCCAGTCCGAGCATCCAGTGCGGTCAGTTTGTCCTGATCGTTAAACCCGACGAACAGCCGACCATCCATCACGATCGGTTCGAAGATTCGATCGTAGGTCATCAGGTCGTGGTTGAGCGGATCGTCCCAGGCCTGTTGTCGCGATCCGTAATCGCGAGTCCACAACAGCCTCATGCCTGCCGGCAGCGTTTCCGTTGAAGCTGCCGATCGCTGCGCATCGCATCGCCACATCGGCCAGTCAGCAGCCCGTGCTGACACGCCGGTCAGCAGCAGCGTAGCCATTGTCAGGATCAGCTTTCGATATCCCTGTGGCATCTCAGCAGCTCCGTGAATTCTTCTTGCCAAAGTGCCACCCCATGGGGCTGTCCTGTTTCAAAATGATCAGAGTCGGGCGACGGAAGTCGCCCGACTCTTTGTAGTCTTTCATCTTCTCAAGATTGATTCTCTACTTGTGAACGTCGATCGTGACGCCCGGCCAGTCGTCCGAGCGGAACGGAGTGACGGGCAACCCTTCCGCGTTCTGCAGGTTGCAGACTGGGTTGTCGGCCCAGGCGTACCGAACGGCGACGGGGGCCGCGACTTCGTCACTCCAGACTTCGATTTTGTCTTTGCCAACGATCCTGCCCTGAGCCCACTTGAAGACTTTGTCTTCGCCAGCGATGGCGAGTCCAACCGGTTGTCGGACGTCAAAGGTGTCCAACCCACCGCCGACGTGATCCATCGTCACGATGATTTTGTTTCCCTTCACTTCTGACGATTGGAATTCCGGGCTGCGGTAGACGACGTTAATGCCGTAGTCCTTCGCGAGTGCCCAGCGAGCCAGACGTTTCGCAACATTCTGCTTGTCTTTCGGATGGATGTCGTGCGCTTCGCCGAGGTCGGTGATGACAGCCTGTCCCGTGTTGGGCAGTTTTGCCAGTGTCATCGTCTGGGCTTCGCGGAGTTCGGCCCAGTTGCTTTCCTGAGGCTCTGCTGACTCATCCCGGAAGTCGGCCAGCTGCACGAAGTAGAACGGGAAGTCACCCTGTTGCCATTCGTCTCGCCAGTGCTGAATCATCAGCGGAAAGAGGTGCCGGTACTGGTAAGCTCGACCGGAATTCGATTCGCCCTGATACCAGATCGCGCCGCGGATGCCATATCCGATGATTGGGTTGAGGACTCCGTTGTAAAGATTCGCCGGGCGATGCTGGCCAGCGAGCGGATCCCGCGGAGCACGCGGTGCGTTTGGAATTGCTTTACCAGCAGCCCGGGCTTCTTTGACTTTCGCCTGCCAGGCCGCTCGTTGCTTTTCGTAGGCAGCCACCGCTTTGGAGTGGTCGTACGTTTTCTCGGTCGCCGCGGTTTTTTCTTGAATTGCATCAGTCGTCAGAACGCCCAATTTACGTG